>CBFGYM010000004.1:0-99499 GCA_965653045.1 uncultured Gammaproteobacteria bacterium
CCATGCCAAAGTCGGTCATCGCCAGGCGCGAACACGAAAAAACCCCGGAAGAGTAATCTCCCGGGGTTTTTTGTTTTTGAAAATTTTGCACTAACCCCAATGGAATGACGTAAATTCATTTGGAGGGGGCAGGGGGAGGCCGCTTTTAAAATAAATATTTATTATCACTTGCGAAACATATACCTATATCAGCTAGAATACGGAAACTATTTCAAGGGACTCTGTTATGTCAAATAAACTCAAAAAAATAATCTCCGCGCATGAAGTTGAATTTGTCGATTTACGGTTTTGTGATTTACGAGGGAAAGAGCATCACGTAACCTTACCAGCTTCGAAAATTGACGATCACTTTTTCAAATATGGAAAAGCGTTTGATGGTTCTTCCATTTGCGGTTGGCAGAGCATAGATAAATCTGATTTGTTATTAATCCCCGATTTAGAAACCGCAGTCCTTGACCCATTCTGTGAACTACCGACAGCCATTGTTCGTTGTGATGTTTACGAGCCCGAATCTTTCCAACCCTACATCAGCGACCCGCGCGCAGTCACGCGTCGTGCCGAAGCGTATTTAGCCTCCTCTGGCATTGCAGATGTTTGTTATTTTGGTCAAGAAGTTGAGTTCTTTATTTTTGACAGCGTGCGTTGGGACATTCAAATGAGCGGTTGCTCTTATGCTGTTGATGCTGACGAAGCGATTTGGAACTCTAACAAAGAAATTGACGGTGGCAACCACGGCCACCGACCGCGTGCAAAAGGCGGATATTTCCCTGTGCCCCCGGTTGATTCCGCACACGATTTACGCAGCGCGATGTGCAAAGCCCTAGAAGCAATGGGTTTGGTACCTGAAGTGCATCACCACGAAGTTGCTACTTGCGGTCAAAATGAAATTACCACGCGTTATTCAACTTTATTACACAAAGCTGATGAAATGCTAACGTTTAAATATACGGTTGCAAATACCGCTCATGCGCACGGGAAAACGGTCACTTACATGCCTAAGCCCTTGGTTGGCGATAACGGCAGCGGTTTGCATTGCCATCAATCGTTAGCGAAAGGTGGAAAAAATTTATTTGCAGGCGATCAATACGCCGGTATGTCTGAAATGGCTCTCTATTACATCGGCGGCATTATCAAACACGCTCGCGCATTAAACGCTTTCACTAACCCAAGCACCAACAGTTATAAACGCTTAGTGCCCGGTTTTGAAGCGCCTGTGACCATGGTTTACTCTTCAGGCAACCGCTCAGCCGGCATTCGCATTCCACACGTTTTTAGCGAAAAAGAACGTCGTATTGAAGTGCGTTTCCCGGATGCCTTGGCAAACCCTTATTTGGCATTTTCGGCTATGTTAATGGCTGGTTTAGACGGCATTAAAAACAAAATTCATCCGGGTGCGCCGGTTGATGAAGATTTATATCACATGGATCCAGCGCGCGTGAAAACCATGCCAAGCTTGGCGCATTCTTTAGGCGATGCCTTAGATGCACTTGAACAAGACCACGACTTTTTGTTAGAGGGCGGCGTGTTCAACAAAGAAATTATTGCATCCTATATTCAATTGAAGCGCGAAGAAGTGATGCGTTTAAATATGACGACGCACCCGGTTGAATTTGACATGTACTACAGCGCTTAACGCAATGTCATTTTCAATTGCAACGTGGAATGTGAACTCGCTGCGCGTGCGCTTGCCGCACGTGCTAGCGTGGTTAGCGGAAAATAAACCGCAAGTACTTGCGTTGCAGGAAATTAAGCTTACCGAGCCTGATTTTCCTTACGCAGATATTAAAGCAGCGGGTTATGAGGCTGTGGTTTCAGGCCAGCGTACTTATAATGGGGTTGCCTTACTAATACGCTCACCTGCTAAAGATATTCTTACGGATATTCCCCACTTCGAAGACCCGCAACGCCGCGTTTTAGCAGCAACCATTGATGGCGTGCGTGTCATTAATTTATACGTGCCTAACGGCGAATCGGTAAATTCAGAAAAATATGTTTATAAACTTAATTGGCTGACGCATTTAACGGCTTGGCTGAAAGACGAATTAAAAAAACATGCGCGTTGTGTTGTTGTAGGTGATTTTAATATTGCACCGAACGCAATAGATGTGCACGACCCTAAAGCGTGGGAAGGGCATGTCTTATTTAGCGACCGTGAACGTGCGGCATTACAAGGTATTCTTGATTTAGGTTTCACTGATTTATTTCGCGCGCAACACCCAAGCGCACAAGAATATTCGTGGTGGGATTATCGCATGAATGCGTTTAAACGAAAAATGGGGCTCAGAATTGACCATATTTTAGTGTCTCAGGCGCTGGCCAACGCTTGTGAACGCTGTGTTATCGATAAAGCGCCCCGCGCGCTCGAGCGCCCCTCAGACCACGCCCCCGTCGCTGCCCGTTTTTCTTAGCCTTTGTAATCTATTGATTATTAAGAAAACAGGGTTTTTTGAGGCGGGTTTTGCGACTTCTCCTTGATTAATAAACTATTCTTAGGTATCATTTCGCCCTTATTTATAGGGGTTCGTCGGAATGAAACCAGAAATCCATCCAACATATAATACCGTCAAAGTCACCTGTAGTTGTGGGAATGCCTTTGAAACACGTTCAACCAGCAGCAAAAATACCATTCAGTGTGAAGTTTGCTCAGAATGCCATCCGTTTTACACGGGCACGCAAAAAGTGGTCGATACCGCAGGTCGTATTGATCGTTTCCGTCAAAAATTCGGTACACGTTCTACACCGAAAACGAATGATGGTAGCAAGGAATCAAGCAAATAATGTCCGAAACGTTACGTCGGGCTGCGCTAGATTATCACGCTTTACCTGTTCCTGGAAAAATTCAAGTTGCGCTTAGTAAACCCACTGAGTCGCAACTCGATTTATCTTTAGCCTATACCCCTGGGGTGGCTGAGCCAGTGAAAGAAATTGCGAATAATCCTGAAGCGGCTTATCAATATACCAGTAAAGGGAATCTCGTTGCCGTGATCACTAACGGTACCGCTGTGCTCGGCTTGGGTAATGTGGGCGCGTTGGCTGGCAAGCCAGTCATGGAAGGTAAGGCTGCTTTATTTAAGCGCTTTGCTGACATTGACGTGTTCGACATTGAAATTGATTGTAACGATCCTGAAGTGCTTGTTGAAACCATTGTGAGAATTTCTCCTACATTTGGTGGCATTAATCTTGAAGATATTAAAGCGCCAGAATGTTTCTTTGTAGAAGCACAGTTAAAAGAACGATTAAATATTCCAGTATTGCATGATGACCAACAAGGCACTGCTATTGTGGTTGCTGCTGCATTGTTGAATGCCTTGGAACTACAAGGCAAAACCTTATCGACCGTGAAAATTGTGTGTTTAGGCGCAGGGGCTGCCGGTATTGCCACCATGCGTTTATTATTAAGTTTAGGTGCGACCAAAGAAAATTTATTCATGGTTGACCGTGAAGGGGTGATTCACGCTGGTCGTAGTAGTTTGAATGATGAAAAGCGCGAATTTGCACAAGTCACAGAAGATAGAACTTTAGCTGATGTGATGGTTGGCGCTGATGTATTCATCGGTGTATCAGGTCCTGATTTATTGCCCGCCAGTGCGGTAAAAACCATGGCTGATAAACCTATTATTTTTGCATTGTCTAATCCAACGCCTGAAATTTTACCTTCTGTTGCATTAGCTGAACGTTCAGATTTAATTATGGCAACGGGAAGAAGTGATTTCCCTAACCAAGTAAATAATGTATTATGCTTTCCTTATTTGTTCCGCGGTGCATTAGACGCACGCGCAACCTGTATTAATGAAGCCATGCAATTAGCCGCAGTGCATGCCATTAAAGATTTAGCTAAAGAGCCGGTTCCGAACGAAGTGCTGATTGCTTATGGAGTTGAGCGGAGCATTTCGTTTGGGCCGACTTATTTGTTACCAAAACCCACCGACCCGCGTTTGAAAGAACGTGTCTCTTCTGCTGTAAAACAAGCCGCAATTGATTCGGGTGTTGTGTAAAGCGAGATAAAAAAACGGGAGCACAAGCTCCCGTTTCTATTTATGCGATGACAAGCCGTGAGTTCGCCTCTTCTTGATTATTCTGTTTAATATGCTTTTGTTTGAAAAAGTTGTAATGCTTATGCATTAATCGGCCAATGGTTGTGAAGTGTTGAGGTGCTTCAGAAAAAATCGCGCCAGTGAATCCAGACGCGAGTGAGGTGAATATGAGAGGTACTGCAATTGCTGCGGATATAAAAACACCTGGGGTCATCATGATGGTAAATGCAGCGATGATTAATGCCGCCATGGTTAACGCAGCAGCAACGAGTAACAATGTGCCGATTAATTTAACGTTACCTGCAATAATAGAATCTTGTGATTGGTTGTGAAGAATCTGTAAGTATTTTCCTAGAATGTTTTCTTTTTTTAAAGCGTCTGCGGAATAGGTTTTTTTACCGTAACCTATGCTTAAAGTCACAGCGGTATTATTTGCGATGGCCTCTTCAATTCTTGCAATATCTTGCATAGTTGTTTTAAATTTATTAAATTTTTCGATGTCTTTAAGCAGAGCATCAGAGTTATGCGGTCGTGCTAGCTTTTTATCGAGTTTCTTTTTCATTTCGTTGGAAGCCAGAAAAAATGGGGTGAGGCTTTTATTATTCTTCATGAGTGTTTCGTGATATTGAGTTTGTAACTTTTTTTTGATTGCAGAATTAATTAAATTTGTCATCCCTTTTGAATCCTCAAAAGCTTCGAAGGGGATGCTGTAGCAGTGCTCATTCGGATTATCTGTGTATTTTTTAAATAAATTATTTCCAATCGTGTCATGCGTGAGTAAGTCCGCATTAATATTTTGTAGATTGGGGTTCAGTCCGCAAGCTTTAAAAAAATCATCGCTAATCACCAGTAGAACCATTTCATCATTATCAACAGTGCGTGTTTCAATGCGCATGTTGTTATTCAGTTCGTATTTGAAAAACGACTGGTCGGCGTGTTGGATAATTTCTTGTAAAGTTGGCATGGGCGTTCTCGTCGTTTGAGGAAATTTACGGCAGTTTAACAGGGTTTAGAAAGCAAGGAAAGGCAGCCTAATTGACTATATTTAGACCATTATTTGATGGTTCTGTGTAAGATAGATAACGCTTGTGTTTGTTGCCGAACATCACTAAGATGCGTCTGTTTTTCGAGGGTGTTTTTTTGTTGTGTTAAAAAAAATAAATAAATAAAAGGAGTTTTATCATGTTTAGAAAATCCGCAGCCACATTATTTAATTTCTCCAAAACGGTACGGGTAACGCGTGCTGTTTCTCAAAAATTTCAACGTGTGTATTACTTGCCGGGAGATATGAAGCTTCTTTCAAGTGAAGACTATGTAAAAATTGTACGGTCGGTCGATAAAAAAGAGACTAATGAGGCATATTCTTTATCTGCTGCGATTGCAGAGCGGTCATCTAAAATTAAAGAATTAGCTTCTTTGGGTGAGATGCTTGATAGAGATAATGCGAAAGATAAAGAGAGATTGTCTTCAGTAGAGCTCTATACAGATGAAAAAGCAAAGGCCATTATTGAGGGTTCAAAGGACACTGAAATTGCGTTACTTTGCGCATTAAGAGAGGCTCTTTACTATGAAAGCGATGTATGTGAGTTTCTTTACATTCCAGGGGAGCATCTCAATTTCTTACAGACAGCGCTTGATGATTTTGATATTAAAATGGCTATTCCTAAACATGTTGAGCCTGGTGGCAAAGACTGGTGTAAATTATATTTGCCAGCCAAATTAAGGACGATTGATAAAGCACATTTTGAGGATGGACACCCGATTTATAAGGCTTGGTTAGATAATTTTAGAGAACAAATCTGTGGTGTTATTATTCGTTCACAGAAGACTCCAAGTGCTCGCTTTTAGATGTCGTAAAAGATAAATATCGTTATCTTCTGTAAGTGGGTGAAAGAGTAGGGTGGATTTAATCCAATATCGGCGTTGATGAAATATTTTCGAACGTTAGAAGCGAATAATCTCCTGAAGAATGGTGAGATTATAAAATATGCAAGTGAGGATTTTCACGAGGCAAATCTTTGATTAAAATTCAGGCAATGTTTAATAAAATAGATATTGCTTGTATTTCCAGGAAAATCTCACTAGCATGCTCGTGATTTCTTGATGATATTTTTTATTGTTTTAAAAAAACAAATAAAGGAGTTTTATCATGTTTAGAAAATCCACAGCAATATTGTTTAAAAATCTTCCTAGAGTTGTTTCAAGACAGCGTTTTTCCGGTATAGCGTCAGCGTCTTTTTCATCTGCCTCGATAAGCAGAGAAGCCTATGAGTCTGTTTTATCTACAAAAGATGAAGAAACTGCTAAGTGCGAGTCTATCAATTTATTTAAATCAATGTCTCAACGTTCATCAGCAATAAATGCGCATCAGTCTCTGGTGGATGATTCGCAACAGGTGATTACTGAACTTAATCAAAAGAATGCAGATGAAAAAGCGCGTGTAAACACGCTTTCATTGTGTGATTATGAAGTGGCAAGTTCAATCGTCAAAGGTGCTAGCAAATTTGAAGCGGCCTTGCTTAAATCATTGAGCGAAGCAGTTGAAGGCGATAAGAAGCGCTGCATTATTCAATATATTCCCGGCCATCATGTTAATTTTATTAATCTTGTGTTGAGAGCGTTTAATATCACAATGACGAAAGAAGTTGTTGATCACCCGACACGCGGTAGCGCAATGTGGTATGAATTGCGGTTGCCAAACAATATCAAAGCGCGTGCTAATCAATTAGATTTTACAGATAAACATCCGGTTTATGCACATTGGTTGAGTGGATTTGCTAAGCAGTTGGAAGCGGTTCTTTCACCGAAAAATGAGGCTGAACAGCGGTCTACATTTGCACCAATGCTGTAATGTATTTAATTAAAGCGATATCTAAAGATGCGCCGTTGTGACTCGGCAGCGTTTCATGCTGTTGGGTTGGCGCTATCTTAAATATATATTTAAAAATGAGTAAATTTTGGCTGGTTGTCCGTGAAATAGATATTGCTTGTATTCCTTGAGAAATCTCACTAACATGCGTGTGATTTTTTGGTGATATATTTTTTGCAGCTAAAAAAATAAATAAAAGGAGTTTTACCATGTTTAGAAAATCAGCAGAAGCCCTCGCTCGTATTTCCAAATCAATGCCTGTTTCGTCGTTAAAGTCAGTTACCCCTATTGTTTCCGTTCAACAGCCTTTTAGTTCTTATGTCACTCCAGATCGTGGGTGGTTTCATCAATCGTTGCATACCATAAAAAGTGGTGAGTCTGCGACAATTCTTGCATCGAAAAATCCGAACGCAGCAGAAAAGCAAACTTCTTCATTAGAGAAAACCATTGCTAAGCGGTCTGAAAAAATTGAGGCGATGAAGTTAGCATTAGATAATTTATCGCGTGAAAATGAAAAAGACAAAGCGCAGTTAGCAGATGTTAGTTTATTTACTAGAAGTAGAGCAAGCGACATTGTTAATTCGTCTATTCGATTTGAGCAGATATTCATAAGCAAATTAATGTATGCGGTTGCTAATAAGCAAAGGTCGTTTGACTTTGATTATATCAAAGGGGATTTTGCACCATTTTTAGCGACGGTATTTGAAGAGTATAAAATTAAATTTCATTACACTAACTATCAGCATCCTATCTATACTGATGTTGGTGGGCCAATGTATGAGTTTTTATTGCCAGATGATTTGCAGGCGCGTGAAATCAAACCGTCGGATAACGAGCATCCTGTATACGGCCCTTGGTTAAATAAATTCAGAGAAAAATTAAATAAAGCCATTGGACCTGCGCCTACTGAGGCGTATGAGCCGAATCGCCGCCCAATGCTTTAAAATAGTTGCATTTACTCACCTTGGATGAGGTGTAGGGCGCGATTAGCGGCGTGTTTTTCGCCGCGTCATCCGCCAACGATTAAAGCTTTTTAAATTTTAAAAGCTTTAATCGCGCCCTACGCTTCGTTCGGGTTAAGCACAAAAACTTAAAGGGGGGAGGAGTTCAGTTTATATTGCGTAACAACGCCTAATATTTGCGTTAGCTCAGACAGCGGGGTGAGTTGTATGCCCGGCACCAGTGATTTTAGATATTTCTCATTGCCCTCGATAATTAATTTTTTCAATATCGCTTCAGTACCACCTTGTTGCTTAATAATCACGTAATCGAAGGTTTTCGGTGTGCGGGTGCAGTCAATTAAAATAACGCCGCCTTTTGAGAAGGGGTGGAGTTCATCACTTTCAATGGGTAGCGCAAAGCTGCCGGCGGGCAGTGATAATTCGGTGTTAATAGTGTGTGTATCGTTTTGGTGAATAGCCAACTGAAAGTCATCAGACCATTTTAACAAAGGCAGTGTTGAGCCGTGTTGTGGTTGAATTTTGTGCTTGCCAAGCAATTCATTGAGGGTGATTGAAAAATAATTCGCAATGGGTTCTAAGGTTGAAAGGGTGGGGTTGCATTGCGTGTTATTGCGAATGCGTTTGATGGTGGTGGCTGGTAGGCCGGTAGCGCGTGCTAATTCACTGGAATTAATACGGGCATCTGCCATTAGCATATTTAGCGTGCTGCATAGATTATTTTTCATTATTTAGACCATTCATAAGCATGAGCGAGATTATATGGACGTTCTTAAACAATGTAAACCCCAATAACGAAATTATATGGTCGTTTCTATTTACATTAAGAAAAAAAACGACTATATTCGGTCGCTGTGAGGGGTCTCACAACAACAATTCGATGAAAAATGTTTAAAAAGGATTCAACATCTCTTATGAAACAACTGAATATCGCTGAAGCACAAGCAACTTTGCAAACCTTAGAAAACGAGATAGCAGCAACAACAGCAAGTTTATTCACGCAGGTCTCGGAAGATCAAACCTGGTGGAAAGAGAATTTGGAAAATATTGCAGAACGCGCCCACGCGGCGATTAAACAGTCAGATTTGTCTGATGCAACTTATTTACCTGCCTGGGAAGGTGAACGTGGACTGTTAACTGAAGATGTTTCTTTAAATACGCAAGAAGCCATTGTGATGCTAGCAAGCCTTTGCCGTGTTGATCGTATGATTGGCGCACTGCCACGCTCGTTTGTTGAAGCCTTTGAATTGCAGTGGAAATTTCTAGCGCTTAATTTAAGTTAAAGCTGATCAGTTTGCATGACTTTGCATTTAATAATAAAAAATGCCGTGAGTGATGATTCATTCACGGCGTTTTTATTTATATGAATGCATGGGGTAGCATCAGCGGTTGTTCAGGTGTTTTGTGTTTCAGGGCTTTATTTTTTTCTGTAAAGAAGCTGTAATGTTGATGCATTAATTTGCTTGCAGTGCTGAAGTGTTGTGGTGACTTGAGAAAGGGTATACTCGTTAATGCTGCGACAAGTCCTGCAACGCCTAATGCAATAAGAGGCAAGCCGGAGACAGCGATTGAAGCAAACAGCGCGGCCAGTACTAACAAAACCGCAGTGGCAATGAGCACTATACCGATTATTTTTCCTTTTTTTGCAACCGCAAAATCTTTAGATTGCGTATGAAGGCGTGCGAGATATTTTTCAAGTATATTTTCATCAATAAGACTTTGTGCAGAGTAGTATTTCGGAAATAATGCCGATAATACTTGGCAACCAGTATTTGTTGTGATGGCTTCATAGATTTTAGCAATATCTCGCATGGTTGTTTGAAATTCACCAAACAATCTCTCGACCATATTATGCATTTCGATATTTTTGGGGTCTGTAGAGTCATAAGGAATTTTATAAACTCGTTTTTGCATTTCAATGCAGGCATGAAAAAATGGAACGAGGTTTTTATTATTCTGCATCAGTATTTTATGATGATCATTAAGTCGATCTTGAATGGCTCTCTCGGCAAATCGCTGAAAAAAATCTTCATCAGCTTCTTCTGGATCACAAACAATTTGGAAACAGTGCTCGCCTGCACGAAGACTGTCTATTTTAATCAGCGGAATCTTTTCCCACTCAATGTATCGAAAGTTAGCAGGCTTGCTAAACAGAGGATAATAAGTTTGCGTTGGTAATAAGCTTTTACCCATGTCTTGCGTATTGACATCAAGATTGCATGCTTTTAAAAAATCATCGCTAATGACAAGCACAGCCTGATCTTGCCCCTCAATCTCCCGCGCTTCAATGCGCATCTGCCCATTTAATTCATACTTAAAAAATGACTGATCCGCACCCGCAATCGCTGCTCGCAACCTTGACCGTGACATCCTCAACCCCTCAGTTTGTATAATTTTTCTGCATCGTACCGAGTTCTTTGAGGGTAGTCAATTTTTAAGAACTATTCTTCCGGGGGGCTGAAGAATAGACGCATCATTTAACGAAACGATGGGTTTTTACCGCTTCTAGTTTATTAGCACAAAGCGAAGAAGTGCTTGTAGTCACGGCGGAAAGCACGAATGAGCGTGGTGGGTGTCATAGGTTTTTAAAAGCTTTTTAAATGTTTAAAAGCTTTAAAAGTTGGCGGATTACGTCAAACGTAAAAAACACGTTTGCCGTGCACGCCCTACGCTTCGTTCGGGTTGATGCGGTGTTAAAAAAATAGGGGGGGTAATTGGTGGCTATGGGTGGACTCGAACCACCGACCTCAGCATTATGAGTGCCGCGCTCTAACCAACTGAGCTACATAGCCTTTCGTGAGGCGCCTATTCTTAAAGTTCTGAGGGGCTTTGTCAAGCGGGAAGTGTAAAAATAGTTCGGTAGTTGGCTGTTTTTTAAGCCATTTTTTAAAGAATAGGCGAGGAGGGCGATTGAAATTAGTAAATTTCTATATTTTTCATAGTGTTAAAATATGTGTTTTCCTGCGTGGTGTGCTTGCAACCACCCTATAAGTTGCGTAGAATGAGCAACCTTAAAAATGAGGTTAACTCCTTGTGGCGTTCAATGGTGGACGTCGCTGATTAAACCGTGAGGAGCTTTTAATGAAGCAAGCAGAAACACTACGACATTATGAAGTCGTATTTTTAGTACACCCAGATCAAAGCGAACAAGTCCCTGGCATGATTGAGCGTTACACTAACTTAGTCACGCAACACAAAGGCAAAGTGCATCGTCTAGAAGACTGGGGTCGTCGTCAATTAGCTTACCCTATCAACAACTTAATGAAGGCACACTACGTTCTGATGAACTTAGAATGTCCTCAATCAGTAGTTAACGAATTAACCGAAAACTTTCGTTATAACGATGCGGTCATTCGTAACTTGGTACTTCGTACAACACGTGCTATCACTGAACCATCCCCCATTGCTCGCGAAAAAGAAGGCCGCGGTGACATGGAAGGCGGTCGTGATCATGAAGGCCGTGGTAGAAGAGAAGCACCAGCTGCCGCACCAGACGCTTCTGAAGAAGCCTAATTAACGTATATAACGGGAGATTACATCATGGCCTATTTTCGTCGTAAAAAAATGTGCTATTTCACCGCTAATAAAATCAAAGATGTTGATTACAAAGATGTCAACATGCTGAGAAAATTTATTATGGAAAATGGCAAAATTGTTCATAGCCGTATTACCGGAACAAAAGCAGGTTTCCAACGTAAGTTAACGAACGCAATTAAAATTGCTCGTACGCTTGCTTTAATTCCTTACACCGACAGGCACTAGACTTTATGTGGTTGCAACGCTACACACATTATTTATTTAATCATCGCCGGTTTGCACTGCTGCTAACGTTTTTTAGCACCTTCATTCCGGTGGTGGGTGTGTTTGGCATTATGTTTGCATCGTTAGTCACCTTGCGAAAAGGGGCAATGAAAGGCTTAGTATTTACACTGGCCGCGACCTTGCCTTACTTGGGTAGTTTTTATTTGTCCGACCATCATGGAAAATCTGTTCCTGTCATGATGTGGGCAGCCCTCGCTGTTGCTATGTTGAGTAACGTGCTGACGTATATATTTGCAATCATGCTCAATCGTAAAGCAAGCTGGAGCAGTTTGCTTCAAGTCAGCGCCTTATTAGGTGTTTTATTTATTAGTATTGTGCATTTGATATATCCAAACATTGCTGATTGGTGGATGGCACAGCTGTCTACTTATTACAATGAAGCAACAACAGCGGTGTCTGGTGTTTTATCAGGCGCCGTGAGTGATGCCACCGATGTACAAATGGCTTCCATTAATGTCACAAAATATTACGCGACCGGCGTGCTGGTGGTGGCTGTTTTGTTGAATGCAGTGATGCAACTGATTGTTGCGCGCTGGTGGCAAGGCATTGTGTATTTACCCGGGTTGGTAAAGCGTGAACTACACCACATTACCTTAAGCAAATTGGCTGGGGTATTGTTTGTATTGAGCTTAGCACTTTCTTATTGGGGCAACACAGTTGTGCTCGATATTATGCCTGTGCTTTACGTGTTGTTTACGGCCGCAGGCTTGAGCGTGGTTCACTGCTTATTTGGGCATATTGCATCACCTGCACGATTACTTTGGTTAAGTTTGGTGTATATCACTTTAATCTTGGCGCTGCCAACCAGTATGTTGCTGGTTTCAATGCTTGCGCTGTTTGATATTTGGTTCGATATACGTAAACGTTTTGGCAAGGTTTAACGAAGAGAGAGGATAAGACGGTGGAAGTTATCTTACAAACAAACGTACGCAAATTAGGCGTACTCGGTGACAAAGTGAAGGTTAAACCTGGCTTTGCCCGTAATTTTTTAATTCCAACAGGTAAAGCAGTTTTTGCAAGCAAAGCAAACTTAGAAAAGTTTGAACAACGCCGCGCTGAATTGGAAAAAATGGCAGCTGAAAAGCATGCAAATGCCTTAGAAAGACAAAAATTACTGAACGATGCACCTGCGTTGGTGATCGCTGCTAAAGTGGGCGACGAAGGTAAATTGTTCGGTTCTATCGGCATTCGTGACGTGGCTGATGCCTTAGCAAAAGCAGGTGTGGTTGTGGAAAAAAGCGAAATTCGCTTACCACAAAACACCTTACGCACCGTAGGCGACTATGAAGTGACTATCGAATTAGATGGTGATGTCACTGCAGCAATTAAATTGAGCATTGTTGCAGCAGCCTAAGTGTTTTTGAGCAAAAAACAAAAATCCCGTGTGGCGTGCGCCGCATGGGATTTTTTTTAATTTATGTTATAGTTGTTTGCAACAATAACCACTTTCTTTCAGGTAACGGACAATGACTGACGCTCTATCAACCAAGCGATTTTCTGCGAATAGACCCGTGCCCGTCGGGGCGAAAGTGCCACCGCATTCCGTCGATGCCGAGCAATCAGTGCTAGGCGGCTTAATGTTAGATGCACGCGCTTGGGATCAAGTGGCTGAACGCTTAATGCAAGATGACTTTTATAAACACGAACATCGCTTAATTTTTAAAGCGATGGCGCGTTTAATTGAGCAAAGTAAACCGGTAGACGTGTTAACCGTTTCTGAAACTTTACGTGAATCGCACGAATTAGAGCAGGTTGGGGGTGAGGTTTATTTATTTGAACTCACCAACAATACGCCGAGTGCTGCAAACATTGCAGCCTATGCCGATATTGTCAAAGAGCGCGCCGTTTTGCGTCGTTTGTTAATGGCAGCGAGCGATATTACTGAAAGCGCGTATAATGTGCAGGGTCGCTCAATTACAGAATTATTAGATCAAGCCGAACGCAGTGTTTTCCAAATTTCGCAACAAGGTTCGCGTGGTGAAGGGCCTCAAAATTTACAAAGTTATCTCGCTAAAACCATGGATAAAATTGATACCCTGTTCCATTCAACGAATGCGATCACTGGCGTTTCTTCAGGGTTTGCTGATTTAGATGACATGACCTCTGGCCTGCAATCGTCTGATTTAATTATTATTGCGGGTCGTCCTTCTATGGGTAAAACGATGTTTGCGATGAATATTGCTGAAAATGTCGCGATTAAATCACGCCTGCCTGTTTTAGTGTTCAGTATGGAAATGCCGGGTGAGGCGATTGTGATGCGTATGTTGTCGTCGCTTTGCCGCATTGACCAATTACGTATTCGTACCGGTAAATTAACGGACGATGATTGGCCGCGTCTTTCATCGGCGGTCAGTATGTTATCTGAAATTGTTTTATATATTGATGATACCCCAGCGCTTAGTCCAGCTGAAATGCGTGCACGTGCACGACGTTTAGCAAAAGAACACGGCCAATTGGGTTTAATTGTTGTCGATTATTTGCAGCTGATGCAAGTGCCAGGCAATAATGAAAATAGAACGGCAGAAATTTCTGAAATTTCGCGGTCTTTAAAAGGCTTAGCGAAAGAATTAAAAGTGCCAGTCATTGCTTTATCTCAGCTTAACCGTGGTTTAGAACAACGTACAGACAAACGTCCAGTTATGTCAGACTTGCGTGAATCAGGCGCTATCGAGCAAGATGCCGATTTAATTGCGTTTATTTATCGTGATGAAGTTTATAATGATAACAGCCCTGATAAAGGCACGGCTGAAATTATTATTGGTAAACAACGTAACGGTCCGATTGGGAAAATTCGGGTGACTTTCTTAGGGCAATATACACGGTTTGAAAATTTTACGCGCCAAGGACAATATTAAGGAAAGGGAATGAGTCGGCCAGCCCACGTTACCATTGATTTACAAGCGCTACGACACAACTTAAAACAAATTCGATTAATGGCACCTAAGTCAAAAGTGCTCGCAATGGTAAAAGCCAATGCTTACGGCCACGGCATGATTACCGTTGCGAAAACCCTGCAAGATGTAGACGGCCTCGGTGTTGCCTCTTTAGAAGAAGGCATTGTTTTGCGTGATGCCGGTATTAAAACGCCAATATTTTTAATGGAGGGGTTGTTTCACGCGGATGAGTTAACGCTTGCAGCTTTGCATAATTTTACGGTGATTGTGCACCATGAAGCGCAAATTAAAATGCTGGAATCTGCCAAATTAAAAAAACCACTGCATTGCTGGATTAAAATAAATACGGGAATGAATCGCTTGGGTGTTACACCCGCGCATTTTAAAACGGTTTATGAAAAATTATCGCAGTTAACCTGTGTTGCAAAACCGATAGGTGTGATGACCCATTTTGCCGAATCTGATAATGCGGAAAGTCCGGCTACGAACGCGCAAATTCAATTATTCAATTCCTTAGTTGATGGTTTAAACGTGCCTTTGAGTTTAGCCAATTCTGGCGGCATCTTAAGTTTTCCTGAATCCCATGCCGATTGGGTGCGCCCAGGATTAATTTTATATGGTGCATCACCCATCGCGAAGCAAACCGGTGAGATGCATGGTTTGAAACCGGTGATGACATTTTCATCACGATTAATTGCCGTTTACCCGATTGAGCGCGGTCAGAAAGTCGGTTACGGCGGAACATGGACGGCGAGCGAACCGACCACCATTGGTATTGCAGCGGTGGGTTATGGAGACGGTTACCCGCAACAGGCAAAAAGCGGCACACCTGTTTTGGTGAATGGACAACAGTGTGTATTAGCAGGACGGGTGTCGATGGATATGCTCGCGATTGATTTAGGGTCGCAATCAAGCGCTGCGTTAAATGATGAAGTTGTACTCTGGGGTGCTGGGTTGCCGGTAGAAATCGTTGCCAATCATGCGCTTACTTCCGCTTATGAGTTATTCACGCGCAAGACTAGCCGGCCAAAAATTAAGATTAATGCTTGATTTTTCCAGTCGTACCTGTATAAAATATGCACTATTTTAACCCGACCAGATTGAGAAGAAAATGCCTTCAAACCCTGTATATGTCGCTGCCCTTAAAACTGAGCATAGCCTGATTCAGGCCTTAACTTTTTCAGTCACCTCAGAATTCATGCCGCGTCATCAGGTTCAATTGTTTCCATTGTCCGATCAACATGGTGGCTATATCAAAGATAAAATGACAAATGCCAATATCGCGCATCAATGGGTAAACAATTCATTTCAGCTAGAGTGTTATAACGCAGATATTATGCAAAAAAATTTGCGAACGTTAGCAAAATTAGAAATTATTTCTAGCGAGTTTCTTCAAAGAGCGCTGTCGCAATATCCAAGCGAACGCGTTGAAGAAGATGAACTTGAATTAAGTCGTTTAACATTTTCATTATTTACGCAGAAAATACCGCAGAAAAAAACCATTAATCAACATCAAAAAATTATTATTGCATCAGCTTTAGATTATATTTTTGAAGATGTAAACACCTTAAGTGTTGAAGATGCAAAATTTGTGTTAACGGCGATGTTAACACAAGACTTATCAACGGCAGATCAAAATAGATTGGCGAATCTTCATTGTAAAGAATATGTTGAATTGATCCATACTATTTTTTCAAATGAAATGTCACATTTGTCGACCGCCGATGATGGTTTATTCAATTTAAATCCAATGAATGATGCTAATACGGAAATCACGAATGAGGCTGTACACGCTGAAGTGCGTCATATTATTGAAAATCACCTAGCAGCATTAACAAAGTCTACATACTCAGCAAAGATATAAGCGTTTTCCCCTATTCCCATTAGAATTAATTTTTGTTAGTCTTGGTTGTCGGCTCATCGAATAGGAATTCTGAATGTCCGCAATCTCTGGCTTATCTCGCGTTTCACTTTTCGTAGTCTTTCTTTTTTTCCCAATTTTATCGTTTGCTTGGAACCCGATGGGTCACATGGTGGTTGCGAGCATTGCATATGCGCAGTTAACGCCTAAAGCAAAAGCTGAGATAGATAAATTAACTAGAACATTTCACGAAGAATACCCGGAAATAAATCAGTTTGAAGAATCAGCAACGTGGCTAGATGCAGTCAAAGCACAGAAAATTAATTTATATTCACGCTGGCATTATATTGATACCGGTGTTTCTTTAGATGGCTCACCGGCGAATAATCAAATTGATACAGACAATGCGATCTGGGCATTTCAACAAGCACAAGCTGCACTCGCGAATAAAAATGGAAATCATTTTGAGCGTGCGCGATGTTTAGCGATGTTAATTCATATTGTTGGTGATTTACACGAACCTATGCATACACTCACCGGTTTTTCATCGGCGCATCCTAATGGTGACCGCGGTGGTAATGATTTTTTAATTAAATTCCATGGTAAACAAATGAATTTACACAGTGTGTGGGATAGTGCGCTGGGTAAATTTAATGTGGGGACGGATGTTGAGACAGCGCGTAATTTAGCAAAACAAATTACAAACTTATATCCTGAAGCAATGTTTAATAAAGCCGGAGCAGATTTGCAACCGACCAATTGGGTCAATGAAGGCATTGATCGTGCGAAACAACTTGCTTATAACACGCGCGAAAATGAAAATGTTTCATCTGCGTATGAATCACAAGGGCAAACTTCCGCACAACAAGCGGCAGCCTTAGCGGGCTACCGATTGGCGCATATTCTCAATACTATTTTAAATTGAGTCGAAGCAATCAATCGCTTCTTTCAGCGTTTGAACGGGCTTAATTGTCAAACCTTCAATTTTTTCTTTGCTCGCATTCGCTTTAGGAATAATAGCAATTTTAAAACCGTGTTTGGCGGCTTCTTTCAGGCGTTCTTGCCCGCCGGGTACAGGACGAATTTCACCAGATAATCCTAATTCACCAAAAGTGATAAGCTCAGGTGGTAAGGGTCGATTACGTAAACTCGATAATATCGCTAAAATAATGGGTAAATCAGCAGCGGGCTCAACAATTTGCAAACCACCCACCACATTCAAAAACACATCTAAACTGTGTGTTGATAAACCAGAATGTCGACTGAGAATTGCCAGTAACATTGTTAAACGTTGCGTATCTAAGCCCACTGATAAACGCCGCGGATTAGGCGCTTGCGTGCTATCGACCAGCGCTTGTACTTCAACCAGTAAAGGACGCGAGCCTTCTTTGGTCGCGGTAATCACGCTGCCTGGTACGGGCGTATCGTAGCGTGAAAGAAAAATAGCAGAAGGGTGACTTACTTCTTTTAAGCCTTTTTCAGTCATCGCAAAGATACCCAATTCATTAACTGCACCGAAGCGATTTTTAAACGCGCGTATCATACGGTAACGACTGTCTTGTTCACCTTCAAAATAAAGCACCGTATCAACCATGTGCTCAAGCACACGCGGTCCTGCTAAACTGCCTTCTTTGGTGACATGCCCGACTAAAAACAATGCGGTGTGCGTTTGTTTTGCGTAACTGACAAGTTGCATTGCACTTTCACGCACTTGCCCGACTGAACCAGGTGCGGATGTTAATAATTGTGTGTGCATGGTTTGAATAGAGTCAATCACTAAAATGCGCGGCTTTTCTATTTTAACGTGATTTAGAATCGATTCCACTTGTGTGTCAGCCAATAACCAAACTTTATCTTCGGGTAAACCTAAACGTCGTGCGCGCAGTGTGACTTGTTCAGGCGACTCTTCACCCGTCACATATAAAACATTTTGTGATTGACTAAGATGCGCAATGGTTTGTAACAGAATGGTTGATTTCCCAATGCCCGGGTTGCCGCCAATTAAAATAGCCGAGCCCATAATCAAACCGCCACCTAATACGCGGTCTAGCTCTGGCGAGCCTGTGCTTAAGCGCGTTTGTTCATTGAGCGTGACATCTGCCATGCGTGTGATGACAGGTTCAAGCCCTGCATAGCCCGCTTGACGCGGATGCAAGGGGATAGGCGCTGCTTCTTCGACAATGGTATTCCACGCAGAGCAGCCTGTACATTGGCCTGTCCATTTCGGATAAGTGGTGCCGCAGGTTTGGCAGCAGAAAATTTGTTTAGCTTTGGCCATGGGTTCGCCTTTGATGGGATTATGTGATATTGTAGAGCATTGTTGATCAATGGACAAAAGAGTTTTACGATGGCATTACGCGTTCCTTATGCAGATGGACAATTTGGCGAGTTTGTGTTCAGCTTTGATAAAAAGCGGCTGAATTTAGAATATCTGTATCAACTCTTGTGCGTGCCTTCACGTTATTCCACAGGCTTACCGCCCGAGCGTTTTCCGCTCGTCATTGAAAATTCACTTTGCTTCGGTATTTATTTAAACAATGCCCAAGTTGGTTTTGCGCGTGTGATTACTGATAAAACCGAGTTTGCTTCCTTGTGGGATGTGTTTGTGGATGAACCTTACCGCGGTAATGGAATAGGTAAGGCTTTATTGAAGTATATTTTTAATCATCCTGACCTGCGCGGTATCTTCCGCTGGTTCTTAATGACCGAAGACGCCCACGGCCTTTATCATAAATTTGAGTTCAAAACCGAGTCTTATAACCCCTATATTATGATGAAAGTGGCTGGAAATTAATTTTTTCCCATAAAATCAATGTGTTAAAAATAGACATTTAGCCTGAATCTTCTTGTTTACCCCCTCAGCCTTGACTATAATATGTTCAAGAATAGCGTTTTTTACTAAAAAAACAGAATAAAAATAAATTAACGGGGAGCTTGAGATGTATCACGATATTTATCTTGCGCAGTTCAAAAAATATTTAATCCTTAAGCGCGATAGAACCGATAAAAAGCTAGCTTCCGATAATTCTATTTATCATGACACCCCTTTTACGGTTGATGGCAAAAACGGCGAAGCCGAGTTTGAAAGAGGCTGCTGTATTGGGTTTACCTTGTTGAAGGGTTTATCTCAAAAGCAAGGTAAGTTGGCGTCTTGGAATAGTAAACTGAAAATTATTAATGATTGGTCGGGTGAATACGAAGATTTGCAAAGCGTTGTGGTCGTTAATGGCAAAGAAACAAGGGTAAAAGATGTGTTTAAGGATGTAATGCAGCGTGTTTTTGCGATTCAAGATAAAGTCTCTGTATTGCCGTCTGACCCAAATCAGTATATTACTGGGGGAGAGCAAGAATATATTAATAGAAGTGGTCGTGTTGCACGTTTGAAAGGGGATGTGTTCACTGGGCATTTTACGAAAGCGTTGCTTGCTAAATATTTCTCACACCCAAGTATTCAGGCTTTATACAAACGCAAAGATGTCATGATACCTTTAAATAATCATCGACACATTACAATACAGATGATGGACGATGACTTGATAGAGCATTTTGATATCAACATCAATCCCGAAGATACGCCTAAAAAATATATTTCAAAAGATGCTGATGATATTGCTGATGCCATTATTTATTATTTGAATGATGGCCGTGAGTTGGGTGAAGACCAAATTCGTTTGATGATGCAATGGCTTTATATTGGAGATATTGCTACGAGCGAAGAGGTAAGTACTGTGAGTGCTGCTGTGCGGGAAGAGCACGAACGTACGTTTGATCAGCTTGCAGAGATTGAAATGGCTAATGTGGGATTACTCAGTTTTGAAGAAGTTAATATCTTGGTAAACAAAGCCGTGAATGATTTTGTTCGTTCATTGTCAGATGAAGAGTTCTTTAATTATATTCATGGCGATATCGGAACACCTTGTGGGTTGATTGGCTGGATTTATAGCGTGTTAGATCCAGAGAATATCGAGCGTGTGTATAAGGTGACGCGTATTTACATGTTTGAGGATTTTGACAATCCAGAGAAGTCTGAGTCGATGCGTAATCTTCTGGAAGTAGAAGCTGAGGATAAATTGAATATATCGACAGTAGCGCATGAAAAATTGGTTGATGAGCATGTGGAATCATTGGCTAAGACGGTGCATAACATTGTGATCGTCATTACGATAGGTCGAAGTATTCCAGAGGCTGAGCGATTTGAGTATTTTTCGGATACGATTTTGACAGGATTTTCATATCGCCGGTTGATTACTTGGGTGTTAGGTTTAGCGTGCGGCGAGAAACAATATGAGCGTGATTCGCATGCGTTTAAAGTGGCGTTGGAAAAAACAGGGTTGGAAGAGGTGGGCGGAAAAGAGTTCATGGCTTGCTTTGCATTTTTACATCGATTATCTCAATCCGATATTACTAAGCGTATGGAAGATACGATGTTGAGAGTGTTTAATTTTTTGAAAGATCACCCTGCAGAAAAAGAGAATTTGGTTAAGTTATTCCAACAAGCGGTGAAAGTGTTTAAATTGAAAATTAAAAATGCTGATTTAAAAGCGATGAGCGTGCTTCCGCCTAAGAAACAAGTTTTGAAAGAGTCTCTTGCACAGCCAGCAACATTATTTAAACAACCTAGCAAAAAACGAACTTCGACTAAGACGACGGTTGCTAAAAGAACTAAGAAGTAGTAATAAAGTTCATTGAACAATTCAGGCCGTGCTAAACCCAAAACACGGCTTTCTCCTTACCCCATTTTATCGACCAGCCACTTGATTGGAGGGGGCAAAACTTTCATATACTTGTTAGTTTGCACAAAGCGAAGAAGTGCTTGTAGCCGTTACTATTTTCCGAGCATAAAGACAAGCGCCGAGACGTGAAGCTGAATCTGCCGGCGGTGCGCGGGAACGCACCGAGTGGTCGCTCGCCGGGAGCGAGTCGGCCACGACGGCAGATTCAGCGAACGGCGAGGGCAGTGCGCCTTTTGCACCGCGAAGTCCGCGAGGAAAATAGTCACGGCGGAAAGCACGAATGAGCGTGGTGGACATACAGGCTTTTAAAAGCTTCAAGAGATGTCACGCGCCTTCAGCGCTTAAGGCAGGTGTGGGGTTTCCCCTACCTGGGGCGTCGGTTACGCTACGCGCAACCTTGGCCCCAGGCTAAGATGTTATTGGCTTACAGCCAAAAAGCCAAAAAGCCAAAAAGCTTAAAAGCTGGCAGATTACGCCGCGTTAATCCGCCTTAAGCTTCGTTCGATAATATCAATTGATTTAACCACTAATTTTCAACTGTTCCCAATATTTTTCATAAATCGACAAAGTCTCATCACCCAAATCTGTTTGGAATTGACCGCGTTTTAGCACAGATTTTGGGGGGTAGATGGATGGGTTTTGTTGAATGCTTTGTGGTAATAATTTTTGCGCAGCTAAGTTTGCCGTGGGGAAGTTGGTAACGAGTGCTGCATTTTTTGCAATATCAGCACGTGTCATGAAGTTAATGAATGCATAGGCCGCATCTTTATGCGGTGCATTAACGGGAATTGAAAAATTATCCACCCAAATCACAAACCCATCTTTCGGATAAATAAACGAAACATTCGGGTTTTCTTTCGAGGCCTTGTAAACATCACCATTCCAAGCCATGCCGATGGTCGCATCTTCATCAATAATAATAGACACCACCGTTTCGCTAGAAAATACCTTCACATTGGGTAGTATCGCTTTTAATTTCAAAAACGTATTTTGAATGTGTGTAGGATTGGTGTCATTAGCAGGATACCCTAAGGTTAATAACCCCATGGAAAAAATTTCACGCGAATCATCTAACAACATTAACTGATTATTGAAACGAGGCTGCCATAAATTGGACCAGCTTGTCACAGAATTCGGGTTTACAAATTTTTTATTCACAAAAATACCGGTCACACCCCAAATATACGGCGTGCTATATTGCGTGCCCGGGTCGTACGACGGGTTTAAAAATTCAGGATTTAAATTAGCCCAGTTTGAGAGTTTGGATTTATCAAGTTTTAACAACATATTTTGCTTGCGCATACGATCAACAAAGTAACTTGAAGGCATCACCACATCGTAGCCTGCATTTTTCGAGGCCTTAATTTTGGTGTACATAATTTCATTGTTTTCATACGTTGAAAAATTAACCTTAATGCCGGATTCTTTCTCAAACTGTTTAACAAGTGTATCAGGAATTTCACCGGTCCACGCATAGACATTTACAACATTATTTTGTGCATAGGTGGAAAAAGAAGTTAAGCCCAAGAGCAAGCTCAGGAATATTTTTTTCATTTTGTTCGTTTTTATCATCACGCCACCCTTAATCTTGTTTTTTTAAAGCAAGTTGCGATAACACCACTAACAAAAGTGTCACACAAAATAAAACTGAACACAGCGCATTAATTTCAGGTTTCACCCCTGAACGAACCATCGAATAAATTCGCAAAGGTAAAATATCGTATTCGGGCCCCGCCACAAAATAACTAATAATCACATCGTCTAAAGAAAGCGTAAAGCTTAAGAGCCACCCTGCAAATAAAGCTGGCCATAAAAGGGGAAGAATGATGCGCCGCAGAATGGTGACATCGGTTGCGCCTAAGTCTTTCGCTGCTTCAAAAATGTTTTTATCGAAGCTCGCCAAACGGCTATACGCTGTAATAATCACAAAGGGAATACAAAAACTAATGTGTGATAAAAGCAAAGACGTAAACCCAAGTGGTAAATTAATTAGCGTAAATAAAATGAGCAATGAGGCGCCTGTCACAATTTCCGGTGTGAGAATTAACACAAATACTAAAGCATTCACAAAATCACGCCCGATAAATCGGTAACGATAAATGGTAACAGCAGCAATCATGCCAATAAGGGTGGCCAGCGTCGCAGCTGTGATGCCTAAGAAAAAAGAATGCCACGTGGCAGCCCATAAATCACCATCAGCGAATAAGTCTTGATACCACTGCCAGGTGAACCCATGCCACACTAAAGAATATTGCGCATTATTAAACGAATAAACCATCAGAATGAGAATGGGTAAATAAAAGAAAAGATAAATAGCACTTAAATAACTTTTGTTGGTGAAATTTCTGAGGCTCATAACCAA
The DNA here is from genome assembly GCA_965653045.1 of uncultured Gammaproteobacteria bacterium. GTDB lineage: Bacteria > Pseudomonadota > Gammaproteobacteria > DSM-16500 > DSM-16500 > Aquicella. The sequence continues at coordinate 23,535 of CBFGYM010000004.1, forward strand.
TCCTCTGTTTTGCGATCACGTGATACGCGCGTGTAAATGAAAATGAGGGTTGCGAGCACAAAGGTTAATATTACACTGAACATTGAACCCATGGGCCAGTTTTCCGCCACAATAAATTGGTTTTGAATGAGATTGCCAATCAAAATAGATTTTGCACCGCCGAGAATGTCTGGAATATAAAACAAAGTCATTGCAGGCAGAAACACTAATATGCACCCTGAAATAATGCCAGGCATGGTTAAAGGAATAATGACGCGGCGAAACGTTGTAAAGCGGTTTGCACCCAAGTCATAGGCTGCATCAATTAAACGCGTATCTAAACGTTCAATATTCGTCATTAAAGGCAAAATCATGAACGGGAGTAGATTGTACACCAGGCCAATAATGACCGCCGCATTGGTGAATAAAATGGATAAAGGCTGGTGAATAATACCTAAGGTTAATAACAGTGTATTTAGCACACCTTTAGCTTTAATAATGGCAATGAGTGCATAGCTGCGAATCAGCGAGCTTGTCCAGAAAGGAATAATCACTAGCATCATCAGTAAATTTTTCCAACGGCTTTCCATGCGCGCAATGACATAAGCAAATGGATAGCCTAATACCAAGCAGGCAAGTGTTGCACTGCCGGCAATTAGAAAAGAATTTTCGAAAATACGCCAGTAAATGCCGTGGTTTAAATTAAAGTAATTTGCAAGTGTCAGTGGCGTGGTAATGAGCTCACTATCGCTGCGGCTTAAAAAGCTTGCCAGAATCACCAAGGTAAATGGCACGATTGCAAAAAAACTCAACCAGCAGGCAAGTAAGGCTAGCGAGCTACGACGGAAAGTGTTATCGGTTTTCATGGGGTAAAATAACCTCCCAGCCAGCGTGCCAGTTCACCCAGACAGGTTCATTGAGCTTATATTCTAAGCGGTCGTCGTCTTCATCGAAAAATTCAGTGGCAGCAATGACGCGTTGATTTTCAAGCCGTACCATTAAATCAACGGTGGTGCCTTTGTAGGTCACATCTTCGACTAAGCCTGGCAACATGTTTGCACGTTCGGTTTCATCGACTTCAGATTGACCCCATACGCGAATATCTTCAGGACGCACTAGTACATTGACGGCTTCATTTAATTGTAAAGGATAATGCGTTTTCACTTGGCGGGGTTTGCCCATCACTTCAACGACTGCGTGATGGTTTTCACCCAGGCTTAACACTTTACCATCGAAAATATTGACTTCCCCGATAAATTGCGCAACTTTTAACGTCTTAGGATTTTCATATACTTCACGCGGTGTGCCAATTTGTTCAATGTAACCTTCTTGCATCACCACCACACGGTCAGACATAGAAAGCGCTTCTTCTTGATCATGCGTGACAAACACAAAGGTAATGCCCAGTTTGCGCTGCAATTGTTTCAATTCAATTTGCATGGTTTTACGCAGGCGATAATCAAGTGAGCTTAAGGGTTCATCAAGCAATAAAACACGCGGGCGATTGACAGCAGCGCGCGCTATTGCAATACGTTGTTGTTGACCACCGCTTAATTGGCTGGGTTTGCGTTGAGCATATTTTTCGAGTTTTACCATTGCCAATACATCAGCAACGCGTTGTTGAATTTCAGATTCAGACACTTTTTGGCAGCGTAAACCAAAGGCAATGTTTTCAAACACCGTCATGTGTGGGAACAGGGCATAACTTTGAAACACTGTATGCACGTGACGTTGATGGGGCGGCAGCCCGCAAACATCTTTACCATCAATAAAAATTTGACCTTGCGTCGGTTCTTCAAAACCAGAGATGAGACGTAGCAAGGTGGTTTTACCGCAACCGGAAGGCCCTAAGAGGGTTAAAAATTCCCCTTCGCGGACTTCGAGATTAATTTCATGCAGAATGTCATGATCGTGAAAAGACTTTTTAATGCCTCGTAATTCAACAACATTGTTCGTCAACGCATTAACCCTCCAAATTCCAAATTTTATCACACAAAACCTTGGATTATGGGCACTCTTTTCACCCTTGTCTACCCTTATGCTGGGGGCTTGCTATTTTCTGAGAATCTGCAACAATTCCCCCATCCAGAAAAGGGGTTGCCACCATGCGTTCAGCACCACCTGAATTTGATCTTTCCGTTCTTTCACTTGAAGCCATCGCTTCGTTGATTAAACAATATCGTTTAGCCTTAACTGTTGAAGAAGCGCTCACTATTCAAAATGTTTTTTTAAAACGTCCGCCGACTTTAGCGGAGTTGGTTTTATGGTCTATTCAAGGCTCGGAGCATTGTTCATATAAAAGCACGCGCCGACACCTGTCTAAATTTAACACAAATAGTTCGCAAGTGATTTTGGGTCCTAAAGAAGATGCAGGCATCGTTGCGGTCGCAACGGATGAAACCGGATTGCGTTATGGGGTGGTGATGAGCCATGAGTCGCATAATCACCCATCGCAAATTGTACCTTACGAGGGCGCGGCAACGGGCGTCGGCGGCAATGTGCGTGATGTGTCTTGCATGGGTGCAGAAGTGATTGCAGTGGCTGATAGTTTGCGCTTTGGGGAATTGTCTCGGCCGAAAACCCATTGGATACAACAAGGCGTTGTACGTGGCATTGCCGGTTATGGGAACCCGCTGGGCATTCCGAACGTAGCTGGTGATGTCTATTTCGATGCGGGTTACAACGATAATTGTTTAGTAACCGTCGTTACCTTGGGTGTGGTGCCTGAAAATCGGGTCATTCATTCTTTCGCGCCGCTCAATGCAGAAGGTTATGTCTTTATTTTGGTCGGTAAGCCGACGGATAACAGCGGCTTTGGTGGAGCGAGTTTTGCCTCGGCTGCCTTAGACGAAGGCCAAAAAGAATCGAACAAGGGTGCAGTGCAAGAACCGAATGCATTCTTGCAGCGCCACATTTTAAAAGCCAACAATGCCTTATTTGATATTCTCCATGAGAAAAATTTAATCAATCGTGTTGGGTTTAAAGATTTAGGCGCCGGCGGGATTGCTTGCGCGAGTGTGGAATTGGCTGATGCCGGCGGTTACGGCGCGGAAATTCAATTAGCCTCTGTGCCGCGTGGCATGGATGGCTTGCGTCCAGAAGTGGTGCTTTGTTCTGAAACGCAAGAACGTTTTATGTGGGTGGTGCCGCCTGAGTTGGCACCCCTGATTTTATCGCATTACAACGAACATTTTGCCTTGCCACAAGTCTCGCAAGGGGCTTGTGCAGTCGTGGTGGGTAATATTCGCACGGATGGCCAGTTTGTAGTGAAAGAAGGCGAGCAAGTCGTGGTTGATGCGAAAGCCTCAGATGTGACACGCGGCATTCAATACGATAGACCTTACGTGATTCCAAAATCTGTTTATTGTGAGCCAGCACTTGCAGCACCAACAGATTACAACGCTGTGTTTTTGCGTTTATTAGCCCATGAAAATATTGCTTCGCGCGCACCCATTACCAACTGTTACGACAAACAAGTCCAAGGTCGAACCGTCATTGATGCCGGTGCCGCTGATGCAGGCGTGATGCAGCCGTTTAATAGCACCCATTATCCGGAATCAATTCGCGAAACGGGCATAGCCTTATCACTCGATCAAAACCCGCGTTTTAATCGTATTGATGCTTACTGGGGGGGTGTGAATGCCGTCTTAGAATCGGTACGAAATATTGTGGCCGTGGGCGCAACACCTGTGGCACTGACCGATTGTTTGTGTTTTGGTAACCCAGAAAAACCTGAGCAAATGGGTGAGTTTGTGATGTCGGTTGAAGGCATTGTGGATGCGTGCAAAGCCGTGCCATTGAAAGATTTTCCTACTGAAACTTTGCCGGTTATTGCCGGTAATGTGTCTTTATATAACGAATCAGCCGACGGCGCGATTCCGCCTAGCCCTATGATTAGTTGTTTAGGGGTATTGAAAGATGTGAAGCGTGTTTTAACCTATACGTTAAAACGCCCCGATAGCGCTTTAATATTAGTGGGTGAAAGACAAGCCGAATGCGGCGGCAGTGTTTATTACGCACTGCACGATGAACTCGGCGCGCATTGTCCAAAGCCTGATTTGCAAGTGTTTACGCGTGAAATTACCACAGTGCAAACAGCGATTGAACAAGGCATGGTGTTATCTGCACACGATATTTCTGAAGGGGGCTTAGCAGTGGCTTTAGCTGAAATGACCTTTGGTGCTTCAGTCGGCGTGATTGTGAATGGCAGTACAAGCTTACGCCCCGATGAGTATTTATTCAGTGAAACAGGTGGGTTCGTCTTAGAAGTGCCGCGCGCACACGTGAAAAATTTAAAAGCGTTATTTGAAGCAGCTTCGGTGCCAGTGTTTGGCATTGGTGATACCACGCATGAACCTAGGTTGCGCTTACAAGGTGTCATTGATTTGTCGGTTAGCGAGGCAAAAAATGCCTGGGCAAATGGCTTAAGCAAAAAATTACTTTAAGGGGTGCGTATGGCAACAGCAATGAGTTATCGTTCGGCCGGTGTTGATATTGAAGCTGGGAATGAAGCTGTGCGACGTATTAAATCTGCCGTCGAGAGCACCTTTTCACCCGCTGTTTTAACGCCTTTGGGTTCGTTTGGTGCAATGTATGATTTAAAAGCACTGATGCAAGATTACCAACACCCTGTCTTAGTGCAAAGCATTGATGGCGTAGGGACGAAAATGATGGTTGCTAAACGCATGGGGAAATTTGACACCATCGGCATTGATTTAGTCAGCGCAACAACAAACGATATTATCGTTTTAGGCGCAAAGCCTTTAACCCTCTTAGATTATATTGCGAACGATAAATTAAACCCGGCAATCATCGAAAGTATTATTGAAGGCATGGTACAGGCGTGTCGTGACAATGACATTGCGTTAGTCGGCGGTGAAACGGCAGAAATGCCTGGCACGTATTTGGCCGGCGAACACGATTTAGTCGGTGTGATTACTGGCGTGATTGAAAAAGAAAAAGCTATTTTAGGCCGTGATATTGTCACCGGTGATGTGGTAATGGCATTTGCTTCAAGTGGTTTACATACGAACGGTTATTCGCTTGCGCGACATTTATTCTTTGAAGTGGGTAAGTACGGCGTAAAAACCGTGCATGCAGAATTAGGGCAAACCATCGGCGATGCGTTATTAACGCCGCACATTAATTACACGCGTCCTGTGATGCAACTCTTAAAACAAAATATTACGATCCACGGCATGGCGCATATTACTGGCGGCGGTTTGTTAGAAAATATTCCGCGTATTTTACCAGCGAATACAGCGGTGATTATTCGTCGTGAGGCTTGCCCGAAACTCCCTATTTTTGACGTCTTATGTGGGTTGGGTCAGTTACCAGAACAAGAAGCGTATCGTGTGTTTAATATGGGTGTTGGCTTGGTGATGATTGTACCGCGTGAATCTGTAGCGCGTATGCAAATGGCTTTGGCAGCCTATCCTGATTTTCCTTTATATGAAATTGGTGAAGTCGTCTCGGGCGAATCATCAGTGAGGTTACTGTAATGCGCATTGCAATTATACAATTTCCAGGGTCGAATTGTGAACGTGAAACGGTGTTGGCCGTTGAACGTGCTGGCATGACAGCCGTTGAATGTTTATGGAATCATTCACCCACGACACTGGCTGAGATGGATGGTTATATTATCGTCGGCGGTTTTTCCTATGAAGACCGCTCACGTGCAGGCATTATTGCAGCGCTCGACCCCGTCATGAAAGTGATTGCTGAACAAGCAGCACGCGGCAAACCCGTGCTGGGTATTTGTAACGGCGCACAAATTTTAGTGGAAACAGGGTTGGTGCCGGGATTAGAAAATAATAAAGTTGGCTTGGCCTTAACCGACAATAAACGTGTACAAGATGGAAAAATATTAGGTACCGGGTTTTATAATGCCTGGGTACACATGCGTATTTCTGATCATTATCAACGTAATGCGTTTACCCGTTATTTATCGCCTAATGATATTTTAAATATTCCGGTGGCGAATGCAGAAGGACGTTTTGTGATTAGCCCGGGCTTGCTTGCTGAAATGCAAGTGCAAGGCTTGAATGTGTTTCAATATTGCAATGAAGCGGGTGAGATTATCGAAGATTTTCCGACAAACCCAAATGGCTCTGTTGATAATATTGCAGCAATCTCGAATAAAGCCGGGAATGTGTTGGCAATGATGCCCCATCCTGAGCGCACACCAGCCGGCGACCCTATTTTCGCTTCGATGCGTCAATACATTGAAAAAGGAAAATATGTTGAAGTCACGCCACTGCATTATTACCCGCGTCGTAAAACACTCACCGCCTATCAGGCGCCAGTATCAGCACAAACGTGTCTAGTGGAATCGTTAATCACAGACAACCAAGCGGTGACGGTTGAGAATACGTTGCGATCACTTGGGTTTCCGGTACGCATTAAACGTTATGTTCATTGGGAAGTTTGTGGTGCAGATGCTGACGTGATGGAAACCATCAAACAATCAGGCGTGTTATTTAACCCGCGAAAAGAGCGTGAAATTGCTGAAAATGCACTAAAAGGTAGTGCTTTTTTAGTGCAGGCGAAAGAAGATTGGCAGGGCCTTTTATGTTTGCAAACTTTAAAAGACCATTTTGCTATTAACGGTGTTGATGCCATCAAGCAAGGAATTGTTTGGGAAGTGGTGTGTGAAACAAACGATTCTGAAGCGTGCATCAATGAAATTATGAACACTCAGGTATTTTATAATCCTTATGCCCATGAATGCTATCGATACGAAAGAAAGTGAGTTGGAATGTCTGCGGCAGATGCTGCCGTATTGTTTAACCAAAACAGAATTAACAGTCGGAAAACGGTATCAAGGAAAAGTGCGTGATACTTACGACCTTGGCGATAAATTATTGCTTGTTACAACCGATAGACAAAGTGCTTTTGACCGCGTGATTGCAGCGGTGCCTTACAAAGGTCAAGTCTTGAATTTAACCAGTGCTTGGTGGTTTGAGCAAACCGAACATTTGGTGCCCAATCATTTAATTGCCATTCCCGACCCTAATGTCATCATCGCAAAAAAATGCGATGTTTTCCCGATTGAATTTGTCGTGCGCGGCTATATTACAGGCACGACGTCAACCTCACTCTGGACGCAATATAAAAATGGCGTGCGCAATTACTGCGGCATTCAATTTCCTGAAGGCTTGAAGAAAAACGAACGTTTAGCACAGCCTGTCTTAACACCAACGACCAAAGAAACAGAACACGATAGACCCATTAGCCCGGAAGAAATTATTCGTGAAGGGTGGATGAGCCAATCAGATTGGTCACAGGCAAGTGCCGCCGCAATGCGTTTGTTTGAATTTGGCTCGCAGGTAGCTGCAAAACACGGTTTGATTTTGGTAGACACTAAGTACGAATTTGGTCGTGATCAAGACGGTAATATTGTGGTGATTGATGAAATGCACACGTCTGATTCAAGTCGATATTGGTTATCGCACAATTACGAAGCGCGTCTAGCGGAAGGCAAAGAACCTGATAACATCGATAAAGAATTTTTGCGTTTGTGGTTTGTCGATCATTGCGACCCTTATCAAGATGCTGTTTTACCAGAAGCGCCTGAAGCATTAATTTTGACCTTGGCTTCACGGTATATTGCTTTATACGAAAAAATCACGGGACGAAATTTTAATTATGCGACGAAGCCTATGCCTTTATCGCAACGCATTATGCGAAATATCGCGGGTTATTTGGGGTAAATTATGTGCGGAATCGTTGGTATTTATAGTCAAACACCCGTCGCGGGTGAGTTGCACGAATGTTTAATTCAATTGCAACATCGCGGACAAGATGCAGCGGGCATGATTACCAGCGATATACGATTTTATCCGAAACACGGTTTAGGCTTGGTGCGTGAAATTTTTACGCCAAACAATTTGACTAAATTACTTGGGAATGTGGGGATTGCGCATACACGTTATCCGACGGCCGGCGGATATCAAGCCGCTGACACTCAACCGTTGTGGATAGGTAGCCCACGGGGTATTGCTTTGGCGCATAATGGTAATTTAATCAATTACCGTGAATTATTTGAAGAAATGCGCGTGACACAACATCGTCACCTCAATTCTTCGCTCGATTCTGAAGTGTTGTTACACTTGCTAGCCGACCACCTCGCGCAAGGCACGTACGCACAAACAGAAACGGCCTTCTTTGATCAGCTTTGTGATGCGGTGAACGCTATTTTCACGCGCGTGCAAGGTTCTTATTCTGTGGTCAGTGTGGTGATGGGTAAAGGCTTAATCGCTTTTCGTGACCCGCATGGCATACGCCCCTTGGTGATTGGCAGCAGACAGTGTGATGATGGCGTGCAGGATATTATTTTTGCCTCAGAAACCACGCCCTTTTACGCCTTAGGGTTTGAACCTTTAGGCGATTTAGCACCGGGTGAAGTTGCGTTTGTTGGTGAAGGCGGGCGTTTATATCGGCGTCAGTTAGCGCAAGCTGATTTTAAACCCTGCGTGTTTGAATATGTTTATTTTGCACGACCGGATGCAACTTTGAATGGCGTGAGTGTATATCGTTCACGTTTACGTATGGGGCAGAATTTAGCAAAAGCATGGAAAGCGCGTTTTCCTGAATTATTGCCTGATGTGGTGATTCCCGTGCCGTTTACGGCGAACACAGGGGCTTTATCTTTCGCCCACGAATTAGGCGTGCGTTATTCAGAAGGTTTATATAAAAACCCTTTTATTGGCCGTACATTTATTATGGCTAACCAAAAAGCACGCTCACGTAGTGTTAGACAAAAATTAACACCGCAAAGAACAGAAATCGAAAATAAAAATGTGTTAGTATTTGATGATAGTATTGTGCGCGGTACTACCTCGCGTGAAATTATTAAAATGATACGAGAATACGGCGCAAAATCAGTGTATTTAGTTTCTTCGTGTCCACCGATTAAATTCCCGTGTTTTTACGGCATTGATATGCCATCGTCACAAGAGTTAATTGCATCACTTCATTCGGAAGAAGAAATCGCAAATTATTTAATGGTTGATAAAATATTGTATCAAACACAAGATGATTTAATTGAAGCGGTGACGCGGCGCGGTGACCATGCAATTTCACGTCCTTGTATGGCGTGCATGGATGGTGACTACATTTGCGGAAAAATAAATAACTCACAAGCGAATGTGCTCGCAAAACAACGTGCAGCAGAAAAATCACAAGCAGCGGAGGAGGTATGAAAATATTATTAGTGGGTTCTGGCGCACGTGAACATGCCATGGCTTTAGCTTTATTAAAATCAGAAACAGCTATTGAAATTTATACCATTGCCAGCACGCGACACCCGGCATTAATGCAGTTATCAAAACACTGCTGGGTGGGCGATATTACGAATGTTGAGTTTGTACGTGAAAAAGCAGTATCAGTGAATATTCAGTTGGCAATTATTGGCCCTGAAGCGCCATTAGCTGCAGGATTGGCTGATGCTTTATGGGCTGTTAATATTCCTACCGTGGGGCCAACACAAGCCTTAGCAAAAATTGAAACAAGCAAGCAATTCGCGCGTGATTTAATGAAAAAGCACAACATTCCAGGTTTGCCGCGTTACGGCGTGTTTAATGACCTTGCCAGTGCCGATTGTTTTTTGAAACAATTAGGCGAAGGCGCATACGTCATTAAAGCCGATGGTTTAATGGGTGGTAAAGGCGTAAAAGTGGCCGGCGATCATTTAGCTTCAATCACTGAAGCGCTTGCCTTTTGTGACAGTTTATTCCAATCAAACCAAAGTGTTTTAATCGAAGAAAAATGGATAGGCCAAGAATTTTCATTATTAGCTTTTTGTGATGGAAAAACCTTAGTGCCTATGCCGCTCGTGCAAGATCATAAACGGGCTTATAGCGGTGATAAAGGGTCGAATACGGGCGGCATGGGCGCTTATACGATGCCTGATCATGGCATGCCATTTTTATCACAAGACGAAATCGCGACAGCGATGAATATTAATCAAGCGGTGATTAACGCATTACAAGCAGACACAGGCGAATTATATCGCGGTATTTTATACGGTAGTTTTATTGCAACAGCGGAAGGAATACGCGTGATAGAATTTAATGCACGATTTGGCGATCCTGAAGCGTTAAATTTATTATGTTTATTAGAAACAGATTTTTTAAATATTTGCCTAGCAATCACAACTGGCGAATTAAAAACAGAACTAGTCAAATTTTCACACGCAGCGTCAGTGTGCAAATATGTTGTGCCAGAAGGCTATCCTGATGCGCCCATCAAAAACACACCCATTTCGATTGCTGGTGTGAAAAACAAACAATATTTATTTTTAGGTGCCGTCGATCAAGCCGACAATCGTTTAGTCGCAACCGGTTCACGTACAGCGGCTTATGTTGGCATCGCGGCAACACTAGCAGTTGCTGAAGCGATTGCTGAGCGCGAAGTTTCTGCCATTGAAGGTCGTTTATTTCACCGTGAAGACATTGGCACAGCACAACTCGTGCAATCACGTATTGCGATGATGAATGCAGTGAGAATGCGCTCATGCGCATAGCTGTGCTGGGTTCAACCCGCGGCAGTGCTTTACCACTTTTAGCGCAGGCTTTAAAAGCCATGCCGGCCGTTGAATTAGCGCTTGTGTTGAGTAATAAAGCAGACTCAGGTATTTTAGAGAAAGCAGCGGCCTTGAATATTGAGACGGTTTTTCTGCCGCCTGAATCGCATTCGCGCGAGTTATACGATGGTTTAGTGACTACGGTGCTTCAGGCGCATAAAATTGATAAGATCATTTTATTGGGCTATATGCGTATTTGTTCTGACGCGTTTACTGAGACGTGGGCAGGTAAGCTGATTAATGTGCATCCTTCTTTATTGCCGAAACACGCAGGTTTAATGGATTTAGCCGTGCATGCTTCGGTGTTAGCCGCCGGTGAGCAAGAATCAGGTTGCACGGTGCACGAAGTGATTGCCAAGGTTGATGCAGGAAAAATTTTAGTGCAACAACATTGCAATGTTTTACCAACAGATACGCCTGAAACGTTGAAAGCCCGCGTGCAAGCCCTGGAAGTACCTGCTTTGGTTGCAGTTATCAAGCAATGGAGTCTGTTGAATGAGAAATCCGTACTTTGATTTTAATAGATGAACCGACTTCAAGCGTTGATTTACCAGCCGACAAAGAAATTTTAAAAGGAGTGATTGAAACTATCCAGAGGCTGTAATGATGGTGTCATTGCATCGTTTACATTTATTACCACAATTTGATCGCATTATACAGCTCTCACAGGGAAAGATTATCGCCGATGGTCAAACAAAACAATTGCTTGAAACGCCGGGCAAAGTGCGTGATTTATGGCTAACCAGCGTTGAAACCCCTTAGGTTGATGCGTGTGACCTTCTGTGTTATAACTACTTCTTTTGTTATGTCTTTGTTTTATTGATAAGTTTTCATGAGACGCTGACGAAAGGGGGGAAGCTGTGGGTGATAATCGTTTAGATGCATCGGATGAAAAAGTTGCAATTATAGAAGCAGCGACAGCGCTCGGTTCAAAATATCGTGAAATGCACGAAGGTGATCAAGCCTTATTGAATCCTAGAGTCTTCATTGAGCAAGTTAAACGTAATTATGTAGATAACGACAATAATCAACAAATTCAAACAAAAGATATGCTTGCGGCAATTCAATATATTTCTGAGTTGATCGATGAAATAAATACTTGCCGAAAGATGCAGCAAGCATTTCGTTTCACGTATTCTCATTTACATCGCGGTCGACGATGTGTTGATCGCCTTGATCGTTTTCGTGTGAAAGAACGAAAAACAGGTAATAAGCTCATCGCAAGTGGTATCGCGCGTTGGGTAATATTCGGTTTAGGATTTGTGGGTTTGGTTGCGCTTTCAATGTTTTTTCCAATGGTGGGTGGTGCCCTGCTCGTTGGGTTGGCATCAGTAATGGTGTTTGAGTTCGCCTTCAAAAAGCATTGGTTCAAAGGGCCGCTGCATCTTGCAACGAGTGCTTCTGAAAAATATAAACAAGGATCTTTACTAAAAAAGCATCGTGTTGGTTTGGGTTTGGGCTTGGCTCGGTTATTTACACAGCTCGAGCATTTTTCAAATAGAGAACGCCCACGAAAAATGCATCCGTTCATGGGGTATTTGAACAAACAAAAACGCCCGTCAAGGACGCAAGTTGAAACGACGTATCAATACAAAATCGCAAAAACGAGAGAAAAATTACAACACTACAATACCTTATCTGAAAAATTGATTAACGCTGTTGCTAAGCGTGAAGGTTTGGGATATATCGATGTGCCAAAATATGTTGAGCGACACGCAATGCAGGAACCTAGCATTTATGGGTTGTATCAGGCGTACGCTCATGGCCAGGAATATTACGAGGCTAGACGCTTGTATCTTGAAAATAGCATGGCGTATGCAAAAAAATTATTACAGAAAGAAGCAGATGAAACACAACTCACTTTTGATGTGTCACTCTCCGAGGCTGAAAAAGGAATAGTCATAGAACGTATTCAAGCAAATCATGCTGTGTTGAATAAGGCTTTTGTAGCACGCCCAAATAAAACTAAATTTTTGCAAGCATTTTCATTTTTTAGTAACCCAGTCAATCGGTCGGTTTACCCTGAAAAATATACCTTGCCAGATTTATCCGATCATCGCGGTGTTGTGCGTACTTTTCCATTCGAACGTGATAAGCGTTACCACAATACTTATGCAAATAAAATGAAGAAAAATTAAACGGCAACCATGCCCAGCCCAATTAAAATCATTCCCATTGCACTTGCGGTGATAAGGCTTAGTGTTTCGTGTAAATAAATCGACGAAATTAATAAGCTAAATACAGGTACGACTAAAAAACCCAGCGATAAAACAGTGGTGGGGATGGCTTTGTTAATCACAACGCCACTCCAATACGATAAACCCGTCACTAAAAAACCAGTATAAATCAAAGAGGCAATTAAAGCGGGGTTCCATTGAATGCTGATGATAGGTTCTTTAATTAAAGCTAACCCAAGTACTGGCAGCGCACCTAAAAATAGCTGCCATGGAATGAGTTGCAACGGCGTTTTATTCCATTGCATATAGCGAACTGCCAGCATGGAAATCGCCCAAGACAGAGATGCCAGCAATAACATGCAGGCGCCAAAAACCATTCCGTGATTATGCCAATTTATTTCCCACGGGCTCAGTAAAATCATAAGCCCCAGCAGTCCCAAAATTAACCCCATCCATTTGACAGGGGTGTTTTTTTCACCGAAAAAGACGGTGGCAATCGGAATAATCCATAGCGGGGTAGTATAGGCTAAGAAAGACGCTTGACCGGCGGGTAAGTAAGCTAGACCAACATTGGTGAGTAAAATATAAAAACTAATTTGCAGCAGGCCAATCACCGCAATCAGGGGTAAATCTTTCCATGTTGGCCATGAAAACTCGCCCAAGGCAGCCACCAGGGCAGTCATTGTGAAGGCGCCAATCAAAAGACGGATAGCGGTATACCAAAGCGGGGTTAAATACGCTAACCCAATTTTATTCACCGGCCACGCCAACCCCCAGCTTAACACAATGAAAATAAATAATAAGATGATTTTGGGGGAGAGCTTTTCTGACATGATTTTTCCAGAGAAAAAAGGTTTCATATCATCAAACACTTTTTAATGAGACTTGTCACGGTTTTCTTGTCATAATACGCCGACATTTTTAATGCGGTGGATGCTCATGACTGTAACGCCTATTAAACGCGCGCTTTTGTCTGTTTCTGATAAAACCGGTTTGGTGGAATTTGCACAAGGCCTAAGCGACCTCGGTGTTGAATTGATTGCGAGCGGTGGCACCAGCGCTGCTTTAACCGCAGCTCACATCCCTCATCACCCTGTTGAGCATTTAACCGGCATGCCTGAAATGATGGAAGGCCGTGTTAAAACCTTGCATCCAAAAATTCACGGCGGCATTTTGGGGCGTCGAGACCAGCACGCGGCTGAGGCAGAAAAGCACAGTCTGGCCTGGATAGATTTGGTGGTGGTTAATTTATACCCATTTTCCGAGAAAATTAAAGACATCGGCTTATCTTGGTCAGAAGTGGTTGAGCAAATAGACGTGGGCGGTCCTGCGATGATACGTGCCGCTGCAAAAAACTTTGCGTGGGTGGGCGTGGTGACGGATCCGGCTGATTATACCGCTGTGCTACAAGCCTGCCGTGACCAACACGGGTTGAGCTTGAGCCTGCGTGAGCAACTGGCCGCTTCGGCCTTTGCCTTGACTGCCGCTTACGATGCCAATATTCAAGCGTATTTCGCTGCGCGTTTAGCACAACCGTCAACGCAATCGATAGCGCAAGAAACGGCAAGGGCTTTGGCCTTAATGCCGCAAGGTGACTTGCGTTACGGTGAAAACCCGCATCAGCGTGCTATCGCTTATCGTTTTCCGTATCAAGCCGATGGCATTTTAAACGCCACACAACATCAAGGCAAACCGCTTTCTTATAATAATATTGTCGATGCCGAAGCGGCGCTTGCTGCCGTGCGTGACTTTAAACAACCAGCCTGTGTGATTGTGAAACATGCAAACCCTTGCGGTGCAGCGGTTGCTGACACAGCTTTGCAAGCCTTTGAAAAAGCCTTAGCCGCCGATGCAAAATCAGCTTTTGGTGGCATTGTGGCGTTGAATCAAGCGTGTGATAAAACACTCGCTGAAAAAATAGCTTCCATATTTATGGAAGTGATTATCGCGCCGGCTTATACCGAAGAAGCTTTAGCTGTTTTTTCAGCAAAACCCAATCTGCGCTGTTTGAGTTTGTCTTTATCGGCACAATCACAGTGGGAAATGAAGGGCATCACGGGTGGCGTGTTAATGCAGGCGGTTGATAGCGATGCAATCAATGCCGAAGATTTGCAATGGATGACACCACACGCTTTAACGACAGATGAGGTTCATCATTTGTTATTCGCCTGGCAAGTGGTCAAGCATGTCAAATCGAATGCAATAGTACTTGCAGCAGAGCAAACGACAGTCGGTATTGGCGCTGGGCAAGTTTCGCGTGTTGACGCCGTTGAAATCGCATTGAAAAAAGCCGGTGAAAAAACAAAAGGCGCTGTACTTGCCTCAGATGCATTTTTTCCTTTTCGCGATGCCATTGATTTATTAGCAGGTAAGGGGATTAAAGCGATTATTCAACCCGGCGGTTCGGTGCGTGATGCCGAAGTGATAGACGCGTGTTTATCATACGGTATTGCGTTGGCATTCACAGGTAAACGTTGTTTTAGACATTAAGGGGATACGATGACAAAACCATTGGTTGCAGTTTTAATGGGCTCTAAATCTGATTGGAGCATTATGGAAGAAACCAGTAAAATGCTTGATGAATTAAATGTGCCGCATGAAGCCCGTGCTTTGTCTGCGCATCGTACTCCTGAAGCTTTGTTTACATATTTAGTTGACGCTGAATCCCGTGGGGTTGAAGTGTTTATTGCGGCAGCCGGCGGCGCTGCGCATTTACCAGGCGTGATTGCCTCTAAAACGGTGTTACCTGTTTTGGGCGTGCCGATGCCATCAAGTACTTTTACGAATGGTTTAGATGCTTTATTAGCGATTGTTCAAATGCCAGCTGGTATTCCTGTTGGAACCTTAGCGGTGGGTAAAGCCGGTGCGATTAATGCTGCCATTTTAGCTGTGAGCATGTTAGGGGCTAAGCATCCGCATTATCGCGATGCAATTGTCGCTTATCGCAAAAAACAAGCGGATAAAGTGATAGAAAATTCACAGTTAAGAGGATAACCCTGTATGTTTAAACCTGAAACTTTATCGGTCTTTGATCCAGCGATTGCAGATGTATTGCAACACGAAGAACAGCGTCAAGAAGAGCATATTGAACTCATTGCGTCTGAAAATTACGTGAGCCCTTTAGTGCTTGCTTTGCAAGGATCGGTGTTAACAAATAAATATGCTGAAGGATATCCGGGTAAGCGATATTACGGCGGTTGCGAGTTTGTTGATATTGCTGAACAACTCGCCATTGAGCGCGCTAAACAATTGTTTAGCGCAGCCTATGTGAATGTGCAGCCACATTCTGGCTCGCAAGCCAATGCGGCTGCGTATGCCGCTTTATTAAGCCCTGGCGATATTGTCTTGGGCATGAGCTTGGCGCACGGTGGACATTTAACCCACGGCTCACCGGTGAATTTTTCCGGTAAACTCTATCAATTTTATTCTTATGGTTTGAACCCAGACACCGGTGAAATTGATTACGATGAAGCTGAGAAATTAGCAATCACGCATAAACCAAAATTAATTGTGACCGGGTTTTCTGCTTATTCACGCGTGGTGGATTGGCAACGGTTTCGTGATATTGCTGATCAAGTGGGTGCTTATTTAATGGCTGATATTGCACACGTTGCAGGGTTAATTGCAACGGGGTTATATCCCTCGCCCGTCAATATTGCCGATGTAACCACCACCACCACGCATAAAACTTTGCGCGGTCCTCGCGGTGGAATGATAATGGCGAAAGCCAACCCTGATTTAGAAAAGAAATTAAATTCAGCGGTTTTTCCAGGCGGGCAGGGTGGTCCATTGATGCATGTGATTGCAGCAAAAGCTGTGGCATTCAAAGAGGCTTTATCGCCCGAGTTTAAAACATATCAACAGCAAGTGTTAGATAATGCAAAAGCCATGGCAAACGTGTTAATGCAACGTGGCTACGATATTGTCAGTGGCGGAACCGACGATCATTTAATGTTGATTGATTTAATTCGTAAAGGAATAACTGGCAAAGAAACGGAAACCGCTTTAAGTAATGCCTTTATCACCACGAATAAAAACGCTGTGCCGAATGACCCGCAATCGCCTTTTATTACCAGCGGTATTCGTATTGGTACACCAGCGGTCACAACACGTGGGTTTAAAGTGAAAGAATGTGAGCAAGTCGCAAATTGGATGGCTGATATTATGGATGATATTGCAAACACGCAAATGCAATTGCGCGTGCGAGAGGCGGTAAAATCTTTATGTCAGCAGTTTCCAGTTTATGCAACACGCTAAACGTTTGTTTACACCGTTAACCTTGGGGTCGGTGACTTTGCCGAACCGATTAGTGCAAGGACCTTTGGCTGGGTATAGTTGTGCGCCGTTTCGTGTCATGACGGCGCGCTACGGTCAAGCAGGGTTTGCGGCAACGGAGATGATTTCAGCGAATGATTTAGCGCATGCCACGAAAACGAAACATCGTTATTTGTGGCGTGACCCGGCCGAAAAATTAGTGTGTTATCAGTTGTCAGGTCAGACAGTCGCGCATGTGTTAAAAGCCGTTGAAAAAGTTAATGAAGCTGGAGCTGATTTAATCGATTTAAATTGTGGTTGTCCGGTTGATAAAATTCGGCGTAAAGCTTGCGGGTCTAAGTTATTAACAACGCCTGAGCGTATTTATGAATTAATTAAAACGATTAAAGACAATACTGAAGCGGCAGTGTCTTGTAAAATTCGCGTGGGCGAGCCTTTGGGTGACAGTGACGATTTGGCGGTTGCACAGGCGGTTGAAGCAGCAGGCGCTGATTTTATCATTGTACACGGACGGCATTGGACGGAACGATACGACGTGCCGGTGCGCTTGGCGCCGATTGCACGTGTGGTGGAAGCTGTGAAAATTCCTGTATTTGCTAATGGTGATGTGAATTCGGCGGTATCAGCTGATGAGATTGTGCGTGTCACAAATTGTGCGGGGTTGATGATTGCGCGCGCGGGGGCAGGGAACCCGTGGTTGTTTGCGCAAATTCGTGCAGAGGTGCTTGACGAGCCGTGGACGCCGCCGTCGCGTGAGCTCATTATTCAAGTGTTTTTAGAACACGTAGAACGCTTGGCCGCTCTGCAAGACGAAAAACTCGCCGTGCTCCAATCGCGCAAACTCGCTAAATATTATTTCAAACCCTTCCCCGATGCTGCGCAACTGACAGCAAAAATTCAAACCATCGAAACTTTGACTGAGCTAAAACAGTTTTTAACTTAACACAGCGGCCTCACCTTATTCCTGAAGGATAGACGCATCATTTAACGAAACGATGGGTTTTTACCGCTTCTAGTTTATTAGCACAAAGCGAAGGAGTGCTTGTAGTCGTTACTATTTTCCGAGCATAAAGACGAGCGCCGAGACGTGAAGCTGAATCTGCCGGCGGTGCGCGGGATAGCACCGAGTGGTCGCCTCGCCGGGAGCGAGTCGGCCACGACGGCAGATTCAGCGAACGGCAAGGGGAGTGCGCCTTTTGCACCGCGAAGTCCGCGAGGAAAATAGTAACGGCGGAGAGCACGAATGAGCGTGGTGGGCATACAGGCTTTTAAAAGCTTCAAGATATATCACACGCCTTCAGCGCTTAAGGCGGGTGTGGGTTACGCTTACCTGGGGCGTCAGTTACGCTGCGCGCAACCTTTGCCCCAGGCGGCTTACAGCCAACGACTATAAAATTTTGTATCTAACCTTCAGGGGCGAGGGGGAGGCCGCTTTTAAAGGGGGGAGGCTAGTGAAGTCGGTGAAACTCAAAAACTCGGAAAATGCGTGCGTAACATATTGAGTGCGCCGGCTTGGAGCCATGGGGTGAAGTGGTCTGGGTTTGCGGCGAGTTCAGCTTCTAAATTTTGGCGGCTAATCCAGCGTGAATCAGCAACTTCGTCTGGGTTGGGGATGAAGGGGTGGTTATTTTCAACAAAGCCGATCAAAACATGATCAATTTCATTCTCCGACAACCCGTTCTCAAAATGGGCATTGTAATGAAACCAGCCCAAATCTTGTAAATCAACCCCAGATAACCCCATTTCTTCCTGTAACCGGCGCTTACCGGCCGTCAAAATGTCTTCCCCCTGACGCGGGTGCGAACAGCACGTATTCGTCCATCGTCCTGGCGAATGATATTTGCCTAGCGCTCGTTGCTGCAATAATAACTCAAGTCCTTGATTTTCGCGGAAAATAAATACAGAAAACGCACGATGCAATAAATTTTGACGATGTGCAGCCATTTTCTCCGCCAAACCGGTTTCTCGATTTTCAGAATTGACGAGCACGACGTATTCAGTTGTTGTCATCTTTGCTTTTCCAGTAGACGCTTTTCCAGTAGAATGTGGCCTTTTATAGCCTTTCAATACGGTGATTTCAAGAAAAAGATGCGCTGGCAAACAATAGAGATCATGGCTCCTATTCCCATGAAAACGGTTGGACCGTTAAGAATACTGAGTGAAGACATTCCGGACGAGCTAATTGCAATTCCGCTCGCGACGTTTGAAACCCCGCTTTGGCCGTCTACGCACCGCGGTGCGCGTGTTTGCACCGCCGCAGGTGGCATACACGCAACAGTCGTCGATGAGCGCATGACGCGCTCAGTCCTCATTGAGGCCGGCACGGCTGCTAATGCTCACAAAGCTGCCGCGCATATTCGTGCACAGCAATCTTCTTTGCAAACGTTAATTAGTGAAACCAGTCGTTTCGCCAAATTGCTTGACATCAACACGCAGCAAGTTGGCTCATTACTTTATGTTCGGTTTGAGTTTTTAACTGGCGATGCTTCCGGCCACAATATGGTGACGCTGGCTTCTGATCGCATGCTTACGCATTTATTAGCAAACGATGCTTCTTTGCAATACGTGTCTATCTCAGGCAATTTTTGCTCTGATAAAAAAACGTCAGCCGTGAATGGCATTTTAGGTCGCGGCAAAAATGTTGTTGCAGAAGTCACGCTCTCACGTGCTTTATGTCACAAATTTTTAAAATCGACGCCTGAAAAAATTGCGGACTTGAACCTCAAGAAAAATTTAATCGGCAATATTATTGCAGGTGGACTACGCACAGCTAATGCGCATTTTGCCAATATGCTTTTAGGTTTCTATTTAGCAACCGGCCAAGATGCTGCAAACATCATTGAAGGATCGCAAGGCATGGTTCACGCAGAAGTGCGAGACGATGCTTTATATTTTTCTGTCACACTACCCAATGTCATTATTGGCGCGGTTGGTAATGGAAAATCATTACCCTTTGTGAAAGACAATTTAGAAAAAATGGGATGTCTCGCAGCACGCACTCCAGGAGTGAATGCACGTCGTTTAGCGGTGATTGCTGCTTGTGCTGTTTTGTGCGGTGAATTATCTTTGTTGGCGGCGCAAACCAACCCCGGTGAGTTGATGCGCAGCCACCTTAAACTAGAAAGGGAGTAAGTTTCATGATGAAAGTGGGTATTGATGCACTCGCAATTTATACGCCGCGTTACGCGCTTGATTTAGCCACCTTAGCTTCAGCGCGCGGCATGGACGCTGAAAAATATTATATTGGCCTTGGCCAGCGCATGATGTCAGTTCCGCCACCGGGAGAAGATATTGTCACAATGGCAGCGAATGCTGCGCATCAAGCCTTACGCGGTGAAGATTTAAACGCGATTGAAATGGTTTTATTTGCGACCGAATCAGGCACAGATCAATCCAAAGCGGCCGGTATCTACGTTCATGAATTGCTAGGCTTGCCTTCACGTTGCCGCGTCGTTGAATTAAAACAAGCGTGTTACAGCGGCACAGCAGGCTTGCAATTGGCGATGCCATTTCTGCGTGAAAATCCGACAAAAAAAATCTTATTAATTGCCTCTGATATTGCGCGTTACGGTTTAAATACCACCGGCGAATCATCACAAGGCAGCGGTGCAGTCGCTTTATTATTATCCGCTAACCCGCGCATTTTAGCCCTTGAACCCGAATATGGTGTGGCCACTGAAAATGTGATGGATTTCTGGCGCCCCAATTACATGCACGAAGCTTTAGTGGAAGGCAAATACTCCAGCAAACTATATTTAACGATGCTTGAGCAAACGTGGCGTCAATACAAACAATTATCCTCTCGTGAATTTGAAGATCACGCGTATTTTTGTTATCACACACCCGTGCCGCGTTTAGTCGAAAAAGCGCATCACAGTTTATTGAAATTAAATAACCAAACCATTTCTGAAGATGTGTGGATGCGGCAAATGAGTTATGCGCTGCAATATGGGCGTTTAACCGGCAATAGTTATAGCGCTTCATTATATATCGGCTTAGCTTC
Source organism: uncultured Gammaproteobacteria bacterium (assembly GCA_965653045.1). Taxonomy (GTDB): domain Bacteria; phylum Pseudomonadota; class Gammaproteobacteria; order DSM-16500; family DSM-16500; genus Aquicella. Next base: position 44,554 of record CBFGYM010000004.1, read on the forward strand.
TTTGCTAGACAATGTCACGCAAGATTTAACCAACCAACGTATTGGTTTTTACAGCTACGGTTCAGGCTGTGTGGCTGAATATTTTAGCGGTGTCGTGCAACCCGGTTATCGCGCACACTTAAATACGGGCTATCATCAAGCATTGTTCATTTCTCGTCAAATGCTGACTTACGATGAGTACGAAAAATTTTATTTATATCCATTGCCAGAAGACGGCAGTCGTCTAGATTTACCAGCGTATCAAACGGGACGTTATCGTTTAGCGGTAATGGATGCACATAAACGACATTATGAAAAAGTATCACCTGTGCAGTTGAGCGTTATCTCAGACGAAACGTTAAAATCTGTTGCAAACGGAGATGCATGAAAGTTCTTGTGCCCGGTAAATTAATTTTGTCAGGCGAGCACGCCGTTGTTTACGGCGAGCCCGCACTCGCATTTGCTGTGAACCGTTACACCACAGCAACTGTTACAGAAGAAAAATTGCCGCGTGTATTGTTTCATCTAGCGGATTTATCACATCGCAGTCATTTCCCATTAGAGCGATTACGCGATTTAAAATCGCGCTTAAAACGTAAATATCAACGTTTTGTGCGTGGTGAATATACGATTCGCCAAGTGTTACAAAAACCATTTGAACTTGCGCAAGTAGCCATGGGTTTATTTGCTGATGCCATGAATATTTCCTTGCCGCATGGTGTAAAAATTCATTTAGAATCGAATATTCCGATAGGGTGCGGCATGGGCTCATCATCAGCCACGATTTTAAGTGTAATGAAAGCGATTTCAGCGTACTTGAATATCCCTTTAACCTCAGAATCTTTATTTCAAATAGCATTGGAAGCGGAAAATATGCAACACGGATATTCTAGCGGTCTCGATTTACGTGTCGCCCTGCAAGGTGGCGGCGTGTTTGTTGAAAACCAAACCTTAAGTTCACGCACCTTGCCTGTCATGTCGTGGTATTTAGTGAACACAGGCATACCTTCATCTTCAACGGGTGAATGTGTTGAAAAGGTCTCACCTTTATTTCAAGATGCCACTTTGCGCGGCGCTTTTGGTCAGGTCACACGTGCGATGGATCAAGCAATCATGGAAGTCAACACGAAGGCGTTTCAAGAAACCTTGCGCGATAACCACGCGTTGCTGCATCGCATTGGCGTTGTGCCTGGTCGTGTGAATCAATTTATCGCCGATATTGAGTTGGCTGGTGGCGCCGCGAAAATTTGTGGTGCAGGTGCGGTGAGTGGTTCATCAGCGGGTGTTGTGCTGGTCATGATTGACGATGCTGATTATCTTAAAACAGTGTGTGGACATTACAACTACGATTTTTTCTCAATTCAACCTGAGCCACGAGGTGTGCATGTCTTATAAAGCTTCAGCACCCGGTTCAATGATGTTGTTTGGTGAATATGCTGTCTTACACGAAAAGCCTGCGTTAGTGTGTGCCGTTGATAAACGCGTGGAAGTGATTTTAACGCCTCGTGAAGATGATATCATTCGCATTGACTCAGACCGCCTCGGCCAGGCGCATTTTTTATTGAAAGACATCGAAATTGAAAGACCGTTTCAATTTATTTTAGCGGCTGTAAAACAATTTCGTTCAAAACTGACTGTTGGGTTTGATTTAAAAATTAATTCTGAATGTTCGCATCAAGTCGGTTTAGGGTCTTCTGCCGCGGTAACGGTTGCAACCTCGGCGGCTTTAATGCAGTGGTTAAACATTCGTATGGGCGTACACGATTTTATTAAGCTGGGTCGTGGCATTGTGCGTGATGTACAAAACGGCGTTGGGTCGGGCGCCGATATCGCAGCTTCAGTGTTGGGTGGCGTTGTACAATACCAAATGCAACCCTTTAACGTCGAAAAAATTCCTGTTTCTTTGCCATTAATTGCGTATTACGCAGGGTTTAAAACCCCCACGGCGGAAGCCATTAATCGTGTGCAGACACGTTTCTCAGCTTATCCGCAATTGTTTCGACAAATTTGCCAGGCAATTGGTCAATGTGTTGTGGAAGCAGTGATTGCTTTGCGTGCGCAAGATTTTCGTCGACTTGGCGAACTGATGACAATACATCAAGGGTTTCATGAATCTTTAGGCGTTGGCATGCCTGTTTTATATCAATTAGTAGATGCATTATCCGCGCAGCCGCAAATTCACGGTGCCAAAATTTCTGGCTCAGGTTTAGGGGATTGCGTGATTGGTTTGGGCAAATTAGACCGTGATTTAACATTATCTGCGACGGCAAAACTTGCTTCTCGCATTCCTGTGCAAGTGACGATGGAAGGAGTACGGTGTGAAAAAATTTGAAGCAGTTCAGTCAATTTTAGAGCAAGCTGGCCAAGTGAAAGGGGTATCAGGTGAGGATATTGTCGTTTTAACACAAGAAAAGGGCGTGGGTTATGCCCCTACAAACATCGCACTTTGCAAATATTGGGGTAAACGCGATACTGAATTAAATTTACCCGTTACCTCAAGCCTATCGGTTGCATTGCCTGATAAGGGCGCTTTTACGACCGTTTCAATGATTGATGCAGAAGACGATATTGTTATTTTAAATGACGAAATTTTACCTGAAGGTTCATCGTTTGTTTCGCGTTTAGTGCATTATCTTGATTTATTTCGGACGCACGCAGTTTGGCGCTTGAAAATCGATATTAAAATGAATTTACCGGTTGCTGCAGGTTTGGCATCATCAGCTTGTGGTTTTGCCTCGGTCGTGTCAGCGCTCAACGATTTATTTCAGTGGAAACTCACGCCCCGACAATCTTCTATTTTAGCGCGCATTGGTAGCGGCAGTGCAGCACGTTCGTTTTGGTCAGGGTTTGTTGAGTGGCACGAAGGGTCGCAACTTGATGGGATGGACAGTTATGCAGAGCCGCTTGAAGTAGAATGGTTTGGTTTGTGTATCGGCATTCTGAATATTTCGGATGCTCAAAAGCCTATTAGTTCACGCGAGGCAATGTTAAGAACAGTTAATAGCAGTGCTTTATATCAAAGCTGGCCGAAGAAAGTGACGAACGATTTAGCGTTATTAAAACAAGCCATTAAAACGAAAAATTTTTCATTATTAGGCGGTACAGCCGAATCGAATGCCCTTGCAATGCACGCAACCATGATTGCAAGCTGGCCACCCATTTGTTACAGCTTGCCTGAAACGCTTGCTGCTATGCAAAAAGTGTGGGATGCGCGAGCACAGGGTCTTGAGCTTTATTTCACCCAAGATGCAGGTCCTAACTTAAAATTAATTTTTATGGATAATCACCTCGAAGCAGTCAAGGCATTATTTCCTAACTTCGAAGTGATACCGCTGTTTCCACGCCCTTAGTTAAAAAATTATTTTTTTAACTGCAAAGGCGAGTTCGCGGTGACAGCATTGTAATTTCGGGTCTTGCTAAATTGATTGAATCGTTCTCTGAAGCGATTCAGGTCAATTTTCAATTGTGCTAAAGTCGCTTTTCTTTCAGGTGTTTTCGCAGTTTCAATTTTTAAATCAATCTGGCTGTTTCGTTTTTCAAAATCAGCCAGCATCTGATTAAGAAAGTTTTTGCCATTTTTGTAAAATAACTTCCCAAATTCTGGCATTGTGAGTAAATGTGCTTTCATGCTTTCGATTTCATGTGCTTGATAGTCAACTAATACATCAATGAGACTTCGACCATTAATGTGCAATAAGTCTTCTCTGACATGCTCTTTAATTTCATTGCGATACATCTCAGGCGTGGTGAGAGCATACTTAAGCATCGTAAGATACTGATGGAATTTAAAAACAGGATTGTTTTTTAATTTTCGAAAGAACTCAGCATCATTGGCAGTATAAGCATTCGCAGAAAAAATAGTGGTCACAGTATCAGGAAACATTAATGTGCGAGAAGGCCAATAGAAGGGCCGGCAGTTTTCAAGATTGGGGAATTTTGCGATATCATTTTCAGTAAAATGATAATGACTCGTATCTAGCTTCCTTAAGGTATAATCGGTTGCACTACTTTGTTTGTGGTCTTTTAAAATAGGCCAGAGTGACATATCAAAGTCAATTCTAACAACGCGTAAAGGGTTTCCTGCTTCATCGCATTGTACGCCAATGTTGCCTTTATGCAGGTCGTCTTCTTTAAAAAGATAACTTGCGGTCATACACTCAGCGAGGGTTTGAACAATCACTTCATTCCCTAAGTCGGCCTCTTTTAATGGCCGAATGTGAAACGATTGGAAGCCTTCTATCACCCGAGAGCTCACGGCAACGTAGTCACCGTCGGCATTGTAATAAGCGCGTGAAGATGTCGGCACAACATCAGGCACCAATAAATGATAATGTGCCCACGCAGCCGCTTCTAATTCAGAGATAGGCGAATTATTTAGGTTATGCTTGACGATATGCAAGGTCTCATTATGCTTGGCTCTATCGGTGGCATGATTGGTTTGTTTTTTCCGATCTTCAAAAAACGTTAATCGACCACTTAAAGGGCGTGCTTTGGGGGCGTGTTGCACACCTCGAATTTTCAAAAAACCTTTTTCAACGGGTTCGAAGGGGGAGTCATCTTCTGTCATTGTCGGCCTTTTTTGAATATCAAAGTCAATTTCGTCATCTTCAAGCCGTTCTGGTGGGTTCGGCGGTGTAAGTGGTAAAGTTGGTGTAGCAGCCCGAGACGTCGCGCGAGATCTTGCTTTTGTGCAAGGTTCATAAGACATCGAGGCTGTCGATGACACGAAAATATCGTCTGATCCGCTACATTCTAACGGATGGGTGTTGTTTGCTGTTGATCGGCTAAGAGACATATTTATCCTTGTCTATTTGAAAAGCCAATTTTTACCATAGCAGAAATAAATTAAGGAAATCTTATGATTATTATTTCTGGCTATTAGAGCAGCAATGTTTAGATCAATTTTGATTATGATGTATAAAAGCTAGCAATGTAAAGATCAAATTAAGCGGTATCTTACTAAGGTTTCTTTTGAAGCAATAGCATGATTCACAATCGGTTGCGGGTAATTACTGTTATTTAGCATCGTTTCTCCCAGCGCGTGTATGTGTTTTGGCGAAAAACGTGCAAGTTCAGGGATCCATTTTTTAATGTAAAGACACTCAGGGTCGAAAGTGACTTGTTGGCGCCACGGATTGAAAATGCGGAAATACGGTTGCGCATCGCAACCAGTCGAGGCAGACCATTGCCAGTTGCCATTATTGACGGCAGGGTCGTAATCTAACAACTGGGTTGCGAAATATTGTTCGCCCAAACGCCAATTTAATTGTAAATCTTTGCAAAGAAATGAGGCGGTAATCATTCGGACACGATTATGCATATAGCCGGTGGTGTTTAATTCACGCATGCCCGCATCAACTATCGGAAAACCGGTGTTACCGCTGCACCAGGCTTGAAAAGCGGCAGGGTCATCAACCCAGCTTAGTTTATCGTATTTGCGATGAAACGCGTGTTCGTAAACATGCGGAAAATGGTAGCCTACGTGGGTGAAGAAATCGCGCCAATATAGTTCCGTGATGAGGGTGTGCCCAGGCCCTAGCAATTTTTGAATGAAGGCATGAGTTTCGCGTATAGAAAGCGTGCCGAATTTATGATGGGCAGAGAGGGTGCTTGTGCCTTTGATTGCAGGAATATTACGTTGTGTTTTATAGTCATCTAAATTAGCGCACGCCTTTAAAAGCAATTTCGCTTCCTCGCGACCGCCTTTCAGTAAAAATGCTGGACGATATTTCTTTAAGAGGGCAGCCAGTGTGTGCGTGTCGGTGCTGGAGATGTCTTGTTGATAATAATTCTCATGTGTGTTTCGTTTGGGTGGTTTTACCGTAAGCTGGCTGGCACGACGGAAAAAAGGTGTGAAAACAGTATACGGCGTGCCATCAGATTTAAGAATAGTACCTGGGGCATGTAATAAGGCATCGTGCGGGTTTAGCAATGTGTGTTTGTGTTGTGCCGTCAGGGTTTCAATCGCGGTATCTCGTTTGAGGCTAAAGGGCGTGTAATCTTGATTCAAGCTGATTAAATCAATGGGAAGTGTGTTAAGTAACTTATCTACAACGTGATGTGCTTCACCGTAAAATAAATAAAGACGACTGCCTTTCGCTTTAAGTTCCGCATCCAGTGAGGCTAAGGAGTTCGCCATAAAGCTAAGTGTTGCATCACCTGCGTAAGCATTATTTTTTAATTGACGCGGATCAAAAATAAAGCAAGGAATTACGTGTTCACAAGCTTCAAGGGCAGCAATGAGCGCTGTGTTATCTTGTAGGCGTAAATCACGTCGAAAAATATGTAACCCTAAACGGTGTGATTTCATCATAAAATATAATAAAGTCCTTGTAAGACTGCAAAAGCGGCAACACCAGCCGCAACATCGTCAATGACCATTCCGAAGCCACCGTGAACATGTTGATCTAGCCAAGAAATAGGCCAAGGTTTAACAATATCAAAAATTCTAAATAATACAAAACCCGTGAATAGCCATAAAAAACCAGCAGGTGCGAGTATTAAAGTGACAAACATGCCAACAAATTCATCTAAACACATACCTGGGTGATCGTGTACTTGCATTTCACGGCTAAGTTTATCGAGCAGCCAAATGCTAAATACGGTGAACACGACTAAAAAAAGTAAATAAACAGGTAACGAGAGATGTCTTAAGCCTAAATAAAACACTAAGGCTAAAAGGCTGCCTGCTGTGCCGGGAGCAAATGGCGAGGCGCCACTGCCAAACCCGAATGCAACAAAATAAAGGGGGGAACGCCAAACTTGTTTTGGAACAGGTTTGGCACGTTCGCGATAATATTCAAGTAATGAAGCCATCCTAGCCTCCAGGGTTATTCGGTTGGGGGTGTTTTTTTCGTGGTTTCAGTGATGCGAATTTTTTTCGCAACGCGATCAAGTACGCCGTTTACAAACTTAAAGCCATCAGTTGAACCAAATTTTTTAGTGAGTTCTAGCGCTTCGTTAATAACGACGCGATAGGGGATTTCGGGGCAATGCACCAGTTCAAAAGTGGCAATGCGTAAAACGGCTAATTCAATTGGGTCAATTTCTTCTTGCAAGCGACCTAAATACGGTTTCATGATCGCATCTAAGTTGGTTTTTTCTTCGGGCACTTTATGCAGCAATAATTTGAAATACGCTGTGTCGATTTTTTTCTCGATATGATATTTCATGAAATCAATTTCAATTTCGCTTAAAGGCGTGTTGGCCAATTGCCAAACATACATGGCTTGCACGGCGTAACGCCTTGCATTATGCCGCGCCGCAATACCCGAGGTAGGTGGATTATTCGATGTCTGATTTGAATTCGTTTCGTTTGGCATGTTTAGTCAGTCTGCTTATTTCTTTTCTAAATTCGTTAATATCCTGAAAACATCGGTAAACAGAAGCAAAACGGACGTAAGCGACTTGATCTAGTTGATGTAATTCTTCCATGACCCACTCGCCAATTTGAGACGAGGGAATTTCTCTTTCGCTGCAAGTCATTGCTTTACGCAAGATGCGTGCAATCGCGTTTTCTACCTGTTCGACGCTGACAGGGCGTTTTTCTAGCGCCCGTAAAACACCGCCGCGTAGTTTTTGTTCGTTAAAAGGCGTTCGACGTCCATCACGTTTGATAATGCGCGGAAGCGATAATTCCGCTTGCTCGTACGTGGTGAAGCGTTCTTTACACGCTGGACACTCGCGACGTCTTCGTGTTTGGTTACTTTCACGAATGAGGCGAGAGTCAATAACCTTCGTGTCATCTGTATTACAGAATGGGCAGTGCATGGTTATCCTTGGCTATTTGCTGAAAAGTTTATCGCATCTTTCAGGTAAATAACAGCCTAATATTGGCGATTGAGCATATCATTGGCCAATTGTCGCAGCAGCGCCGCCTCTTTTCCGAAGACATTAATGGCATCGAGGGCGGTTTCATAGAGTGCATTAATCTTTTGCTGTGCCGCTTCTTTGCCGATGATGCGGGGGTATGTCATTTTATTGTTAATAGTATCAATGCCTTGTGGTTTTCCGAGGGTGCTGGTCTCAGCTTGCATGTCTAGTAAATCGTCTTGAATTTGGAAGGCAAGACCGAGTGCATCGCCAAAGACCCTCAAGGCCGCTAAATGGGTTTCATCGTGGTCTGGGGAGGCAAGCCAGCCCAGTTCGAGTGAGGCGGTAAACAGTGCCCCGGTCTTGAGTTGATAAATTAATTCCAGCAAGTCGAGGTTGAGGCTTGCGTCCGAGAGCAGGGTGATATCAAGGGCTTGCCCGGCTGCCATGCCCTGCGCTCCGCTTGCCCGGCTAAGTACTGACATCATGGCTAGGCGTCGCTCAGGTTTGAGTGAGCAGGGGTGATGAATTAGAAATTCGAGCGCAAGCGTTTGCAGCGCATCGCCAGTTAGCACGGCCATCCCTTCACCGAAAACTTTATGGCATGTGGGTTTGCCGCGGCGTAAATCAGCGTTATCCATACATGGTAAATCATCGTGTATGAGTGAATACGTGTGTATCATTTCAATCGCAGCGGCGGGCGCATCGCAGTTTTCTAGCGGTGCATTAAAGCAACTGCCAGCTGCGTAAATGAGCATCGGGCGTAAGTGCTTGCCAGTGTTTGAGAGTACGTAAGCAATGCTTTCTCGCAGCGGGGGTGCGGGAATGTCCTCAGGAATCGGTTGGAATAATGCCTTTAAACGCTCATGACAAAACGCGCTGAGTTCTGCAAAATTTAAGGCTTGTAAAGTGGTTGCTGACATTACGCGTCCTTGTTTTTCTCTGAAGTATAAGGCGCGAGTTCTGCTTTGCCATTTTTTTCGATTAACATTTGCACTTTTTGTTCCGCATCAGTCAAAATTTTCTGACAATTTTTAATGAGCGTGATGCCTTGCTCAAACGTTTCAAGTGATTTTTCTAAACTTAAGTCACCATGCTCCATTTTTTCAATGAGCTTGGTGACGTCAGCTAAAGACTTTTCTAAATTAACGGATGTGTCTTTTGTTTTTGTCATAAACCCTTCTATTGACCTTGAGCCAGTGTGTAACCTAACTCATTGTCGTAAGTGTAAAGATTTTCAGTTTTAATCACGTCTAAACCGAGCGCGGTGGCTTTTTCTAGCAACTTGATAATTTCCGCATGTGACGTCAGCGTTAATGCTTTCACATCATTGTTGGTTTGGAAGCGGCAGCAGCAATGACGAAGATACGGTGTGTCTATCGTGCTATTCGGCCAAATTTTTAAACCGCGGCTTGTAATGACAATTAATTTTAATTCATCACTTAATGAGCGCAACTTTTCAGCTAAAGCTTCGGCTGGCATATCATTTGGGTTATCAATGAAAATATCAACACCGACCAGCGATTTCTTGCTTTTTACATGCGGCCTGCCGCCGTAGCATTGAATTTTTGCATAAGCACCCGGCTTGTAATCAGCGGGCTTGAAATGCGCTGGCTTTTGGCCGAGTCTTTCAATGACGGCATCTGCAAAGGCTTGTGTGCCTACTTTTTGTTTGCTGGTTTTTGGACAGTAAATATCACCGGTATGTATACCGGCTTCAAGCGTTGCAAGCCAAGCATTTTCAATTAAGGTTGCTGTTTCAGGTTGGTTGATGTGAATTAACATTTGAATAGCAGCATTCAATAAACCAGAAGGGTTGGCAATATCTTTACCCGCGATATCAGGGGCGGAACCGTGAATGGCTTCAAACATTGCCATTTGGTTACCGATGTTAGCAGAGCCTGCTAAACCCACCGAGCCTGCCACTTGAGCTGCCACATCTGAAATAATATCGCCGTATAAATTAGAAGTGACAATCACATCAAATTTTTCTGGGTTGCTTGCAATGAGTGCCGTGCCAATATCAACAATTAAATGATCGTGTTCAATGTCTGGGTAATCGGCTGCAATTTCATTGAAAACTTTATGAAATAAACCGTCGGTCATTTTCATAATATTGTCTTTGCTTAAGCACGTAACTTTTTTACGATTGAATTTGCGGGCGTATTCAAATGCGTATTGAATAATTTGCTCACAGCCTGGGCGAGAAATCAATTTTAAACACTGATACACTTCATCAGTACCGCGATGTTCAATGCCAGCGTAAAGGTCTTCTTCATTTTCACGCACAATTACTAAATTAATATTGGGAAAATGTGTGGGTACAAAAGGTGCATAAGAAACACAGGGCCGCACATTTGAGAAAAGGCTTAAAGTTTTTCTAAGCGTCACATTTAAGCTTTTATAACCGCCGCCTTGTGGGGTGGTGATGGGGCTTTTTAATAAAACTTTGGTGCGTTTTAGCGATGCCCATGCATCATCAGGAATGCCTGAGGTGTAACCTTTCAAATAAACTTTTTCACCAACTTCAATCACTTCAGGTTCAATCGCGGCATTGGCAGCGGTTAATATTTTTAAAGTGGCCGTCATAATTTCAGGGCCAATGCCGTCGCCGTAAGCTAAAGTAATAGGGGTTTTAATGGTCATTTATGTTTTTCCTGTGTGTGTTATTTTGCAATACCCGCAATGACTTTCTCCATGTGCATGGAGCGTGAGCCTTTGACTAAGATGGTTGCGTTTTCAAGTAAGGGTTTTAATTCGGAAATTAACGGGGTTTGGTCGTTAAAGTGTTTTGCGGCATTACCAAAGGCGCGCGCCGTATTTGCGCTGAGTGTGCCGAAGGTGAATAAATAATCGATACCCGCTTCACGAATTTGGTTCCCGACGGTTTCATGTAAGCGTTCAGCATTTTCGCCCAGTTCTTTCATGTCGCCCAAAACGATAATTTTTTTACCTTTAAATTGGCTTAAGGTATCAATAGCGGCTTTAACGGATAAAGGGTTGGCATTGTAAGTGTCATCAATTAAGGTTACGCCATTTTGTAATTGATGTACTTGCAAACGCCCACTCGCTGCGCTGCAATTTTCAAGCCCGGTTTGAATGGCTTCAAGCGATACATTGACAGCCAGCGCGCTGGCGGTGGCAGCGAGCGCATTTAAGACATTGTGATCACCGACCAATGGTAATAAAGCCGTGAATTTTCCTTTCGGTGTGCTGAGGGTGATTTCTTGTTTGTTGTCGACCAGGTTGACGTGTTCTACACGTATGTCGGCTTTCGCATTCAATCCGAAGGTGAGGGTTTGATGTGGACGACTGAGGCCTTGCCAATACTCGAAATAGGTATCGTCTTTATTTAAAATAGCGATACCGGCTTGGGTTAAGCCATTAAAAATTTCGCCTTTAGCTTTCGCAACGCCCGCTAAATCGCCAACCCCTTCTAAGTGCGAAGCACCGGCGTTGGTAATCACGGTCACGGTTGGTTGTGTGAGTCGTGATAAATAATCAATTTCACCAAAATGGTTCATTCCCATCTCGATGACCGCATAACGATGATGTTTTCCTAATCGTGAAAGCGTTAAAGGTAGACCTAAATGATTATTGAGTGTGCCAAGGGTTGCGAGCACGTCATTCGCTTCGTTGTTGCAAGCGGCTGTTAAAATGCTTGCGACCATATTTTTTGTTGTAGTTTTACCGTTGCTACCCGTGATAGCAATGATAGGTAATTGAAAAGTTTCGCGCCAGGCGTGGGCGAGTTTGCCTAAAGCGAGGGTGACATCAGGCACTTGTAAAATGGGTAAATGACTTTGACACGGACGATCTGTCAAAATAGCGGCGGCGCCAGCTTTTTCTGCTTGTGCAATAAAATCAAGGCCGTCAACGCGTTCCCCTTTAATGGCAATAAATAAATTGCCGGGGGTGAGTGTGCGCGTATCAATGCTAACGCCTGTAAATTCACCAGACAATTCGGTGTTTAAATTGAGCAGTGCGGCTGCTTTAGATAAAGTAAAATGAATCATGAAAGACATCCTGTATTCAATAAATTAGTGCATTGTAGCATTTTTAAGTGCGCCTTTAGCGTAAGAGAAGCGCCCGAGCGCCGACCCTGCGCCTAAACCATAAAAGAATAAAACGTAAGCATTATACTGACCATTAAGCGTTGACTGATAAATGGCATTGAGCATGCCGGGGTGGCAAATTGTCATGAATGTGCCAAATAGAAATAAAAGTAAGGGGAGTGATGAGCCCTTTAGTGTGATGCGTTGGTCAGCCGGATGTAACCCGGGGCGATGGAATGATAGTTGAAACCAGCCGAAGGCGAAGCCCATTGCAAAACCAAGCACGCTATTGCTAAGTTGCCATAGTGAGGGGTGCAGTAAATAAAATGATGTTATTAACCCAAGAAAAACGCAGTAAATGGGCGCAATTAATAGATTGCGAATGGGTAAAGTCGAGGGTTTGCGTGCATTCAGACTAAGTTTGAAAGCAAAAATAAAAAGGACGAAAACCCACCAAGGGGTATTGGCAATGTTTTCCCACGTTAAACCGGGCATCATGACATCCTTTTGTTGCGAAGTTGGGTTTAAGATGTGGGCGATAGTGGGATCGAACCACTGACCCCTACCGTGTGAAGGTAGTGCTCTCCCGCTGAGCTAATCGCCCCAATAGAACGGTGAATTTTAGGATTAAATCAGAAAAAGGTCAACAAGATGCCTGTTTTTCGTGGGTGTCACAGGGTATAGTACGGCTATTCAAGCAATAGTAGGTGAAAAAATGGTTAGAACACGATTTGCGCCGAGTCCGACAGGGTATTTACATATTGGTGGAGCGCGTACGGCATTGTTTTGTTGGCTTTATGCTAAAAAAATGCACGGTACTTTTATTTTACGCATTGAAGACACCGATCTTGAGCGTTCAACCCCTGAATCTGTACAAGCCATTTTAGATGGCATGAATTGGTTGAATTTAAAGCAAGATGAGGGTCCGTTTTATCAAACGAAGCGTTTTGATCGCTATGCGGCCGTTGCGGCACAATTGTTGGCCGAAGGAAAAGCTTACAAATGCTATTGCAGTAAAGAACGCTTAGAGGCTTTGCGCGCTGAACAAATGGAAAAGAAAGAAAAGCCGCGTTACGACGGCAAATGCCGAGATTTAACTGCACCCGCGGATGGTTCATTTGTGATTCGTTTTAAAAATCCAACCGATGGCGAAGTGGTTTTTGACGATTTAGTGCGCGGTAAAGTGGTTTTCAGTAATCAAGAATTAGACGATTTAATTATTGCGCGTAGTGATGGGTCGCCAACATATAATTTTACGGTAGTGGTTGATGATTGGGACATGAAAATTACCCATGTGATTCGCGGTGATGATCATGTGAATAATACCCCCAGACAAATTAATATTTTAAAAGCCTTAGGGGCAGATTTGCCTTTATATGCACACGTTCCTATGATTTTGGGCGAAGATGGTAAGCGTTTATCGAAACGTCACGGTGCCCAGGGGGTGATGGAGTATCGCGAGATGGGTTTCTTGCCTGAGGCGTTGTTGAATTATTTGGCACGGTTGGGCTGGTCACATGGTGATCAAGAAATTTTCTCGATAGATGAGTTGATTCAATATTTTGATATGAAAGATATTCAGCGCTCACCCGCGGCTTTTAACATGGATAAGTTATTGTGGCTGAATCAATATTATCTTAAAACCAGTGACCCTGCGCGCGTTGCTTCAGAATTGTTGTGGCAGATGGAACAGTTTGGCATTGATACGGCCAAAGGACCTGCTTTGGTTGATGTGATTGCTGTGCAAGCTGAGCGCGTTAAAACCTTACGCGAGATGGCAGAAAAGAGCCGTTATTTTTATGAGCCCGTGGTTTTAGACGATGCTGCGCTTGCGCATTTATCGGCTGACTTGTTGCCCGCTTTGCAAGCCGTGCAAAGCGCCTTTCAAACCGTTGATTGGACGCGTGAAGCGATACATGGGGTGATTGCAGCCGTGGCGGAGTCGCATGGTTTGAAAATGGGCAAAATTGCCCAGCCGCTGCGCGTGATCATGACTGGCGGGACGGTTTCCCCCTCAATTGATGTGACAATTCAACTGATTGGGCGTGATACTGCCGTCGAAAGAATAAATAATGCTATTTTCTTGTTGACAAAGTGACGCGAGGTTCTTATTATCGCGTCTCTCTTAGCAAGAGATGAAAGCGTTAAGTTTCAAGGGGCTATAGCTCAGCTGGGAGAGCGCTTGCATGGCATGCAAGAGGTCGCCGGTTCGATCCCGGCTAGCTCCAGAAGTGTTAGATCGAAGTGTTACGTGAACGTTTAGCTGTCCCCATCGTCTAGAGGCCTAGGACATCGCCCTTTCACGGCGGTAACCGGGGTTCGAATCCCCGTGGGGACGCCAGTTTCTGAAGAGATTGGTTGTCAATTTCTTAAATAAATATGCTGTAATGATATATGCGAATCTTTCCAAGAGAGTTCGCCTTTTTGAACCCGGTTAGCTTGTGCTGCCGGGTTTTTCATTTTCACTTGTATTACAGCATCAAAATTAAAAAGCTTTTATAATCAACCCAAAGCAAATGCCGTTGCATTTAACACAGACGCGATGCGGATGGTCGATTGAATTGCAAGTTTGCTCATGCCGGTTTTGTGCAGTTCGTGGGTATGCGAATCAATACACAAGCCGCATCCGTTGATGGCAGAGGCAGCAAGGCAGTTGAGTTCAAAGTCGCGTTTGGCAATGCCGGGGTTGCCGATGATATTCATGCGCAATTTCGCCGGTAGTTTTTCATAAGATTTATCACTGACCAAATGCACAAATCGATAATAAATATTATTCATCGCCATAATGCTTGCGGCGGATTTTGCAGCGGTGATTTCATTTTCTGATAAATGCGCAGTGGCATCGTTCAAAACAGCCGAAATTAAACTAGCGTTCTTCGTGGTATACGCTGAGGTTAACGCAATGCCGAAAATTTGTTGCGGTGTTAAATCAGGCGCGCCCTCCGGAGTGAGCACGCTTGATAAGTTAAGTTTAATATCTTTTGCATAATCCGGTAATTGATTTTTAATGTTTTCAATGGACATAATATTCTCCCTCAAAAAATTAAACTAAGCTGCGGTTAATGTTTTCTCGCCTTTTTTCCAATTGCACGGGCACAATTCATCCGTTTGTAACGCATCTAGCACACGCAATACTTCATTCACATTACGACCTACACTTAAATCTGTGACCATCACAAAGCGAACAATGTTTTGCGGGTCAACAATAAACGTCGCGCGCTGTGCAACACCTTCATTTTTATCTAAAATGCCCAAGGCTTCTGAAAGTTCACGTTTAATATCTGACAACATCGGAAACGGTAAATTACGTAATTCGTCTTTTTGTTGTTTCCAGGCAAGATGCACAAATTCAGAATCCGTGCTCACGCCTAATAACTGCGCATCGCGATCAATAAAATCTTGATTAAGACGACCAAATTCAGCAATTTCCGTCGGACAAACAAAGGTAAAATCTTTCGGCCAGAAGAAAAGCACACGCCATTTTCCTTCATAACTATTTGAATGAACATTGATAAACGCTTCTTCTGCCGCTGCCGAAACAACGCCGGTTAAGTGATAATGCGGGAACGCTGAGCCTAACTGTAACATGGTGTTTCTCCTAAGTTTTTAGTCTTGATAACACCACGATAACGAATATCAGTTGATAAATATAATCAATTGATATTATTATAACGATAATTAAAACTTATTGAGCAACGCGCATGAATATCAAAGACTTGAAATATTTAGTGGCCGTGGCTGATCATGGGCATTTTGGCCGTGCGGCGAAAGCCTGCTTTGTCAGCCAACCTGCACTGAGCATGCAAATTATGAAGCTGGAAGAAAGTTTAGGACTGCCCTTATTAGAGCGCACGAATAAATCAGTATTATTAACCGACCACGGGGTGTTGATTGTTGAGCGCGCGCGACATATTTTAAGCCAAATTGAAGAAGTGCGCGACATTGCGAAATCCGCAAAAGACCCTTTCAGTGGCGAATTTAAACTCGGCGTTTTTCCAACCCTTGCGCCGTACTTGCTTCCTTTAATTATTCCAACCCTTTCAAAAATCTACCCAAAATTAAAAATTTATTTAATAGAAGAGCAAACGCCCGTGCTGATTGAACAATTAAAACTAGGTAAAATACAAGCCGCTTTATTAGCACACCCGGTTATTGAAAAAGGCTTTCAGAGCACACTATTATTTGAAGAAGAATTTTTATTAGCAACACCCACAACGCATTCACTGGCCAAATTAAAAACCGTAAAACAGTATGACTTAGAAAATAAAAATTTACTCTTACTCGAAGAAGGGCATTGTATGCGTGATCAGGCGTTGGCACTCTGCCATAAAATGCAAGCCTCAGAAACACAAAATTTCCGCGCGACTAGCCTAGAAACACTACGCCACATGATCTCAGCCGGCGTTGGCACGACACTGATGCCAAAACTTGCTTGCAACACAAGCAAAAATATTGCTTACATCCCATTCGCTACCCCAAAACCCACCCGCATCATTGGCCTCATTGCGAGAGCCAATAGCGCAAAACAAATGTTACTTGACGATTTATCGATGCAAATAAAAACAATTTTAAGTAAACATCAATCAATAAAGGTGCTTAGGTAAATTAAGCTTATTCATTGAGCTACATAATCATACAGCCGCCTATATTTTCACGCTCTTGTCTTAATTGTGTTTCAATCGCATCTTCACGCTCAGAAACATCAGGCAAAAGGGCAGTATCAAGTGTCTTTTGTATGTGTTCATGCAAGTTAAGGCTTGCAAGCATAGCTTGCTTGTTATTTGCCATGAATTTTACAGGAAGTAACTTGTGTTGATGGTAAGCTGCATAAATTTTTTCTTGGTCTTCATCGGTGTATTGATGTGCGGGCTGATGTTCTGTCCGCGAAGGTTTTTCAGCTAAACGTTTTTGATTCAACGCAATGCTTTGATTATTTAAACCTTCAACAAATAAATTGGCAGCTATTTTATGTTCGGCTGAGGGTGATTTATTCGATTTAGCTCGATGTTGTTGAAGGTAAAATTTTTGTTGGTGATGTCCAACTTCAAGTGTTGAGCAATTACCCGCATTATCGTTTAATTCAAAAATATCGGTTGTATTATTCAGACACTTGCTTGCATAACCCCCAACACAGTGCTTCATTTCACTGCCATGGGCTTTTAAGCTTGCTTCATCGGTGATGGCTGAAATGGTAACCCCCTGAATGGTTTGTGGGTCAGTTAAAGCTGACCATGTGGGGTTGTTTGTGTAACTGGGTTTTGCCGCTTCAATATAGTTATGATTAATGTGCCATCGTGATTGCAGGGTATCTAGTTGTGTATAAGCGCAATGACTGATGATTTCTTTCAAGATAATCTTTTGAAGCTTTTGATGGAGGCGATATTTCAATGCATCATTGAGCACATATTTTTTTAATTCCTGATTAATTTCACGTGAAATTAAATCTTGATATAATGCAGAAAGATAATCTTCAACGGCCGTCACGCGAATGCGCGGTAGCGTTGTTTGAATGCTTGTGTTTGATTGCCATGCTTTTCGTGTACTGAAAAAAAGTGCTCCGTTTTGTTGTCGATCAAAGGCTTGTGCGAAATGAAGCGCTGTTACTGTATTTGCGGATTCGTTCGGTTCTTTAGAAAAAGGTAGCCAGTTGATCGCATTTTGTAGATTTGATGGCTTAATAAATATTGAACCGCTATGGTAGCGAGGGTGTGGTGGAAAGGTGCACGCATAATCATAAGTCAGTCGTGCTAAATTAACAACATCAAGAATATTGGGGATGTGCGCAACTTTTTTAAAAAATAAAGGAGTGCAAGCGGGGTGAATAGAGGCAAGCACTTTCAGTGGGTTGTGGTCGCGTTGATAGCTATGCTCGGTGAGTGATTCAATTTGTTTACGTGCGGCTATGGGTGTATATGTAAGTTCATCATGTCGTGACAAGGCGTGTAATGAAATAAGAAAATGGTATTTTCCTATCCATTCAGCGTGTTGAACGCGCGCATCATCGCTTTGATCATTGTATTGACTGTAAGCCGCCCAAAGATGTCGATGCTTTCTCAAGCCTAGCTTATCAACAATGGTTTGATGTTTGAGTTTATTGATAAAATTATCCCAGGTTTCTTGTGGGATTGCATATAGTAAATTTAAATCAATGAATCTAGTTGGGTTTTCGAAGACATAACTACAATGATATTGCCGGAATTGGAAAGGGTTGGTATGGTTTTTGAATTCTACATTATAGCCAAGGGTGTCATTTTGAATAATCAGCACAACGCGCCACTCTTTTTTATAAAACTGTTTTAGCCGTTGAAATGCATTGCTTGCGGTTGTTAATTTTTCAGGATAGGCGACGGTGTTTAATGTATAAATTTGCTTATCTTCGTCGGGTTGTGTAACGCATGCTTCAATTTTGGGAATGCTCGCACATTGTTCGGCAAGATAAAATCGTCGTGTTAAGGCGGTCAAGTTTTGAGACTGTGCGATCACAAAATGACCAAGCGTTTTACGTGAAGATAGCATGTCTTTTCCTTATTCTTCTTAAAATATTGTTGCGAATTATGAGATGAGTGCTGGAAAATATCAACAGATTGTAATTATATAATTATTAATAGTATGTTGCGCAGCATTATAAATTTTTATCAAAAAACGCTTCTACAATTTTTTTGAAGTGATTAAGCGATTTGCCGTGTTGTAGCTTGTCTACAATAATAAAATTCGCGCGTGGGTTGTTTTTTGTTGAGGTTTGCATTAATTCAGCGTGTCGGAAGGAGACAACTTCGTCATCTTTTGAGTAAAAGAATAAGAGAGGGATTTTTAATTTTTCGGCAGAAGTTGCAGGAGAGATGGAGCTTGTGTCAACACCTAAAAATAACCAAGCCCAGAAGCGTGTTAAATAAGCTAATGGGTAACGTAACAAGGGAAAATGATAATATTCTTCTGCCATCCAGTCTAAACGACTGTAAGGCGCTTCAGCCACAATGGCTTTAATTTGCGATGATTTTTCAGCTGCCATTATGGCAACGCTGCCACCCAGCGAAAAACCAAAAATGCCAACTTCATGAATGCCGCGTGATTTTAAGTAATTGATTGCAGCGAGCACATCAAGCACTTCGTTTTTACCAGCAGTAGAATAGGCACCATCACTTTGGCCTAAATAGCGAAAATCTAAAAATAATAATTGATAGTTCCGATGTAAAAAAAGTGTTGCAGGTAAAATATTTCCTTTATCCGCCGGATATCCATGCAACAAAATAATGGTCTTTGCTTTCTTGTTCTGATTGGGAATAAACCAACCACGAATGCGTACATTATCTTCAGTTGTAAAAGAAATATTCTCATACGGAATATTCAAACTCGCAGGCGTTAACGAACTCGTTATTTTGAGGGGCCGAATCGCGAAATAAAAACCTGAGAGGGATAAAAATAATAACAATGTTAAAATCAATCCTACCATGGCGAGATAATTTTTCATTTTATTCCCTTGGAAAAATGATAGATTAAAGTGTGTTAAAATATTTCTTTACGTTGTGTGCCTTCCAGCGTAATCCGGGATGATTGTTAATTTTATCTTGCATATCACGATCTTTTGTTATTAACGAGGCGTTAATTTCGCCATGGTCTAATAGCTGATCGAGAAATTGGTTTTCATTTTGGGTAAATGGTAAAAGTCCTGATAATGCTTGTTGGCACTCTGCGACTAACTGAGAAGCTAATGCCGTATTCTTTAGTTCTTTTTGATTTAATACAGGTATTAATTTATTGTGAAGCTCTTGGCTGTCGAACCCGATATCATTAATGCTGATTTTACGCCAATCGTGTTTGTTCATTCCGCCGTAAACAATAAAAACCAAACGTAATAGATTCATGTCAATTTCGTGCGGCAATGTTTTGTCAAATAATAAACGATGTGTGTCATATAAGTCGCGGCTTGCTGTTCTGCCCAGTAGTGCTGCCAATTTTCCTGCGGCAAGCTCATGAAAACTCACGAGCGGGATGTTTTTTGCTTGATATTGGCCAACCATGCACGAATCTTTTGAGGTGACAGGCCAGAACATGACGCGATACATATATGAAAAATCGATTTCTAGGTTTCCACTAGGTAAAAGCGCGCTATTATATGTTAACCGCCACTTACCGCCTGCATGTTCTTTTGCAACTAATTTTACAGTAAATCCTGCACGTTGACACAGCGAAATGACAATCGCTTCTATTTCTTTTCTTTCTTCTGTCATGGTTTCACGCTCAATGGCACCTATATAATTTAAGTCTATATCAACCGAGAGGCGCGGTAAGTTAAAATAAAAAAGATTTAAGGCGGTGCCGCCTTTGAGTGCTAAACGAGATTTTAAATAAGTATTATCAAACAACTCATTCAACAGATCAATTAGGCGGATGACTTTTTCGAGCATTTCTGGTCTAAAGCCAGTTGTATTTGCAGTATTAAGTAAATCTTCTTGATGTAAATTCATTTTATTCTTCCCAGGATTTTTCAACAAGTTCTGTTGGTATCATTAAATTCCAGCGTGAATTGAGTTTGCTTGAGGTATGCGTTTTTGCGTCAAGGTAGTGCGGTTGTTTGGGGCGATGTGCTGCAAGTTGTGCAAGGTGAGTTTCTTTAACGCGTAGTTCAGTTTGGTGCTGCTCTAAATAAAAACCAACAAGTGCAGTCGTTGTTGCGTTGCCGAGTAATATCGCATATTGAATTATTTTGTCAATGTCTAAATATTCTATCGATTCTAATGAGCGCCAAATTTCTTCCCATCCGCTGCTTAAATCAGGCCGATCAAGTGTATCAACAAGCGTTCTTTCAAAACCCGTGATAGCTATTTGACAGCCTCGATAGATTATTTTTTTTACGTCGAAGTTTTGTTGTTGTGTTTCACGTAAGGTTTTTGGAAGTAAGATTAAACGAAATAAATCATCGCGGAATAAAATTTTAGTAGAGCGTGCCTGTGTTGAGATGCAAAATTGATGCGAGACTGAGTAACTCTTACCATAAAATGCGAGTGCGCTATGATAACTAATGATGGCATCGTTGGTTAATTTGGCTGCGATTAAATAGGGGTCGGGTAGGAATGTGTTTGCGCTGGCACCCTGTGGAACAACGGCATATAAACCTCTGCGAATGCGTATGAGATTACCCGCTTTAATATGATAGGAAAGAAGGGCTTCTTGGGTTCTTTGGTTGGGGTGAGCATTTTGTGCCAAAAATTCAGCATATTCTTGGCTAGTAAATACAGGAAACTGATTGAAAAAATCAAATGGCTTCATCCCTGCCTCACTTGATAAAAATGCGAGAAGTACATAGTTATCCTATGGGTTTCTCGCATTTTTGTCAAGTTTTTTTGGGCTTATTTATCCAATTCCATATTCTTCACAATTTTCTGGCCAAGTTGCATATAATCTTTCATAGAATCAAACACTAGTTCGGAAAGTTTCGCGGCATCGCTTGGTAAAAGTTCACCCAAGTCGTCGTCGCTTAAGCCCGTCATTTGCATCATTAAATAGTGCATTTGGTCTTCTTCAGGCTTTAGCGCAACAGCGCGGAAATGTTTATATTTGAGGGCGCTTAGGTTTAACACTTCGCGTTCAAAACCCGCTTCCTTGCCTTCAGCGGCGTTTAAGTCAGGAAATGCGGTTGCTTCTTCTAATTTTAATGTGGTGACTTTCATTTTTTTCTATACTCCTCAATGACTTAGCAAGATGTGAAATAATTGTACAAATTGAGTCTGCGTGCTACAATATCGCAAAATATTTTGATAAGTATAACGGGAGTGGTCAAAATGTCAACAACCAGAGCTGACATGCAAGCAACAGCACACGAGCTGAGCCGTGAGTTTTCACAGCGCCTAGCAGAAACAAAAGTCGTCATGCAAGACGGTTTCAGAGCCCTTAAAGCAGCCATGGGTGATTTGCACCGTTTTTCTTCGCGTGTGATGCATGCTTCATTTCGTGATGGGGCGCGAAAAACAATTGTTGAATACGATACAAATGATGACATTCAATATTCGCATTCTGAACCTGAAACATTAAGCGACATTGCGCAAACAACGTCTGGTAAAGTTGGTATCGCGTTTTTATCAATTCCCGTGATTCTTCCCTCTGCATTTTTGTCGGTGACACTCGTTCCTTTATTTATTAATAGCGTTAGAAGCCAATATCGCACATTTTTAAAAGTGGTTAATTTGCCGCGTTATGATTTATTAAGCGATGAAAAACGTAAATATGTTTATCGTCCAGATGGTTTGGAGGGGCCGGTTAAAACGATTTATGGTTCACCTGGTTATATTTTAGGAATTGCATTAGCAGCGCCGATTGCTTTATCGATGCTTCTTGCGCGATTTTTCACGAATAATATTACAGCCATTGGCCAAGCATGGTGGTTTGTTGTTCGTAAAAGCATGAATAAGCCGATTGAAAATTCTATTTTTGATGTTAAAAATCATAAAACAAGCGAAAACGTGTGGCGACTCGGTGTTGGTCTGTTAGGTGTTGGTATTGGTCTTGTGACAGGGGCTATTTCAGGGGGCGTTGTCTTTATTAGTCGTCATGTGGGTTTCTTTTTAAAATGGAACGCCGTTTCATTCGGCCGTACATTTAAACGCGTCATTAACCCGTTTCTCGCAACTGGCGATGAGCTGAAGTTAGCAGAACGCAATCGTTCGGCAGCACAAAAAGGTGCAGGCTTTCTCGGTGCAGGCGCTGGTGCAGTTGTTGGTGGACTCGCTGATTTATTTATTTTCCTCGGTCGTTTTGTCAGTAACACCATCAAAGGCTTCGGCCAATCGTGGATATGGGCAGTGCGTTTTGGGTTCAAAGATAAAAGCGAATTTAAAGGTGATAATATTGTACGTTTAAACTTAAGCGCAGCCGATAAAAAATGGCGCCGTTACGTGGGTAGCCTTGGTTGTGGTTTAGGGTTTGTTACCGGTTTTATTTCAGCAGCTGTGGTTTTCATAGCACGCCAACTGGGTCATTTCATGAAACAAAACGGCATTTCATTCGGCCGTACATTTAAACGTGTGATTAACCCGTTTCTCGCAACTGGCGATGAGCTGAAGTTAGCAGAACGCAATCGTTCGGCAGCACAAAAAGGTGCAGGCTTTCTCGGTGCAGGCGCTGGTGCAGTTGTTGGTGGAATCGCTGATTTATTTATTTTCCTCGGTCGTTTCGTGACGAACACCGTAAAAGCCTTCGGTCAAGTATGGTTGTGGAGCGCGCGGTTTGGATTAAAAAATAGAAACAAATTGAAAGGCAAAGATATTTCGCAGCTTGATCACTTAAGCGCAGTTGATAAAAACCTCTGGCGTTATGGCATTGGGAGTATCGGTGGTTTTGTTGGTTTACTAACAGGTTTAACATCCGCTGGTGTTATTTTTGCAACACGTCATTTTGGTCATTTCATGAAACAAAACGGCATTTCATTCGGCCGTACATTTAAACGTGTGATTAACCCGTTTCTCGCAACTGGCGATGAGCTGAAGTTAGCAGAACGCAATCGTTCGGCAGCACAAAAAGGTGCAGGCTTTCTCGGTGCAGGCGCTGGTGCAGTTGTTGGTGGAATCGCTGATTTATTTATTTTCCTCGGTCGTTTCGTGACGAACACCGTAAAAGCCTTCGGTCAAGTATGGTTGTGGAGCGCGCGGTTTGGATTAAAAAATAGAAACAAATTGAAAGGCAAAGATATTTCGCAGCTTGATCACTTAAGCGCAGTTGATAAAAACCTCTGGCGTTATGGCATTGGGAGTATCGGTGGTTTTGTTGGTTTACTAACAGGTTTAACATCCGCTGGTGTTATTTTTGCAACACGTCATTTTGGTCATTTCATGAAACAAAACGGCATTTCATTCGGCCGTACATTTAAACGTGTGATTAACCCGTTTCTCGCAACTGGCGATGAGCTGAAGTTAGCAGAACGCAATCGTTCGGCAGCACAAAAAGGTGCAGGCTTTCTCGGTGCAGGCGCTGGTGCAGTTGTTGGTGGACTCGCTGATTTATTTATTTTCCTCGGTCGTTTTGTCAGTAACACCATCAAAGGCTTCGGCCAATCGTGGATATGGGCAGTGCGTTTTGGGTTCAAAGATAAAAGCGAATTTAAAGGTGATAATATTGTACGTTTAAACTTAAGCGCAGCCGATAAAAAATGGCGCCGTTACGTGGGTAGCCTTGGTTGTGGTTTAGGGTTTGTTACCGGCTTTATTTCAGCAGGTGTGGTTTTAGCAGCACGCGGAATAGGGCATTTCATGAAACAAAGCGGTATTTCTTTTGGTCGTATATTTAAACGCATGACGAATCCGTTATTACCCACCGGTGAAGAAAATCTATTAACAAAACGTAAACGCACTAAAGCGCAACGTGGTTTTGGTGTTGCTGGCTTGGTTTTGGGTGCAGTTGCTGGCGGACTCGCTGATTTGTTTATTTTTCTTGGCCGCCTTGTCAGCAACACAATGAAAGCCTTCGGTCAAGTATGGTTATGGAGTGCTCGATTTGGTTTGAAAAATAGAAACGAGTTGAAAGGCAAAGATATTTCGCAGCTTGATCACTTAAGCGCAGTTGATAAAAAATTCTGGCGTTGCAGCGTTGGGAGTGTCGGCGGCTTTTTAGGTTTAATCACCGGTTTTGCAACAGCTGGCATTATTTTAATTGCCCGTGGGTCAGCTTTTGCACTCAAGAATACCCTTCGTAACTTTAAGTTTTTATCGGGTGCAATGATGAACGTTGCCTTGGGTCGTGAACATTTCAAAGCTTTCAATGCGGATGAGCGTTCTGGTTTAGCGAAAGGTGTAGGCACATTCGGGTATCTTGCTGCAACGCTCACAACAGGTGTTGTGAGTGCGTTTATTTTCACCCTGAGAAAAGCTATTCCGATGTTGGGGTCAGCCGTTATGTTTGCAACATCGCCAGTTGTTTTATTGTTTAAAATGATGGCATTGCCGTTTGCAGCCTGTGATAAAGGCGTACGGTTTAAGCATGATTTTGAAGATGATGACACAACACAGCGCATAAGAAATTTATACTCCGCCTTAAGTGCAATGGGTCGTCTGCCTGGTGAGAATCAATCAGAGGCAGGAAAGTTTGTAATCGCAGAAAACGACGGCGGTGTGACAGCCAAACAGTTCTTTGGTAAGTCTGTGAAATTTAACTTAAGCTCAACCTCCGAGCGTTTAGTAAACTTAATTTTGAAGCACTATAAAGAGAACGCAAATCTGGATAAAGCAATTAATGCAGCGAAGGAAGAAGTGCTTAAACCTTATCAAGGCAAAGAGTCTTTCTTAAACGATGCAGGCACCATGCAAAATATTCGCAATAATATTGAGCGTGTTGTTAAGGCAGTTTCTGGATATCTTCACACAGGTGAGTATCAGATTGATGCGAAACCTTCCTCTACGATCACGCGTTATAAACAACTGTTCTTTGGTCGTCTTCCGACAATTGCTAGTCAGGCAATTAGCAGCGAGAGTACAACTGAGTCAATGGAACTTGATAGCTCATCCTCAAGCTATTCATCTGGCTACTAAACGTTATTGCTGAAAAATGAACGGGTTGTTATTTTTAAAATCACAACCCGTTTTTATTTAACATTAGCTAACTTTAATCGTCATATTGAGGGGCACCACCGTGTCGGCAAAGGCAAAGACTGCTGAGGCTTAAGCCGAGTATCACTTGAGACAAATTTTAGATTTATAAATGAGTTACAAAAAAACGGCACTCAGTGAGTGCCGTCTTGTGGTTTACTTATCTAATTCCATATTCTTCACAATTTTCTGGCCAAGTTGCATATATTCTTTCATAGAATCAAACACTAGCTCGGAAAGTTTCGCGGCATCGCTTGGTAAAAGCTCACCCAAGTCGTCGTCGCTTAAGCCCGTCATTTGCATCATTAAATAGTGCATTTGGTCTTCTTCAGGCTTTAGCGCAACAGCGCGGAAATGTTTATATTTGAGGGCGCTTAGGTTTAACACTTCGCGTTCAAAACCCGCTTCCTTGCCTTCAGCGGCGTTTAAGTCAGGAAATGCGGTTGCTTCTTCTAATTTTAATGTGGTGACTTTCATTTTTTTCTATACTCCTCAATGACTTAGCAAGATGTGAAATAATTGTACAAATTGAGTCTGCGTGCTACTATATCGCAAAATATTTTGATAAGTATAACGGGAGTGGTCAAAATGTCAACAGCAAGAGGTATTCGCGAAGCTCAGATTGATGCAGCGCAGCAAATGGTTGAAATGCGCCACGCATTTGCTGAGGGCATGCGTAACCTCCAAAAAGCAATGAAAGAAGGCTTTGGCCACTTAAAAACGGCGCTAGGCGATGGCATGCATTTTTCAAGCCGCGTTGGAAAAGCGTCTTACAACGTTTTAGGCCAATATAGTCAATACCCGGTTGACTCAGAAACACTCGGTCAAATTTTTGAAACGCGCGGGGGCAAAATAGGTCTTGTCGCATTAGCCTTGCCTGTGATGTTGCCGTGTATCGTTGCATCTTTATTTTCGCATAGTTTTATTCCGCTTTTTTTAGACGGCGCGCGTTCTTTTGGTGCTAGCGTTCGCTTAATGGCTAACTTTCCAAGGCTTGATCTCTCGAGTGAGAATCGTCTTGAACAATTTAGCGCGCATTATCGTCAACGCAAAGCCGGCAGTATTGCATACGGCAGTCTCGGTGCTGGTCTTGGTTTTGTGGTGGGTTTGATTCCGCTAAGCGTTGTTTTTATTTCGCGTGTATTTTCTAATACAGTGAAAGCCTTATTACAAAGCGCGTTTTGGTTTGTGCGTGAAGTTGGTCGCGAGGAAGAACGTAAGCCTGATCGTCTTGCTGATGAAACGTATCTGAGAGATATTTCTGAAGTGGGTCAATCGAAAAAGCATCTCGCTTGGCGTTTTGGTGGCGGTGTAGTGGGTGTTGTGTTGGGTTCAATCATCGGTGCGACAATTGCAGCAGTGGTTGCGGCATTTCGTGCGCTGAGTAATAGCATTAAAGCCTGTGGCCAAACGTGGATGTTCTTTGCGCGTTTCGCTTTAGGTGAGAAAAATAAAGATGTGTTTCAAGCAAATGATATTTTTCAATTAAAAGACAAATCAACACGATATAAAGTATGGCGATATGTTGCTGGTTTCCCCGGTTGGTTATTGGGTGGTGTTGTCGGTTTATTATCTGTACCTGTCATTGCATCGGGTCGCTTATCGAAAAGAATTATTAAGAACAGCCCGCAATCATTTAAACAGGTTTTCTCGTTTATCATTAATTTATTCGTTGCAAAAGATCACGAATTAAAACGTCTTGAAAAAGACGAACGAAAGTTAAGCTACAAAATAGCCGGTGGACCCGCTGCGTTTGTGGGTGGGTTAATGGGTGTTATCTCGGTGCCGTTTATTCTCAGTGCCCGTTTTATTTCAAACACCGTTAAAGCATTTGGTCAATCTTGTTTATTCTTCGTGCGTTTTGCGTTGGGTAAAAAGCGCGAACAAACCACACAAACAAAAGATATTTCACAGCTTGACAGTGGTAGGCGTTATCACGCGTGGCGTTTTGGGGCTGGTTTTATTGGGTTAATTTTAGGGAGTGTTGTCGGTGGGTTCACAGCACTCGCGATTGGTGCTTACCGCGTTGCCCGCGCCATTGTTAAGAATAGTGGCATTTCGTTTAAAGAAATTTACGCAACGATTATTAATTTATTCGTTGCAAAAGATTATGAATTAAACCACCTTGAAAATGACGAGCGTAAACTAAGCTACAAAATAGCCGGTGCCCCCGCTGCGTTTGTGGGTGGGTTGGCTGCTTTTATCTCGGCACCGTTTATTTTGGCTGCGCGTGTGATTACAAATACCCTTAAGGCTTGCGGTCAAACTTGCTTATTCTTCGTGCGCTTTGCGTTTGGCAAAAAGCGGGAACAAACGACAGATTCAAAAGATATTTCACAGCTTGACAGTAGTAAGCGTTATAACGCGTGGCGTTTTGGTGGCGGTTTTATCGGGTTAATGTTAGGTGGCCTTGTGGGTGGGTTCGCAGCACTCGCGATTGGTATTGCCCGTTTTGCAAAAGCATTTTTTATAGGAGGAATGTATTCATTCGCTAGACACTTTGTTTTTATGGCCGCACTTGCTAGGTTGGATATCTCTAAAACAGACCACGTTGGGCTGATAAAATTACAATTTAAAATTATGGATGCCAAAAAACTTGCACTGGGGGCGGTCGGTGGAGCGCTCGGTGTGATTGTGGGTATTATTCCATTAACATTGGTTGCCATTGGGCGTGTGTTTACGAATACAATGAAAGCGGCATTCCAAACAACCTTATGGTTTGCGCGAGAGTCCTTGCCTATTTATGAACGTAAGGCTTCAGGTATTGAAGACCCCATGCATGCTAACGATATTGGTGAGGTCAGCAAAGTAAAAACAATTAATAAAGGCTGGCGTTTTGGCGGTGGAGCGATAGGGCTTGTGGCAGGCGCGGTGTTTGGTGCAGCGGTGGCGATAGTCATTGGCGCAATTCGTGCGTTGAGTCACAGTATTAAAGCCTTAGGGCAAACCTGGATGTTCTTCGCGCGTTTTGCTTTAGGTAAAAAGCACAAAGATGCGATTGAAGGGAATGATATATTTCATTTGCAAGGTGGCAAACGTTATAAAGCCTGGCGTTATGTTGGCGGGTTTCCGGGTTGGTTGTTGGGTGGTGTTTTTGGGTTGATATCTGTCCCAGTGATTTGGTTTGGCCGTTTTGTAAGAAATATTTTTAATCGGAATAACGCGTATTCATTTAAGCAGATCTATGCCCGCATTATTAATGTTTTTGTTCCGAAAGAAGATGAATTAAAACGTGATGAAAAAGATCAGCGTGAACTGAGCGAGCAATTGAAGGGCTTGCCGGGTTCAGTCGCCGGTAGCATCGCAGGCGTGTTCTCAGTGCCGTTTATTTTAGGTGCTCGTGTTGTTTCAAACATCATTAAAGCATTCGGTCAGTCTTGCTTGTTCTTTGTGCGTTTTGCGTTAGGTAAAAAGCGCGAACAAACCACACAAATAAAAGATATTTCACAGCTTGAAAGCGGTAAGCGTTATAGGGCGTGGCGTTTTGGTGCTGGTTTTATTGGGGTAATTTTAGGGAGTATTGTGGGTTGTGTGTCAGCATTTACCATTGGTGCTTACCGCGTTACCCGTGCCATTGTTAAGAACAGTGGTATTTCGTTCAAACAAATTTACGCAACGATTATTAATGTATTTGTTGCAAAAGATTACGAATTAACACGTCTTGAAAAAGACGAGCGTAAACTAAGCTACAAAATAGCGGGTGGTCCTGCTGCGTTTGTGGGCGGGTTAATGGGGATTATCTCTATACCATTTATTTTGAGTGCTCGTTATATTTCAAACACCGTTAAAGCATTTGGTCAGTCTTGCTTATTCTTCGTGCGTTTTGCGTTAGGTAAAAAGCGCGAACAAACAACACAAATAAAAGATATTTCCCAGCTTGAAAGTGGTAAACGCGACAAAGCGTGGCTTTTTGGCGTTGGTTTTATCGGGTTAATTTTAGGGAGCGTTGCGGGTGGTTTATCAGCACTTACAATTGGTGCTTACCGCGTTACCCGTGCCATTGTTAAGAACAGTGCTGTTTCGTTCAAACAAATTTACGCAACAATTATTAATGTATTTGTTACAAAAGATTACGAATTAACACGCCTTGAAAATGACGAACGTAAACGCCGTTACAAAATTGCTGGTGGCCCTGCTACGTTTGTGGGTGGGTTGGCTGGTATTATCTCCGTGCCGTTTATTTTAGGTGCCCGTTTTATTTCAAACACCGTTAAGGCATTTGGCCAGTCTTGCTTATTCTTCGTACGTTTTGCGTTAGGTAAAAAGCGCGAACAAACCACACAAACAAAAGATATTTCACAGCTTGAAAATGGTAAGCGCTACAAAGCCTGGCGTGTTGGCGGTGGTTTTGTCGGGGTGATTTTAGGAAGCATTGTGGGTGGGTTCACAGCACTTGCCATCGCCGCTTACCGCGTTACCCGTGCCATTGTTAAGAACAGTGCTGTTTCGTTTAAAGAAATTTACGCAACGATTATTAACCTTTTCGTTGCAAAAGATCGCGAATTAAAACGCCTTGAAAAAGACGAGCGTAAATTAAGCTACAAAATAGCTGGTGGACCCGCTGCATTTGTGGGTGGGTTAATGGGTGTTATCTCTATACCGTTTATTCTGGCTGCCCGTTTTATTTCAAACACCGTTAAGGCATTTGGTCAGTCTTGCTTATTCTTCGTGCGTTTTGCGTTAGGTAAAAAGCGCGAACAAACCACACAAACAAAAGATATTTCACAGCTTGAAAATGGTAAGCGCTACAAAGCCTGGCGTGTTGGCGGTGGTTTTGTCGGGGTGATTTTAGGAAGCATTGTGGGTGGGTTCACAGCACTTGCCATCGGCGCTTACCGCGTTACCCGTGCCATTGTTAAGAACAGTGCTATTTCATTCAAACAAATTTACACCAAGATTATTAATATATTTGTTGCAAAAGATTACGAATTAACACGCCTTGAAAAAGACGAACGTAAACTAAGCTACAAAATTGCTGGTGGCCCTGCTACGCTTGTGGGTGGGTTGGCTGGTATTATCTCCGTGCCGTTTATTTTAGGTGCCCGTTTTATTTCAAACACCGTTAAGGCATTTGGCCAGTCTTGCTTATTCTTCGTACGTTTTGCGTTAGGTAAAAAGCGCGAACAAACCACACAAACAAAAGATATTTCACAGCTTGAAAATGGTAAGCGCTACAAAGCCTGGCGTGTTGGCGGTGGTTTTGTCGGGGTGATTTTAGGAAGCATTGTGGGTGGGTTCACAGCACTTGCCATCGGCGCTTACCGCGTTACCCGTGCCATTGTTAAGAACAGCGCTGTTTCGTTCAAACAAATTTACGCCAAGATTATTAATCCTTTCGTTGCAAAAGATTACGAATTAACACGCCTTGAAAATGACGAACGTAAACGCCGTTACAAAATTGCTGGTGCGCCTGCTACGCTCGTGGGTGGGTTAATGGGTGTTATCTCGATACCGTTTATTTTTGCAGCTCGTGTTGTTACAAACATTGTTAAGGCATGCGGTCAAACTTGCTTGTTCTTCGTGCGTTTTGCTTTGGGTAAGAAGCATAAACAAACGACACAAACAAAAGATATTTCCCAGCTTGAAAGTGGTAAACGTTACAAAGCTTGGCGTTTTGGCGGTGGACTATTGGGCTTGTTGGTCGGTGGCGTAGCAGGCTTGATTTCTGCTGGCGTCATTTTAATTGCACGTGGCGTATTTACCGCATTCAAACGAATTATTAATAACACGAAACAGTCGTTTACAACACTTTCTGGTTCGTTAATGAATGGGGCCTTGGGTCGTGAGCGCTATGCGGGATGGAACGCTGATGAACGCTCTGCAAGCCAAAAAGGCTGGGGTTTCTTAGGCTACGCAGCCTCTGCCTTGTTAGTCGGTGGCATTGTACTGCCGTCTATTATGATTGTTCGCAAAGGCATACCTGTCTTAGGTAGTATCGCCTTAGTGTTATTCACCCCAGTGACGTTCATCATCAAAACAATATCACTTTTATTTAAAGCCTGTGGTGTCGGTTGTCGCTTTACAAAAGACGAACGTCAATCAACCGATGAAACGCTTCAGCGCATTAAAAATTTATTCAGCAGCTTAACACCGGCAAGCCGCTTGTCTGATGTTATCAAAGATAATGGCACCGGCCGAGAAACCGCAGGTCAATTCTTCATTAAAACATTAACCTGTAATATTAAATCGTCATCTACCGAACGTTTATTATTACTTGTCTTGAAAAAATATCGCGAAAACAATCATCACATCACACGTGAATTGATTATGGAAGCGAAAGAAGCATTAAAAACACGTTATCAAGAAGATGGTTGGTTAGATCAAGCAGGCACCATGGAAGATAAACGCAACGAACTTGATGCGGTAGCTGAGACGGTTTCTAACTACATTTGCGATAATCACTATGCGCTGACTGAAAAGAAACCGGCAAAAATCAGCTCATTCTCACACCGCTTTTTTGGCACACCTGTCATCGATAGCGGCAGCACCACTGAGTCAATGGAACTTGATAGCTCATCCTCAAGCTATTCAGCTGGCTACTAAGCGTTATTGCTGAAAAATGAACGGGTTGTCATTTTTAAAATCACAACCCGTTTTTATTTAACATTAGCTAACTTTAATCACACCACACGCCATACGTCCACCGCCGCCGCCTAATTTTTCAGGGGTATCGGAATAGTTGTCGCCCATATCGTGCACCATTAATGCGTGCGCATTAATTTTGCTCAGGTCGTGTATGCGGGGTGCTAAGATTGGGGTTGTTGCGGTGCCATCGGCATTCACAAATAACACCGGTAAATCACCGAAGTGGCCTTTATTGTTATAAGGACCTAAGTGTTTGCCGGTATGGGCTGGGTCGAAGTGACCACCCGCTGCCATGCCATTTTGATCGCACGAGGGGTTTTCGTGAATATGAAAGCCGTGCGCGCCGGGTGTTAAACCGTGTAAATTCGGTGTTAACAACACCCCGTATTGCGTCTTGGTGAGAGTGACCGTGCCAACCGCCGTACCCACGCCATTGTCGGCCGTCATATTAAGGGGCACCACCGTGTCTGCAAAGGCAAGACTGCTGAGGCTTAAGCCTAGTATCACGCTAGCAAGTTTAAACATGTGCATTATCCTTTTGAAAAGGGGTATCGTATCACAGGATTATCTAATTGAATAATTGTGCAATTTTTTAATAATATTTTTAATATGCTCTATTCTGGAACAGTGTGCCGGGCTTATGCTATAGTAAGCGCCTGATTTATTATAATAACTAAACAAAATGAGGCCTTATGACTCCTACCTTCTTAGCGCTTGATTTTAACGCAGATAACTCGCCCCAATTGACCCCTGCGCAAATGATTCATCGCATTTTAACGCAAGCTTATGATGCGGTAGAGCAGCAGCCTGAAACGACATATATTAATATCGATTCGTATGAAGTGTTAAGATCGGAAATGGAATTTCTTGAATATCAAGAGGTGGTTGATAAATTGTATTCATCGGAAATTGATGTTCGAAGATTTCGCGGACAGTTATTCAATGTGATGCGAGGGCGCTTAACCGGTAAAGAAGTATTTTACATTCCATTCTATGAGCAAATTCAAACAATCACACACCATTTGTTTTATGAGTTAATGCCTTATGTTGCAAAGGTTGATAATTTAGCGCAATTCATTGAATATTTATCGGGCGGTGTAGCGCAATGTGCGCAAGTGGTTATTCGTTTAGCGGAGCCAAATGAAGCGCAGCACGGTAAACAATCATTAAATTTAGCCACATCTCTCAGTATTTTTGATGGTTGTGATGAAAGTTTAGTGCACCTGCCGCCAACTTTAGCAGCTTTATCAACCTGCGTATTTTCGCAAGATGCTGCGTTGGTGTTAAATTTGGCGCCGTTTGCGCATTTTAGCTTTATGCAGCATCTCGAATTATATCGAGCATTGAAAATGTATTATCCCTCGCTTGCAAAAAAAGTTTATCAGCATAACAAAGAATGGCAAGCCTTAGGTGAGCGTTGTCGTGCTAGTATACTTGCTGAAGCAGATTTGAGTGCTGGATTAGGTCAGATGAATCTGCATCAACATACACAAATCATGCAAATGAATATTCAGCAATCAACTTCGATCATTTTTACAAACGTATCACCAGCATTAATATTAAGAGTGATATTGCGATGCGATTTTTCTGACCCTGATAAAGCGTTTGCATCATTAAAAACCCTCCCTAATGCGACCATCGATGCGTTATTTGAAGCATTAGCGAAATATATGTTGAAGCCAGACGAGCAATATTCCTTTGTGCAACGCGTGTTGTATTCGCTGGCAGAAAAAACATTCGAGCAGAAAAAAGCCGAAGCGATTATTTCAGCAATGGCTCGTCATATGCTAGCATTTGAGCATAAAACGCGTCAGCTAATTCAAGATTATTTCGTGGCCGTCATGTCGTACGAGTCTGAATATCACGAAAATGTCTTAGGTTTTATGAATGATTATCAATTATTGACTATTCTCAACGGTGATGAAACGAGCCGTGTACTGGCGAGTTTGTTGAAACAGTCACCTGGTGTAATGTTGCTATTGTTAGATCGTTTTAAAAGTAAATCATTATTTTCAACGCTTATCAGTGGATTTATTAAAATCGATGAATGGATGCTTCCGGTGATAACCGCTTTTGCAACCTATCATTTAGAACATTGCGATCTCTTTTTACAGAAGCTGATGGGAGATTCCGACTTGCTTGAGTCTCGCGGACTATTTAAAGAAGCCATTGCCAGTAACTTTAAGTGGGAAGAACATATTGATGTGGGTGCTCGATGTATTATGGATCGCGCAAATGTCAGTGATGACATTACCATGCTCGTGTCTATCGATTACTGCGAAAGGTTTAGGTCCTTAGCTAGAAATTGGTCGGACATGGCTTGCACCGAGGAAGAAAAGCCTGTATATCCTAGGTCGCGATTAGCGTAAGCGAGAAGTCATGATAGAAATAGAGAAACTAAGAGCAGAAATTTCGCCCGAAATTAAGGGATTGCTCAGCGATTTACTTTCCATGCCTGCACAAGCACGACTTGATTGCATTCGAAGTCGTTATGCGTTGGAATCTGGCGATGTGATCGAGTTAGTAAAACGAATTAACTATATTTTGTATTATACACCCGATGATGAGCAATCTCAGGCTTACGCGTGCATCACAGAAGCGGAATCAGGGTTGCATCTGGCTTTTGATGCGGACAATCGTGCAAGTTTTGATCGTATGCTTAAATTCATTCCACCAGAAAAACGCATTGAAGAATTCATGCGTGTGAATACGCAAAATATTCCTTTTATTGTTAGAGCCATTAATGTAGCAGGTGATAATGATACCAAAACACAATATTTTCTCGACAAAGTATTGGCATCGCTGACGACAGATCAGTTAATGACAATATTGCACCAGCGCGGTTTTGGTGGTGTATTGAATTTATCCGTTTTTTTTACGGCGATGTTTAATCCAGCGTTAATCGCTTATTTAATCGAGAAACTCAGTAAAGATCAGCTATTTGAATTCTGCACACTGCACGATAGCGCACATATGGCACCAAGACATTCAATTATTTTCACCCTCGTAAAAGACTATTGGACTAGCTATCCTGCCATCAAGCAGTCAGTTCGCGCGATATTGGAAAGCTTGCCTTATATTGAAAGAAAAAAATTAATGACGCATCGAGACGAATCAGGGTATTCATTGCTTGAATGGCAGGAAGAAAATTTTGGATATCGGGAAATGATAGAAGAATTACTCTCAAAAGTTTTTGAAATATCAACACTCCTTGATCAATACCGTGATCAGTTCAAGGAAAGCGTAGAAAACATTGGCGTATTAACAAGCTCCGCGGCATTGTTAAGAAGTTTAGAGTTCATTGAGCTAGATGACGCGCTGGCTGCTTTAAATAGTATAGATTACAAGCCAGACGCACAAACCTATCTCGCAAATTTCGAAGTATTATTATTGGATCGATTACAATCACGTTTCAAGCGTAATGGAACAGATTTTCTGCATTACACAACACAAGTGAATACCTTAACGAATACAATGCATTACCATTTGCTGAGGGTATTATTCGATATTCAAGATTTGGCCGAACTCATTGAGCGTATGTCTGGTGGCTTGACGAGTGTTTGGCAGCAAATTGTGATTGATATTCCCGATGTTTTCCCTGAAGGCTTGCAAGCAACACAGAAACTACGTTTGTTTAGACGTTCAAAGCCGCTACCGGTGCGCCTTAGCGGGCTTGAGAGTTTGAAGCGTTTTCCGCCCACCTTGGAGGCGCTCTCAATGTGTGTGTTTTCTCGTGTCGATGGTGTGATGCTAAACCTAGAGTCCATCAAGCACTATAGCTTTGTTCAGCAGCGTTATATTTATAAAATGCTGCACGCGAATTTCCCCGACCTTGCACAGCGTGTTTATCAGCATAATGAAGCTTGGCGCGTATTGGCTGAAGACATTAGATATATCGAAAAAGCGGGTATTACCCCCAAAAAAGCGCTTAGACGTTTCATTAAAGGTTTAAGGCGCGGTGGTGAAAATTATTCAATGAATAATGAAGTGGCAAACCTAGCGTCATCTAATGCCATTGTCAGATTTATGATTTTCTTTGAGAATTTACCGGTTGAGTTGAAAAATCAACTCTTAGACTTAAAAATAAAGGATGGCAGTAAAAAATTTTTTGACATTCTTGCCTTATTCGATACAAACTACTGTGTTGAAATGCTCGCAGATTTGCTAGAAAATATTCTCTACACACATGAAGAGCACCCTTGTATGAATATTTTGGTGGGTGTTTCCACTGACTATCTGCGCCAAATTGATAAAAAATGTGAATGTGGTTTAGAGGTTGTTCAAGCCTCAGATATATTACACGGTGCGGTGCCCGTGGACTTAGCAGAAAAAGCGCTGAAACAGCTCAATTTTGAAGACGACTCAGCCTTATTTAATACTATTCTTTATCTGCCTAGTGAATTATTTGACTTATGTTGGCGTGTGTTTCAAGTGGATGATCAAGCGGCATTGATGGCTAAGATTTTTAAAAGTGTTAGATTAGAATATTTTTCTGGCGAACGAAAAGACAAGCTTTTAGCCAGTATATTTAATCAGTTTGATCATTTTGATCTATCTGCGCAAGAAGTTATTTATTCCAATCTGCTAGAGCAATGCCTGATTGCGCTGCAAACAAACGCCAAGTTGTTACCGTATTTAACGTCAGCAAAACTGGTGAGCGAATTAATGCGAAAAAGTCCTTTGCTGCGGGACTTTGAACACCCACTTATTTATTCGCTGCTTGAGGTAAGTTATAACCTTTTGTTTGCATTATTACCGCAAATAAATAACCCAGCGTTATATTGTGAATTGCTTGAGTTAACGGTTTCTGCTGATGGCGTTGCTGTTCCTGTCTTGTTTGCTTATGCGCTTTGCTGGCCAGCACACTTTGAAAAACTGATGACGCGCTTTAAAGAAGATGAATCTTTAGCGGATTATCGTCCTCGACTACAAGCACTTTTTCAAGTAGAAACCACAGACCGTGTACTTGATATGATGCTTGTAAAGCATCCGAATATTTATCTGCATTACATTGATTTATTTAAACGCGTCGTTCAACAATGGGCGAACCCATTAGCCCTTGCCTCTGAAGAACCCAGAGCCTTAAAATTTCATTAATCAGGAGACAATGAATGATTGTAAACAGCCAATACCCGAGAACACGCCCGCGTCGTTTACGTAATAATGAAGCCATACGTGCGTTAGTCAGTGAAACGGCGTTTAATCCGCGCAAATTAATTCACCCTATTTTTATCAAACACGGACAAGGCATTAAAACACCGATCGCAAGTATGCCTGGTCATTTTCATTTCAGTATTGATCAACTGCCTGCTGAAATTGAACAGTTAGTGCAACTCGGGGTGCATGCCGTTTTATTATTTGGCATTCCTTCGCATAAAGACCCCTTAGGGCAAGATTCTTACAGCGACGATGGCATTATTCAACAAGCGGTTCGTTGTATTAAAAACACAGCCCCGACACTGTTTGTGATTACCGATGTCTGTTTATGTGAATACACAGACCACGGTCACTGCGGTGTGATACACGCGCCCGATAAAAAAGAAGTGGTCGTTGATAATGATGAATCGATTGCTTTACTTGCCAAACAAGCCGTGAGCCACGCGCAAGCCGGTGCTGACATGGTTGCCCCCAGTGCAAATATGGATGGTATGGTCTTTGCCATCCGCGAAGCGCTAGATAGCGCCTCGTTTGAATCGCTGCCTATTTTAAGTTATTCCACCAAATATGCGTCTGCCCTCTACGGGCCTTTTAGAATGGCAGCTGAGGGAGCGCCGCAGTTTGGCGACCGAAAAACCTATCAAATGGATTATCGCAATGCTCAAGAAGCCTTAAAAGAATGCGCCCTCGACCTTGAAGAAGGGGCGGATATGTTAATGGTCAAGCCGGCGCATGCCTACCTTGATGTGATTTGCCGCGTGAAAACAACCTTCCCGCATATTCCACTGTGTGCCTACCACACCAGCGGCGAATTCGCGATGTTAAAAGCCGCGGCTGAAAAAGGCTGGATGAATGAGCAAGCCGGGGTGATGGAAGTGCTCACCTCCATCCAGCGCGCGGGTGCGGACATGATTATCACGTATTACACCAAAGAAGTGCTAACTTGGCTGAAAGGTAAGGCCTAAGGTATAATGCCTGGGTGGACAATGGATAGCCCCCCTCTTAAACATGGAAGTGACCTATGAGCTATATACCCGTTTTGATCATCGGTGCCGGGCCCTCGGGCTTGGCAGCCGCTTGCGAGCTGCGTCGTCACGGCGTACCGTTTCGTATTCTGGATAAAAAACCTGAAGCTACTAAAACCTCTAATGCTGCGGCCATCCAGCCGCGTACCCTCGAAATTCTTCATCAAATGGGTTTAATCGAGCGATTTTTAGCGCGTGGCACACGTAATCAAGGGGCGGATGTCTATTTGGGGTCGGCGACAGAATCAGTGGTTTTCAATGAAATTCACTCGACCTACCCGTATATTTTAATGTTAGCGCAGTCAGAGACAGAAGCTATTTTGAATGATCGCTTGGCGGAGTGGGGTATTTACGTTGAGCGCTCAACCACGGTGAATCGTATTTTGCCGGTTGATGGTCGTTATGAAATTAGTTTAACGAAAGAAGGGCGTAATGAGGTGTTGGTGTCAGATTGGATTATTGCAGCCGACGGTGCGCACAGTATCACGCGTCAATGTTTCAATATTCCTTTCGTTGGCGATGATATACAAGATAATTTTTTAGTGGCTGATGTGAAATTAGCTGAGAAAAAATCGTCAGTGAAAGTGCAGTTATATATTCACTCAGGCAAAATTCTGGGTATGTTTCCCTTGGGAGAGTATCATCGCCTCGTTGCGAATGCCATTGAT
The DNA here is from genome assembly GCA_965653045.1 of uncultured Gammaproteobacteria bacterium. GTDB lineage: Bacteria > Pseudomonadota > Gammaproteobacteria > DSM-16500 > DSM-16500 > Aquicella. Next base: position 83,406 of record CBFGYM010000004.1, read on the forward strand.
CATAAACCACCGTATTCACTAGAGATGGTTGAATCACTCGTGAGAAACAGAACGGGCAATACAGTTCATGTGAGTGATTTGGTTTGGGTGTCGCCTTTCTGGATTCATAGTCGCGTTGCAAAGAATTTGCGTCTTAAAAACGTCTTTTTTATTGGTGATTCAGGGCATATTCACTCACCCGTCGGCGGGCAAGGGATGAATACGGGTATTCAAGATGCGCACAATTTAGCATGGAAATTGGCCTTGGTCTTGCGCGGTGAGGCAAATGCGAATTTATTGAATAGTTATGAAGCAGAACGTCTGCCCGTTATTGAAAATATTGTACGGACGACTGAAAAAATGACGAAAGTGATGATTTCACACTTACCCGGCATGAATTGGGTCAGACGTGCGTTATTTTATATTTTAGCGCATAGCCAAAAGATACGTGAAAAAATGAGTAACCGGGTAGGGCAGTTAACAATACGCTATGAAAAAAGTGAGATTATTAATTACACAACGTGTGAAGCGCCTGATGATATTAAACCAGGATTGCGCGCACCTGATGTGATTATTTCAGGCACGATGCACTTATTCGATTATTTCAAACATCCACGACATACTATTTTAATTTTCACGGGGCATGAGACTTTTGATCGTTCCAAAGAAGAGGCGAAGGTTTTATACAGCTGGTTACGCGAATGTTACGATCACCTCATGCAAGCTTATATTATCGTAAAAGAACCCATCGATATTGAGCAAAATAGTATTTTAGATAATGAAGGGCATTTGCATAAGGCTTACGGGGCAAGTGGCGCGAGGTTGTGCATTGTTCGACCAGATGGCGTGATTGGCTTGTATCAGTCATTGCTAGATGAAGAAGCCATTCAAGATTACTTCGTAAAATTGCTTAAATAGGTTGATTCGCGCGAGGGCTTGGGTTATATATTCATGAGGCAGGTATTGATCGAAGCCCTACAAGCATAGTCCGGGGAAGTCAGAGCGTTGGTGCGGTGAGCATGCCTCATTGAGGACGCCTAAAGCATCACAGAGACGTCCACTTATCATTCTCGGGCCTTCGATCAATCCTGCCATTTTTATTGTGCGTTGAGGCAGGGAGCTTCCTTCATGAAAAAGATTTTCTTTCTTTTTTTCTGTTTTTTTTTCATATCTTCTACGGCGTTTGCAACCATTGATCGAACGCATATCTATTTCACCAATAATTCTGCAAAAACCATTGTGGTGACGCCAAGTTTGCAAACAACAGACGCAAGTTTCAAGCACGGGTCAAATTGGCAGGGTGAAACAACCACGTTAATGCCGTATCAAACCAAAGAAATTATTTGGTTTATGCGAAATGTTGGTGTGAAATTAAATCAAACCTATTTATTTCAATTACAGGCAGCGGGTGAGGGGTTAACGCATGCGCTGTATTTTAATTTTAATTTAGTTGCAAAAACTGTCTATGGCTCTACAGTTGACGCAGCGTGGCAAATTGCTGATGGTGCAGCAGCACCTACCGTGTGGTTGAGTGATAATAAAATTAACCGCGTGCAGTTTGAGGAAGGCACTATTTATGCAAAAGCCTGGCGCCCGAGTGTGCATTTATTTGATAACTATAAAATTGTGTTGAATCAAAAGCCGGCAGTGTTGATGGTGCCGACGTCACAAGAGCACATACGCATTATTACTTATAATACACAAATGATGCCGAGTGTCGCAGGGGCGGTGGATCATTTAAACCAGCCAAAAACACGTGTGAAAGATATTCCACTCACAGTGAAAAATGCTGATGTGGTGGTGATGCAGGAATTATTTGACCCAGGGTTGCGCGAGACGATGTTGGAGATAATGTCGCGCGAGTACCCATATAACACGTTAGTTGTTGGTGACGATAGTTCGAAAATGCTAACGGGTGGGGTGATGATTTTTAGTCGTTGGCCGATAGAAGTAGAAGATCAAATCGTGTTTAAAGCAGGTAGCGGGATGGACGATTTAGCGGCGAAAGGGGTGTCTTACGCACGGATTAATAAAAACGGATTTGTGTTTCATGTGTTTGGTACACATTTGCAATCAGGGTCTGATGATGCGAAAACGCGCGAGCAACAGTTGGTAGAAATGCGTAATTTTATGTTAGCGAAAAATATTCCGACGACGCAACCGGTGTTTTTAGCGGGTGATTTTAATATTATGCAAGGGTCGCATGAAGAAGATAATTTGAATAGTGTGCTAAACGTGCAAGATGTGAAAAATATTGGTTATCCTTATTCAGTAGATGCTTTAACGAATGGGATGTCAACTAGCAGCGATCGCGCGAAAATTGACTATATCTTTGCGCAAAAAGACCACCGTCAACCGGTGCTTGCTTATGCTAATATCTGGATTAACCGCGCACTTGCTGATGAACAAATGTGGCCTGAGTTTGAATTATCAGACCACTACCCAGTGACGGGGGATTTTTATTTTTAGGCGGATGGGTCTTCGCTGCTTATAGCCTACCCCTTGCCCCTGAAGAATAGACGCAAAATTTTATAGTCGTTGGCAGTTTGTTAAATACTTTGTTCTAAGGTTGTGTTGGCAGTTAATTAAATACTTTGCTTTAAGGCTGTGTTGGCTGTAAGCCAATAACATCTTAGCCTAGGGTTAGGCGAGCGCGTAGCGAACGCCGTTACCCTGGGTTTTGTGCGCACCCCACAACCGCTTTAAGCGCTGAAGGCGCGTGACATATTTTGAAGCTTTTAAAAGCCTGTATACCCACCACGCTCATCCGTGCTTTCCGCCGTGACTATTTTCCTCGCGGACTTCGCGGTGCAAAAGGCGTACTGCCCTCGCCGTTCATCCTTCGAGACGCACCTAAAAAACAGGTGCTCCTCAGGACGAACGGTGGGAGTTTGGAGATTTAACCTGTACCATCCCGTTCGTCCTGAGGAGCGCGTTTCCTGCCGTTCGTCCTGAGGAGCGCGTTTTTTGCGCGTCTCGAAGGATGAACGGTGATAGCATGGTTTGGAAGGAGGGGGCGAGGGGGAGGCCGCTTTCTGTTTTCCAAAATCGTTAATTCAACGCCGGGTTTGAAAATTTCAACAACGGCTTTGATTCTCGTTTGCAACAACTAAACAAATTCGACCAGCCATTTTTTCGTTTATTCCCAAGTAAGGCGGACTCTTCATCCATCGGTGTAATCAGCGATTCTACCGGCACGGGTTTATCGATTACTTGCAACTCAAGCTGTGTGTTTCTCTCTGCAGAATTATTTTCAACAAACTTAATAAACTGATCACTCCGCAAGCCCGTCATATGCTTTACATCATTCTCAAATTGATACAAGGTTTTTTCTGTCCCTTGCTTATTCAAATGCCCGTAAATAATTTCCCAAAAATGCAAAATACCGAAAAAATGATATAAATTCATTCCGACATCAGCCGCATAACCCAAGGCTTCACGCGTTTGATTATCAGGCACCCTCGCTGGTGTCATTTCTGCATTATACACATTACTCATCACCGCATAAGAGAACACAGATAAAATTAAGGCAAGCCCATTATTTATCGAGGTGATAATTGGCCGAAATTCCGCATGCAAAGCCTGGCTGCTTGTGCGATCAAGAAAATCGAACGCGCGATTAGTCAACCGATTCGCCCCTTCCGCCATAATGCGCACATGCGGATAATACAAAGTAATAGAGAGGTAAATGGCAAGTAAGACCACGACTTCTTCAATTGGAATTAAACGCGATAAATTAGAATGTGTATTCATCGCTAAAAACGTTGCGAAATACGCACCGATCATGCCGCCCAACACACCCATGCCATTGGTGGTCACTTGCCGAAAACGACTCGGCGTATATTCTCCCATTTGACCCGATAAAAACGTTAAACTATCTTGTACCTCAACCTCTGGGAAGTGGTCGTGATTACGCGCAAGATAAGCAAACTTCGCTGCGATTTTTTTATTAAACATTACTTGTTGCTGGCGGTAATCATCGATGCGCTTTCTTTCTTCAATTTCAAGTTGATTGGGCTTAAAAAATAAGCCTTTCACGCTCGAACGCAAAGGACGGGAATGAATATTTACAAGATCAAATAATTTTGGAATATCTTTCTTAACCAAACCCGTTGCCGAATAAAAAGCCGTTGGTATGCCACCCATGACCGTGATAGTCGATTCCCACCAAAATTTCGACGTTGTTAAGGTTAATAAAATTAAACGCGTGTTCTGTGAGAGCGCAAAAAACGTCACCAACCCCGCTTTACCAATTTTTGATTTTAAACTCGATTGTCCTTGAATATATTCTGTTAATTCACGAATGGCATAAAACGACATATAAGCACTGATTAAACCAAAATCGATGCCGCCCGACATCATTACCCCTTTGGCAACATTGGCGGGCACGAAATTTGTCATCCATTCACCGCATGATGGTGATTGAATGCATGCACCACTTGGCGACCAATATAACATTGCACTTCCTAAACCAACACCGCTCAAAACAATTTGCGTAGCAAGTGTTAACCTTGCATTTCTAACTGAGGTTTCTGGCATGTTTAATCCTAAATGAAATTGAGTGGCGAATATCATAGGCTGAAAAATGTCAGAAATAAATAAAAAAATGGCTGATTCATTGTGTTGAATCAGCCATTTTTTGTTGAATCTAGCTCTTTATAAAATCCAGTTTCATAAAGAGCAGAAGCAAAAAGCATTAACAACATGATATTTTATTATTGTGCTGATTTCGTCCGGGAAATCATTTTTATCTTTTTAAATTGTTTCTGCTTTTTACTTGTTACCAACACTGTGCTCTCAATATTGGTATAACTCTAAATTAACATTTTCTTTTGCTTTATAATATTAGGATGTTTCCCAATGGTTTAATGCATTGATTTTTCAGCGTAAAAATAAAGGCATTTTTATCTGCTATACTTCAAAAAAATAATCTTTTGTGGCGATCTTGTTGTTTTTGTTGGAAGTCTTATCTAAACAGGGAGTTTGAAATGCGTTTACGCAATGCGACATTATTATTGGTAATATTAACAGCAAACACGACACTTTTTGCCGCCGAACCGGCAAGAACGACCCAAGTAACTTGCGAGCCGCCTGTGGGTACGCGCATTGATTATTTTACTAAAAATAGCGCGGGTGTTGAAAATAATAAGTTTCAAATGAGTCGTGATAAAGTATCGGGCGCAAACCCGCATATCGTCTTTAATAGTGCATCGGAGATGGTTGATTTTAGTATTCGTAATTCAGCCGTTTTTGTAAACGACAGCGAACAAAAACCGATAAGTGCATCAATGAAGGTGATAGCCTATAGCGATAACCAAGTGACATTCGCCGGCATTTTAAATAACGCGCCTATGATGGCAACGTATTATTCTAAATTACATATTCTAATGTTTACAGAGCAAAACATTTGGACGGGCAGCGATTTTGAAGGTGCCCGCGCCACATTGTTTTACTCACGCTGTACGGAAGAAACTGCTAATCCATAATTGTGATTGATGTACCATAGAGGCGGCTGCCCCCGTAAGTTTCGCGAGCAGCGGTTTTTTGATTTCGTATTGCAATTCGTAGACAGACATTTCTTTGCTGCGTTCTAATAAATACGCATCGCTGGTTTTTAAACCATCCACTAAATTTAATTTCAAGGCGTGCTGACCTAACCAGTGTTCACCGGTGGCGACTTGGTCAATTTGAATTTTGGGACGGTGCAAGACGATGAGTTCTTTGAATTGGTCGTGGATTTCGGTTAATTCTTCTTTCAATTTTTCACGGCCTTGGTCGGTGTTTTCGCCGAACATGGTAATGGTGCGTTTATATTCACCGGCAGTTTCCATTTCAAAATCAATGTTTTTTTCTTTCAATAAACGGTGAAAATTGGGTAACTGCACAATGACGCCAATCGAGCCGATAATGGCAAATGGTGCCGCTAAAATTTGGTCGGCCACACACGCCATTAAATAACCACCGCTGGCCGCGACTTTATCAATGGTTACGGTTAATTTAATACCGGCTTCTTTCAAACGCGCTAACTGCGCTGCAGCTAACCCATAACCATGTACCATGCCGCCACCGCTCTCAAGGCGTAAGACCACTTCATCTTGGGGTGTGGCCGCCATAATGATGGCATTCACTTCTTCGCGCAAATGATCAACGGCTGAAGCTTTAATGTCACCGTCAAAATTTAACACATACACGGCGGGGTTACGTTTTTCACCTTTTGCTTTTTCCGCATTTAATTTTTTTTGTTGTTTTAAAAACTGCTTAAAGATTTTCTTGGGCAACACTTCCATCAAGATGGTTTCACGTGTGTTTTCCAATTTTTCGTTCAAGTTTTTTAAGCTTAACCGTCCGCCACTCCCAACTTGTTTAGCCCGTGCCATTAACACCAGTAAACTGAAAATAAAGGCAAGCCCAATGATGAGCAGCACCAAGGCTTTTGCAGTGAACAAGCTTAAATCAGTAAAGAATGCCATGGTTACGTCCTTTTTGGTCTAATGAGTAATATTTTTTGATGGGCTTCTTCGTGAGCATTGTTTTTGGGGCTCATGATTAAGACTTTCCATTCCCACGCCGTTTTTTGACGCGTGGCAGGAAACACTAAATCTGATTCAGGTTCTAACTCACCGGTATGTTTTTTCAAAATCCAGCTATACGAGCGTGGTACCGCTCCAACAAACCCAACATATAAATGATGCTTAGATTTGGTTAGTACACGATTTGCATCCCACAATCGAATGACGAGCAATTGTTTGTTATCGCCAATGGTGCGCGTCATGATTAAGGCCGGTTTTTTATCAAGGTACTGCGGCGAAATTAAGGGCAAATATTGTGTACTGCTAATATCGGCAATGCGATGTAGCGTGCTAATCCAATCTCTTGCTGGTGGACGCGACCATCCTTGTTTGCTCAACGAATTTCGAATGTCGTCGATATTGCCCGCCCATTCTAAATTAATGCGCTGTGAACGAAACCCAAACAAGCTAGTTTTAAACGTAGGAATTTCATTGTTGTCACGCCACCAAGTCTCGTCATTAATTTGTGCAATAGGCAAGTTTTCAAGCGTGTGGTTATCTTGTAACTCAGTAAAATAACGGTGGTGATAATACCCGTAGCTGATGCAAAGTGTGACCAACCCAATGAGGAATAGGCCGCGCGGGGGTACAGGTTTTGTTTTATGGCGCTCATAAGAAATAATGGTGAACAATAAAGTGGCCGCGCCGAGTAAGCAGCCGCCAATGACATCGGTAAACCAATGTGCGCCTAAATACACGCGCGATAAGCACACTAGAAACACTAAAATAAACGCGGGTAAATAAATCAAGTAGCGACGCTGACGTGAAACATTGGCTGCCATTAAATAGGCTAAGCCAACGTATAAAGCGGTTGAAAGGGTCGCGTGTCCGCTAGGCATGGAAAAAGTGGCGGCTTGATTGGCAATGCCCCAAGGCCGTGGCGATTGCACGAAATGTTTTAAAATAAACACACTGCCTGCGGTAATCACGGTTAATAAAACGGTATGAATGGCTGCGGAAAAACGTCGGCAATATAGCAACCAAGCAACCATCGCAATAATCACCGGGAAAAGAATTTGGCTTTGTCCCAAGAGTGTAATATTGATCATGATGTTATCGAGCGTTTCATTGCGTATGCCGCGCGCTAAATGAAACACAGCATCGTTGACAAGAAAGCTGGGCGCGCCATCTATTTTGACGGCGAGTGAGAGAAGGCCGAGGGCAATGACGATTAAGCCTAAATAAATGGCAGCATTTAATTGCCCGTGTCTGCGTTCTGGGTCATGATGTTTTAAAGCATCCGTGATAAAAGAAAGCCAACGTGAGTTTTTGCAGTGCTCCCACACCCAATTTTGTATTTGGTCAATTTGAAGATGAATCAATTGCAAGACTTTATAAATAAACCAAAAACAGAAAACAATACCAAGACCGCCCATGAAGAGCACCAGAATAACATGCATGGCAATATCAGGTGGAAGTTCTAAGGAAGCTGCGCCTAGTAAAATGCCGGGAAACATGTAAGCGGGTGCCCAGCCGATGGCTGAAGCCACATTTGCAATGGTAAATTGCAAAGGTTTCATGCCGAGCATGCCGGCGACGACGGGGACTAAAGCACGAATAGGGCCGATAAAGCGTCCAATAAACACACTCATCACGCCGTATTTGTTGACGAATTTCTCGCCCTGTTGCAATACGGCGGGGTTGTCGTTGAAAGGCCACATATTACGAATGCGATCTTTGAAATAGTAACCCAGCCAATAGCTGATTCCATCGCCGAGAATGGCGCCTAAGATAGCCCAAATAAGGGTAGACCAGAGTGGAATGACACCCGCACCGGCCAAGGTGCCGATCGCTGTCATCGTGACGGTGCCTGGCACAATGGTGCCAATCACCGCGACCGATTCTGCCGCCGAAATTGCAAAAGTGGCAAGTCCTGCTAATTCAGGATTGGCGTTCAGCCATTGAAACAATGGATTAACAATGTCAGTCATGCTTATTTTACCTCTTCACCTGCAGCTTGTTTATCCGCATGGTAGGAAGATCTGACAAGGGGGCCGCTTGCAATGTTTTCAAAGCCGAGTTCCTTGGCAAATGCTCCGAAGTGATCGAACTCGGCTGGGGTGACATATCTTGTGACGGGCAAATGGAATTTGCTCGGTTGAAGATATTGGCCCAGCGTGACGCGATCAACATCATGCGCACGAAGATCCTTCAACGTTTGTTCAACTTCTTCATTCGTTTCACCCAATCCTAGCATGATTCCAGATTTGGTCGGAATGCCCGGATAGCGTTTCTTGAATTCTTGCAGTAACTTTAACGAGTGCGCGTAATCAGAACCTGGGCGGGCTTGTTTATATAAACGTGGCACGGTTTCAATGTTGTGGTTAAACACATCAGGGAGTGCTTTGCCGGTTTCAGTGAGCGCAAGCTCTAAACGGCCGCGATAATCAGGGACTAAGACTTCAATTTGAATATTGGGTGACTTTTCACGAATGGCTGTAATGCAATTCACGAAGTGGCTTGCGCCTCCGTCACGTAAATCGTCGCGATCTACCGAGGTAATGACGACGTAACGCAAACGCATTTTTGCAATGGTATTCGCCAAGTGCATGGGTTCGTCTTGGTCTAGCGGGTCAGGCCGCCCGTGTGCCACATCACAGAAACTGCAACGACGCGTGCATTTATCGCCCATAATCATGAAGGTGGCGGTGCCGTGCGTAAAACACTCGGCTAAATTCGGGCATGAGGCTTCTTCACACACGGTGACTAAATTGTTTTCGCGGAGTAATTGTTTCAGTTCACTGACGGCGGGGCTGGCGGGTATACGTATGCGTATCCAATCGGGTTTGCGTAAGGCTTCAACCGTCGGTTCAATTTTGACGGGAATGCGAGATAGTTTATCTGCGCCGCGTTGTTTTCCATCACTCATCTTTTGACTCGCTCTGTATTGGGGGCGTTGCAAGGCCCAGTTGTTGTGACAGGTAGTGTACTAAGGCTTGACCAATTTCTAAAGGGGTATTCGTAAGGCCGAGTTGGCGGCAATCTGTCATGCGTAACTGGCTGAATCCACAGGGGTTTATTCGGTTGAAAGGCGATAAATCCATGGCAACATTGAAGGCTAAGCCGTGGTAGGCTCGTCCGCGGCGCACGCGAAGGCCAATGGAGCCGATTTTTTGCTGATTGACATAGATACCTGGCGCGTCTTTTTTGGCTTCAGCCGTGATATTTTGCGAGGCTAAAAAGTGGATGGGTGCGTTTTCTAATAAACTCACCAATTCCCGGATGTTTAGGCCGAGGCGTTGAATATCTAGGAGGGTATAGACCATGAGTTGCCCCGGGCCGTGGTAAGTCACTTGCCCGCCGCGGTCGGTTTGAATGACGGGAATATCGCCCGGATTTAATACGTGTTCCGCCTTCCCATTCTGACCCTGCGTGAAAACCGGTGCGTGTTCTAAAAGCCAAATTTCATCGGGGGTGTGTTCATCGCGGGATTGTGTGAATTCCTTCATGGCATGCCACACATCGCGATACGGTTGGTTTACGCCTAGCCAGCGAGCGATTAATTTCGTCATAGCGCCATCAATACGAGGGGTGAAGCGCTGAGTTTACGATAGAGATTATCGAGGGTTTCTTTGTTCTCGACATGTACGGTTAATGTTAGGGCAAGATATTTTCCGCCGCCGCTAATGCGTGTTTGCACTTGCGTTTCGGAAAACGTGGGTAAAATTTCATGTACTAAGGCAACAATATTTTTTTGAAAATCAGCGCTCGCCAACCCCACGACTTTAATAGGAAAGTCGCAAGGGAAGGTGAGGGCAGAAGGCGTTTCGTCAGTCACGGGCTAACCTGTATTAAGTTTATCGTCGTTGCTGGAAAACAAATTGTGGAAATGATATTTCACAGCGTCAGACGAGCGTCGGAATAAATTCCCCGACGGGTTATTGTTTAAAGCAATGAGCGGCTTGCTGGCGATCACTTGGTTATTCAAGGTGATATTTAGCGTGCCGTACACTTGCCCTTTAATGATAGGTGCTTTTAAGGGGTTATTTAATTGTAAAGACGCTTGCAGTTTTTTGTATTGACCGGCCGGCAGTGTGACGTACATATCTTCAGCAACGCCTAAAGGCACTTGTGATTGTTGACCTTGCCAGACGCGGGCTTGTACCAGCGGCATATCGGCATTGTAAACTTTGTGGGTTTCAAAGAAGCGGAAGCCGTAATTTAAGAGGCGGATAGAATCTTCCGTGCGGCCGAGGTCGTTGGGTTCACCTAAGACAACGCTGACTAAACGCATGCCGTCTTTTTTCGCAGAAGCGACTAAGCAATAGCCCGCTTCATTGGTGTGACCGGTTTTCAAGCCATCAGCGTATTGGAAGCGCCACAGCAAGCGGTTACGGTTGGGCTGGCGGATGCCGTTATAGGTAAACCATTTTTCTGAGTAAAACCCGTAATCTTCAGGGAAGTTTTTGATATAGGCAACGCTTAAACGTGCTAAATCGTGGGCGGTAGAATAATGGTTAGGGTTGGGTAAGCCTGTGCTATCCATAAAATGACTGTTACTCATGCCGAGTAATTTGGCTTGTTGGTTCATTAAACCGGTGAACGATTCTTCAGACCCGCCAATGTGTTCAGCCAAGGCAACCGCAGCGTCGTTACCTGAGGCAACAATCACGCCTTGCATTAAGTCTTTTAAAGGCACTTCGTCGTTGACTTTCACGAACATGCGCGAGCCTTCGGTTTTCCAGGCTTTGGTGCTGATGCGGACTTTGTCATCAAAGTGAACTTGGCCGTTTTTCAGGGCGGCTGAGACAATGTACATGCTCATGAGCTTGGTTAAGCTCGCGGGTGGCATGCGGGTGTCGGAATTTTTCTCGGCGATGATTTTCCCGCTGTTCACATCGATTAAAATATAACCGGTGGCGTTTAAGTCAGGCGCAGTGGGGGTGAAAACCGCCTGTTGGGGCTGGGTGGGGACAGGAATAATAGGGTTGGCCAAAGCAGTATTCACTAAGCCAAGGCTCAAGGCAAAACTGACTAAAGGATAAGCAATTTTCTGGGATAACATGCTGACTTCCTTAAACTAAGCACGACGATGAACGAAGTTTAGCAAAAAAAGACGAAGAAGGGGTATATTTTTTCGCAAGCCGGCAGTATGATTTTTGCTGTTTAGCCGGCGATGAAGCTGGCTTATATTTAATCTTAAGGAGTTTCCTCATGTCGTTTTATCGTGTTGTTGTTGCCTCAGCTTTAGCCCTAGCAATTGCCTCCCCTGTTTTTGCAGACGATGCCGCTGCCCCGACGGCAACGCAAGACACCACCACGGCTGTTCAGCCTGAAACTATGAAGGTGAATTTGAACACAACCAGCGCGAAAGATTTAATGAAAGTGAAAGGCTTGAATGCATCACGTGCGCGCGCGATTGTGGCTTACCGTAAAAAACACGGTGACTTCAAAACGACGCAAGATCTTGCCAATGTAAAAGGCTTCAAAAAATTAAACGCTGAAAGCTTACAACAAATTACTGATCAAGTTAGCGTTAATTAAGGTATACCCGACACGCATTATCTGGCGTGTCGGTTTTTTTGCGTGTTGTTTGCGTATTGTCTAATGGTGTTGCGGTAAGTGTTCATCAGTGTTTTCAGTGCAGTTTCATTATCTAATAAATGCTTTAATTTCTCCTGGCCTGCAAGACCCATGGTTTGCGTCGTTGCTGGATTATTTGCAAGTGTCAGCATTTTTTCCGCTAAATCACCCTTTTTTTGTGGGTTGAAAATTAAACCAGTTTTGTTATCTGTGATTAACCAAGGAATTGCACCGCGGTTTGAACCAATGACGGCACGTTGATGTGCCATGCTTTCAGAAATGACTAAACCAAACGCTTCCATCCATAAACTCGGCACAATGGTGGCGGCGTGTGCGAGAATGTGTTCATTTAATTGTGTTTGCCAGCCAATGAATTGCACGGCATGTGTAATGTTCAGTGTTCCACAATATTTTTCGAGCGAGTGTTTTTCTGGGCCATCACCCGCAATGGTTAATTTTAAGCTTGGTAGGGTTTTGATGGCGAGCGCAAACTCAGCGAGTAAATGCCTTAAGCCTTTATGTGAGCCGAGATGACCTGCGTATAGAAAATGATGGGGGTGAGGCGCTTGTGTTGAAACCGCTAAGGTTTCTAGATGAAACGGGGGAATAACTGTAACCGTTTGCGGGTAATGTTGTTTTAAATACGTTCCTAAAATAGGCGAAACTGTATGTAGTTGTGTGATATTTTTTTGTGTATGACGCCGACGCGATAGAAACGATAATAATTGCGCGAGATAAATTGGCAGGGTGTGTTTATGTTGATGTTCTCTCAAACATTTAAATGTAAAGCCGGTGTCGCACGGGCTTAAATCTTGGTGAATATTGTGTGCAGACGGGCAGACGGCGCCAAAATCATGCACGGTATGTAATGTTGGGTAGCGGCGTAAGACTTTTAAAACGCTAGGCGTAAAATATTTTACATTGTGAACGTGAATAATGTCAGGCTTCCATGTGTGGCAATGTTTTGCAAGCATGCGCGTTATTTTGCGATTAGGAAAAAGTTGCCACCACAAACGGGATAAATTTGAAGCAGGGGCGCGAAAGGTGGTGTAATCTTCACCGGTTTCAGGCTGTGGTGTAAAGCCTAATGAATACACTTCATTCCCGGCGATGGTTTTCAGTTTGTTTTTTAAATCAAAGAAATAATTTTCAGCCCCGCCAGTGGGTGTGTGGTTGTCTGTTAATAGTAAAATGCGCATGTCCGTATTTCATTTGACTTTATTGGTGTTTAGGTTACATTAATCCTCCGGAAAACGCTAGGATGTGTCAGGTGAGGATGATATGACAAAAAAACGCGCGCTTATTACAGGGATAACAGGGATGGTAGGCTCACATCTTGCTGATTATCTTTTGGCAAAAACGGATTGGGATATTATCGGCATGTGCCGCTGGCGCAGCCCGCTTGATAATATTTCACATTTACTCCCGCTCATTAATAAAAATGAACGCATTAAACTGGTGTACGGTGATTTGCGTGATTCATCGTCTATCGATTATGTGGTGCGAGAGTCTTTACCGGATTACGTGTTTCATTTAGCTGCACAAAGTTTCCCACAAACCAGTTTTACCGCACCGCTTGATACGTATGAAACAAATATTCAAGGCACATCGCGGGTATTAGAAGCTTTAAGACAATATAAAAGCGATGCTGTCATTCACATTTGCGCGTCATCTGAAGTATTTGGGCGTGTGCCGAAAGAAAAAATTCCAATTAACGAAGAATGTACATTCCACCCGGCATCGCCGTATGCAATTTCGAAAGTGGGCACAGATTTAGTCGGTCGTTTTTACGCTGAAGCATACAACATGACGGTGATGACAACGCGCATGTTTACACACACGGGTCCTCGTCGTGGTGATGTGTTTGCAGAATCAACGTTTGCAAAGCAAATTGCAATGATAGAAGCGGGTATGATTGCACCTGTCGTGAAAGTAGGCAATTTGAATTCATTACGTACCATTGCAGACGTGCGTGATGCTGTTGATGCGTATTATACCTTGGTAACACATAACCCCATTCCAGGGGAATATTACAATATTGGTGGTACGTTCAGTTTATCTATTGGTGAGTTGCTTGATTATCTTATTAGTTTATCGCCAGAGAAAAAACATATTAAAGTGGAAGTTGACCCAGCGCGTTTGCGCCCGATTGATGCGGATTTGCAAGTGCCGGATATGCGTAAATTTGAGCAGCACACAGGTTGGAAGCCAAAAATTACGTTTGAAAAAACGATGGCCGATTTATTGGATTATTGGCGTGAGCGTGTTTCACAAAATGAAACGTGTTTGGTGAGATAAGGAATTTGTATGCATCACCTCATTCAAGATGAAATTAAAAAGTTAGTTGGCGTGTTAAGTGTGGTTCAGCAAGATGCAGCTTTGTTAGCCGTGGCTGATGATATTGCCAATCGCTGTATTGTAGCATTAAAAGCGGGTAAAAAAATATTATTTGCGGGGAATGGCGGTAGTGCGGCAGATGCACAGCATTTAGCGGCGGAATTAGTGAGTCGTTTGCGCTATAACCGCCCTGGGTTGGCAGCGCTTGCGTTAACGACAGATACTTCTGCATTAACAGCCATTGGTAATGATTACGCGTATGAAAATGTGTTTTCACGCCAAGTGGAATCACTGGCGCAGGCGGGTGATGTCTTTATTGGTATTTCAACGTCTGGCAAATCACCGAATATTTTAAAAGCTTTAAAAGCAGCGCGTGCGCAATCAGCCGTGACCATTGGTTTTTCAGGCGCACAAGCACCGATGATGGCTGAGTATTGCGATGCGTTATTGTGTGTGCCTTCACGTGAAACGCCGAAAATTCAAGAATGCCACATTATGTTTGGGCATATTATTTGTGCGATTATTGAAGATGTGATTTTTGGGGCGCAATACGACCCAGCACGTCAAACGACTGCACACGTGGCTTAAACAATGAAAGCCATTATTTTAGCCGGCGGGTTTGGAACGCGTTTGCAAGCGGTTGTGCCTGATTTACCCAAACCCATGGCGCCGATTGGCGATAAACCTTTTTTGGTTTATTTGCTGCGTTACTTAAAAAAA
Source organism: uncultured Gammaproteobacteria bacterium (assembly GCA_965653045.1). Taxonomy (GTDB): domain Bacteria; phylum Pseudomonadota; class Gammaproteobacteria; order DSM-16500; family DSM-16500; genus Aquicella. Next base: position 98,534 of record CBFGYM010000004.1, read on the forward strand.
CAAGGCGTGACGAATGTTATTTTTTCAGTGTTTTATCTGAAAGAAAGCATTATGTCTTACTTTGGCGATGAATTTGAAGGCGTGCGTGTTGATTATGTGATTGAACCAGAAGCCTTGGGTACAGGTGGCGCAATTGCGTATGCCTTATCGGCACTGTCATTCACGGAACCCGTGTTTGTGTTAAACGGCGATACCTTTGTAAAATTAAATTATCGTGATATGTATAATCAGCACCAAGATTCTGCAACGCGTATTACGTTTGCATTACGTGAAGTGCAAGAATGTTCGCGTTATGGAAAAGTGGTCACCGATGCTGAGCACATTATTGCCTTTCAAGAAAAAGGCGAAACCGGCCGCGGCTACATCAACGCAGGTGTATACGTGATGAACTCCGACTTATTCCACGCTTACCCCGTTCCGCATAAATTCTCCTTCGAACAAGAATTTATCTTCCCCTACCTCAAATCGCTCCGCCCACACTACTTCAAAGCCAAAGACTACTTCATCGACATCGGCATCCCCGAAGATTACACCCGCGCCCAACGCGATTTACCGATGATGGGCGATTAGCTCATTGAGATCATTGGAACAAACAACGAAGCGTAAAAACTAAAAAGTATCGCCCCCTTCAGTCAACTGGCTAATCGATGAAATGAGGTAAAAGCACCTGGAGGGGGTAGGGCTGAAGGATAGACGCAAAATTTAAGGAAAAGAAAAACTTTTACTGCTGGTAGATCATTAGCACAAAGCGAAGAAGTGCTTGCAGCCGTTACTATTTTACGAGCATAAAGACGAGCGCCGAGACGTGAAGCTGAATCTGCCGGCGGTGCGCGGGAAAGCACCGAGTGGTCGCCTCGCCGGGAGCGAGTCGGCCACGACGGCAGATTCAGCGAACGGCGAGGGCAGTGCGTCTTTTGCACCGCGAAGTCCGCGAGGAAAATAGTCACGGCGGAAAGCACGAATGAG
>CBFGYM010000005.1:0-94460 GCA_965653045.1 uncultured Gammaproteobacteria bacterium
GGTGCGATCCCGCGCACCGCCGGCAGATTCAGCTTCACGCCTCGGCGCTCGTCTTTATGCTCGTAAAATAGTAACGGCTACAAGCACTCTTTCGCTTTGTGCTAATAAGCTAAAAACGGTAAAAACCCATCGTTTCGTTAAATTTTGCGTCTATCCTTCAGGGGGTAGGGGGAGGCCGCTTTTAAAATATTACTCCACCGCCAATTCTCGCACCCGGCGAATAAAATCGCGCAGATTAGCCGCTTCTTCAAATTCAAGATTATGGGCGTGGGTGAACATTTGGTTTTCGAGTTTTACAATGCGAGCGCTTAAAGCCTCAGGTGATAAATGACGATAAGGCTCCAATTCATCCGCCGCTCCCTTCGTTTTCGGGAAAAGTTTTCCGCGTGGGGTATCAGCGGCATACGCCCCTTCCATCACATCGTGCACGGCTTTTTCAATGCTTTTTGGCGTAATACCGTGTGCTTCGTTATAGGCTGCTTGTTTTGCACGTCGGCGCTCCGTTTCATTCATCGCACGCGACATTGAACCTGTGATACGATCCGCATACAGAATCGCCTTGCCATGAACATGTCGCGCCACGCGACCAATGGTTTGAATTAACGACGTTTCAGACCGCAAAAACCCTTCTTTATCCGCATCTAAAATACCCACCAACGATACTTCCGGCATGTCTAAGCCTTCACGCAGCAAGTTAATACCGACCAACACATCAAATACACCCAAACGTAAATCACGAATAATTTCAACACGCTCAACCGTATCAACATCGGAATGCAAGTAACGCACTTTAATATCGTGCTCTTGCAAATATTCGGTTAAATCTTCTGCCATTCGCTTGGTTAATGTTGTCACTAACACACGTTCATTTTTCGCGATGCGCAATCTGGCTTCTGACATTAAATCATCTACTTGTGATTTTGCCGGGCGCACTTCCACTTCGGGGTCTAACAAACCCGTGGGTCGCACCAATTGCTCAACTACATTATCAGACTGTGTTAACTCAAACGAACTTGGCGTTGCAGACACATACACCGTTTGCAAGGCGCGCGCAGCAAATTCATCAAAGCGCATAGGGCGATTATCAAGCGCTGAGGGCAAACGAAAACCATATTCCACCAAGGTTTCTTTACGCGCCCTATCACCTCGATACATGCCGTGTAATTGCGGAATTGTGACATGCGATTCATCAATCATTAACAACGCATCATTCGGCAAATAATCAAATAACGTTGGCGGCGCCTCACCGGGTTCACGCCCAGATAAATATCGGGAATAGTTTTCAATGCCTTGGCAATAACCTAATTCTTGCAACATTTCTAAATCGTGCCGCGTACGCTCGGTTAAGCGCTGCGCTTCGACTAGTTTATTTTGTTGATTTAATACTTCTAAACGAAGACGTAAATCTTCTTTGATTTGATCAATCGCTTTCACGATGGTGTCGCGTTGTGTGACGTAATGCGATTTAGGATAAACGGTTAAGCGTTGTACGCGCCGCAAAATTTCACCCGTGAGTGGGTCAAAATACGCGAGTTGCTCAATTTCATCTTCAAATAATTCAATACGAATGGCGTCGTTGTCAGACTCTGCCGGATAAATATCAATCACATCACCGCGCACACGATAGGTTGCACGATGCAAATCCATTTCATTGCGCGTATATTGCATTTCAGCAAGTTTTCGCAAAATAGTGCGTTGATCGACCTTATCACCACGCACCAAGTGCATGACCATACTCAAATACATGCGCGGGTCGCCCAACCCGTAAATGGCTGAAACCGTTGCCACAATCACTGTATCGCGCCGCTCTAACAAAGCTCGCGTGGCTGATAAACGCATTTGTTCGATGTGATCGTTCACCGAAGAGTCTTTCGCAATATACGTGTCTGATGACGGCACGTAAGCTTCTGGCTGATAATAGTCGTAATAAGAAACAAAATATTCAATCGCATTCTCAGGAAAGAAAGCTTTCATCTCACCATAAAGCTGCGCGGCCAAGGTTTTATTCGGTGCCAAAATTAATGCAGGCTTACCCTCTTTTGCAATCACATTTGCCATGGTAAAGGTTTTACCCGACCCCGTCACACCCAGTAAGGTTTGATAAGCCAAGCCTTGTTTTAACCCTGAATACAAGGATTCAATCGCGGCCGGTTGGTCGCCTGCGGGCTGAAAATCGGAATGAAGCTTAAATTCTGACATAAGGGGTTATTTCATTAGCAATGAAGCGATAGTATACTGGCCTGCTTTCACGAATACTATAGGAGCCGGCTATGACCAGCGCAATCTCGTTGACCGAGCGCGTTCAACGCATTAAACCATCCCCCACTTTGGCGGTTTCAGCCAAGGCTGATGAACTCATTGCCGCCGGCAAACCCGTCATCAACTTAAGCGTAGGCGAGCCCGATTTCGACACCCCTGAACATATCAAAGCCGCGGCGATTGAAGCCATTCGCGCCGGCCACACAAAATATACGGCCGTTGATGGCATTAAACCTTTAAAACAAGCCATTATCGATAAATTTAAGAAAGATAACGGCCTGACCTACGCCCTGAATCAAATTCTGGTGTCTGATGGCGCAAAGCACAGTTTATACAATGCCTTATGTGCGTTGGTTCAAGCTGGCGATGAAGTCATTATTCCCGCCCCTTACTGGGTGTCTTACCCTGACATGGTTAAATTGCTTGATGGCACGCCGGTTGAAATTAAAACAACCAAGCACCAGCAATTCAAATTAAGCCCAGCACAGCTTGAGGCCGCAATCACCCCAAAAACACGTTGTGTGATTTTAAACAGTCCGTCCAACCCCACCGGCAAAGCCTATTCTCGTGAAGAATTAGCCGCCCTTGGGCAGGTTTTATTAAAACATCCGCACGTTGTGATTATCAGCGATGATATTTACGAATGTAACCAATGGAACCATCTGCCGTTTAGCAATATTGTGATGGCTTGCCCTGAACTTTATGACAGAACGCTGGTGATTAATGGCGTGTCTAAAACGTATGCGATGACAGGCTGGCGCATTGGGTATACGGCGGGTCCTGCGAATGTGATTGCTGCGATGAAAAAAGCCCAATCACAAAGCACCTCTAACCCGACCAGCATTGCGCAATATGCTGCCTTGGCTGCCTTAACCGGTGATCAAAGCTGCACCGCAACAATGACGGAAGCCTATCACGAACGACACAATGCGTTTGTGACCGCATTAAATGACATTCCGGGCATTGAATGCCAACCGTCTGATGGCACGTTTTACGTGTTTCCATCTGTTGAAGGCTTACTAAATAAAGTACCGCACATTACCACTGATTTAGCTTTATCTGAATATTTCTTAAACGAAGCGCTTGTTGCTGTTGTGCCTGGCTCTGCCTCTGGCGCAGACGGCCACATTCGTATTTCTTACGCAACCAGCATGGAAAACGTACTCGAAGCTGCGAAGCGCTTGAAAGCCGCCGCTGAGAAATTGAAATAAAATAAAAACGGGGCGCAAGGCCCCGTTTTTTTATTTTAAAAAAATATTACATTGAAGGTTGGGGATTAACAAACGTCTTAGCGTGTTCATATTTGTCAACAAGCCCCTCAAATGCTCTAACTTTTTCTTCAAAATAGCCTTCTGGTTGATCAGGCATACCATCACTCGCTATGCAACTTTGAATGTCACTTTTTAACTGATTAAGTTCATGCAAGGTCACATCATCAGCATCATGTGAAAGCACATCTAATTTTTTCCAACATTCATCTAATCTTATCAATTGACCACGCAAAGGCTGGCCTACACAATTCGTCAACACTTCAGCAACGCGTCCATTCACTTGATTTTCATAAAATAAACGACCACCTACACCTGTTTTAGGTAGATGCCCGCCAGAAAACTCTAACAAGCTCAATTTGTTAAAATTATTTTTATTTTTATTAAGATAAAAATGACAATCTTCTATTTTTTTACGATCAGCTTGGTTCAACGTTTCTCCATGCTTCTTGAGATAAACCTCGATCAAACGCATAGCATTCTCGATGCGCTCTATTTGGCATGTTTTATAGTTTTTTAATGCTGTTTCCTTCTCTTGTTGTGCGACCCCGGCTTGTTGCGCAGCAAATGACTCGTCGTTTATTTTCGCAGGGGCAGGTAACGCTTCTTCTCTTGCAAGCGCATTATTTTGCTCCACAGAACCCACCTGTTCCAACACGCGCTTCGTCGATGAGTTTAATTCCTCTGTCACGTTATCGCTGACTTTATCAATCATTTTATCGACTGCTGGGGCAGCAATCACCACTGCACTTACCACCGTGACCGCCGCACCGACAACACTCGGTGCCACTGCAATGCCTAAAGCCTCTAACACGGTTCCCGCAATCGGATTAAAATATTCACCCACTGTCGCAAAGACTTTACCCAACCAAATACCTGCTTTTGTTTGTGCAAATGCCGCAGCACTTTGTGCAACAAACGGAATTTTCGCCGCGATGAAAGGCAGAATGATTGGAAGCAAGAAAGAATAAACCGTTGCTGTAATGACACCACTCAACACAGCTAAAATCACACGTGCTGGCGTTGGTAAAACAGCCTTATACAGACTGCGCGGATTAATGTCCTGTTGACGAAAAGCTTTTCGAATACCTTGTATCGGCGAAGCAATCGCACGCCCTACAAAATATAGTGCGTAAGTCAAATAACCCAAAACACCAAAAAACCCTGAACCAACAGCACTATTTGAAAGACTTGATTTAGATAAACAAAAATCGGAGGCGAGTTTTGGTAAAAACTCAATAACCTTTAAAATATTTTGCGCGAATTTCAATGGCAGCGTGAGCGTATGCCAAAGCGTTGTTGTCACCACCGCTGCAACCGTTAAAGCACGGCGACCGCCTGACATGTCACCCCAAGTTGTTTCTGGCCACCCAATAAAATTTAAACCTGCTTCTGCTAACCCGTATTTAAATGTACCGTCTGCATTACGTCGTGATTTTCGTCCGCGAACAGGCAAACCAATAAAAGTGGCAAACCCTGCACTAACTCGAGTTGCGAGTTCACGTGTTGCTTGATAATCCGATTGCGGTAATCTCGCTGGTAATCCCGTCATAGGGTAGACGGATGTCCACGCTTCTTTCACCGCTTCATTGAAAATTGTACGATTTGTCACTTCACCCGCCATGTCGCACCTCGTTCAAAATTTATACTTATTTACCAAGAGTATAACGCAGATGGCTTAAAATACTCTGAGATTTAAGTTGCTAATTTTTAATTAGTCTTATGATTCAAAAACATTATCTCATTGAAAAGAATATAAAATTATTCATTCGCACACGATCACGACGCATCAGACGAAGAGCTGCTTCTTAAACTTACTATTCTACCAGTACCAGATTGCGCTGCTGATTGCAAATTTGACCTGTTTTCACCCGCAGCACCATACCCCCCCGTTGCATTTAAAAAAGCTAAGTCAGCTTTAGAAGGTTGCGGATTAAGCGACCCCGCTAAAAAACCTACAGGCTGACTAAAAGATAGCTTTGAAGAGGGTTGTGGCTGTGATTGCAGATGTGATTGCTGTTTTCCCGATTGAAACGTCTTTTGCATCTGCGCTTGTGATGAATTTCCTAAATTCAATCGATCATCTGCATCGGCCAACTCGTCCATCAACTTATCAACCGCTGGTGCAACGGTTGCCACACCCACACTGAATAATGAAGCCGCACCCATCATCACACTGGGCGCAGCAGCAATGCCTAAAGCTTCTAAAGCCGTTCCAACAACCGGGTTCACAATATTACCCACGCTTGTTAATGCCTTTGCAATCCAGGCACCTATTTTTGTTTGTGATAATATCGTCGCAACTTGTGCAAGCATCGGAATTTTTGCGATCAGCAAAGGCAACACCATTGGAATCAAAAATGAATACGCTGTGACCGTAATGACCCCACTTAACCCCGCTAAAAATACACGTGCCGCTAATGGGAATTCAGGACTGATATTGCTAAGATCACGCGATTTATTATTCAATTTGATGCTATCTTGTATGATTGGATTAATCGTTTCTTGATGAAACGCTTGTCGAATACCTTGAACCGGCGAGACAACCGCACGCCCTATAAAATAAAGCGCATAAGCGACATAACCCAACCCCGTTAATAACCCTGAACTCATACGATATAACACCGAAGCAAACCTGGCATTGCTGGCATTCGCCTGACGACTTTTTGCAGCAGTATAAGCCGACCCTTTCAAGGCAATCTTTGAAAGTAATAACGGACATGCCGCCCCTATAAATTTTGCCACATTGTTTAGTAATTTAAACGGCAAAACAATAACATGCCAAAGCGCAGCAACCACGCCGCGAAAACCATTCGCAACTTTTTGTCTTTTGGTCATTGCTTGCGTGGGAAGATCAGGCCAGCTAATAAAATTTAAGAAGAATTCTCGTCGGCCACTGAGTGACGGCTTCCCAAAAGACCGCGCACGTCTAACCCGCATTGGAAACCCTAAAAAGGCCAATATCGACCCGGCCGGACGCAGCGCCAGCGTGCTCGAATTAAAATCCTTTTTCGCAGCAACACGCGAACTTGAAAATCGTGAAATCGGATAAACCGTTTCAAACGCTTCTTTAAAACTGTTGTAAAATACTAAATTTCTTATCTTTGGCTGTGGCACACGACACCTCGTTCAAAAATTATACTTATTTGAGCGGCAGTATACCCCAAAAGGCTTAAAATATTCTGAACAAGCCCCAATTTTCCGCAATCTTCGAGGGTTGTTTAGGTTTTAAACAGCATCTTGTTGAAAATAAGTAAAAATTTCTATTGACGTTCTGCTCAATAAAAATTATATTTCTCCCCACAAAGCAATACACCATTCCCCGGTAGCTCAGTCGGTAGAGCAAGTGGCTGTTAACCACTGGGTCGGCGGTTCGAGTCCGTCCCGGGGAGTGAAGATCTAGCAATTCCAGTAATACCCAACCCCTCATTTCAGACAAGACGCTAGGAGAGCGCGAATGACGGAATATTCTGGCGGCTTATGGAAAGCCCTCGAGCAAGAAACACCCCTACAAATGATTGGCACCATTAATGCTTATTCTGCCTTATTAGCTGAACGCGCTGGTTTTCGCGCACTTTATGTTTCTGGTGCTGGCGTTGCCAATGCCGCTTTTGGCCTACCCGACCTCGGCATGACAACCCCAACCGAAGTCGCTGAAGAAATCCGCCGCATTCGCGGCGTCACTGAACTCCCAATATTAGTTGACATTGATACGGGCTTTGGCAATGCCTTCAATATTGCACGCACCATAAAAACCCTATCTGCCGCAGGTGCTTCTGCCGTTCACATTGAAGACCAAGTGCAGGCCAAACGCTGCGGTCATCGGCCGCGAAAAGAATTAGTGAGCACCAGCGAAATGTGCGACCGCATTAAAGCTGCACTTGATGCAAAGTCGCAATCTGATTTTACGATTATGGCTCGCACCGATGCGTTGGCTGTTGAAGGCCTGCCAGCAACGCTTGAGCGCATCGCTGACTATGTCAACACCGGCGCCCAAATGATTTTCTTTGAAGGAGCCACCTCGCTTGACGATTATTTGCAAGTAACACAAAGCTGTTCTGTGCCCGTACTTGCCAATATTACTGAATTTGGGATAACACCACTTTTCACACGTGATGAATTAAAAAATGTGGGCGTAAAACTCATTCTCTACCCTTTGAGTGCATTTCGTGCAATGAATGCCGCCGCCATGAATGTGTATCAAACCATACGGCACGAAGGCACACAAGCGAATGTCATTGGGGCTATGCAAACACGTGACCAACTCTACGACATCTTGCATTATCACGATTATGAAACTAAATTAGATGAATTATTTGCAAAAGGAAAAAGCATATGAGCACGACGAAAAGAACCGGCGGCTTGGAAGGCGTAATTGTCGGCGATACTGCAATTTCAACCGTCGGCAAGGAAGGCATTGGGCTCACTTACCGCGGCTATAATATTCACGATTTAGCTGCACATTCTAGCTTCGAAGAAGTCGCTTATTTACTAGTCTACGACAAACTACCAACCTTAGCTGAATTACAAGCCTACCGCGATAAGCTCGTCAAATTACGCCGACTGCCCAACGAATTAAAATTAGCGCTGGAAACGATTCCGGGCTCGGCACACCCAATGGAAGTGTTGCGCACGGGTGTTTCTATGCTGGGTACGCTTGAAATGGAATCTTCACAATATACCGCACAACAAATTGCAGACCGCTTAATTGCTTGCACACCGGCAATGTTGCTATATTGGTATCAATATCATAAAAATAATATTCGCATTGAACCCTGGAACTCTGAAGAGAAAACGATTGCAGGATATTTTTTACATTTTCTTCACGACAAAAAACCCGATGAAGATATTCGACGCTGTATTGACGTTTCATTAATGCTTTATGCTGAGCACGAATTTAATGCTTCTACTTTTTCCGCACGCGTGACCGCATCGACAGAATCTGATTTTTATTCTTGTATTACCTCTGCCATTGGTACTTTGCGCGGTGCGTTACACGGCGGTGCGAATGAAGAAGCCATGAATTTAATTGCATCTTTTAAAACCCCCGAACAAGCTGCGGCGGGTATTCGTGAGCGTTTAGCGAAAAAGGCAAAAATTATGGGCTTTGGGCATCGCGTTTATAAAATATCAGACCCGCGCTCGGAAGTCATAAAAACTTGGGCACAGAAATTGTCAACGCGCGCGCGAGACGGTTATTTGTTTGCCGTTTCTGAAGCGATTGAAAAAGTGATGTGGGATGAAAAGAAATTATTTCCAAATTTAGATTTTTACAGTGCGAGTGCGTATCATTTCTGTGGTATTCCCACCAATTTGTTTACGCCTTTATTTGTGATGGCACGTTTAAGCGGTTGGAGCGCACACATTCTTGAGCAACGCGCGCATAATCGTTTAATTCGCCCTGAAGCCAATTATGTAGGCCCCGCACCGCGCCCCTTTCCGCCGATTGAAGACCGAGGTTAATCATGCATGCACACGCTGTTGATGATAATGTAAAACCTGCAACCGACCATTTTTTGCTGAATTTTGCATCGTATGTTGCAAATGCGAAAATAGACAGTGAATTGGCTTATGAAACCGCTCGTTATTGTTTAATGGATACGCTTGGGTGTGGGTTGTTAGCTTTGCAATATCCGGCGTGCACGAAATTATTAGGGCCGATAGTACCCGGGACGATTGTACCCAATGGTTCACGCGTGCCAGGAACGACATTTACCTTAGACCCTATTTTAGCGGCGTTTAATATTGGCGCGTTAGTGCGTTGGCTTGATTTTAACGACACGTGGTTAGCGGCTGAGTGGGGACACCCTTCTGATAATTTAGGTGCCATTTTAGCGGTGTCTGATTATTTATGTCGTCAGCAATCTAAAGCTTTATTAATGAAAGACGTGTTAAGCGCCATGATTATGGCACACGAAATTCAAGGTGTATTAGCGCTTGAAAATAGTTTTAATCGGCTGGGATTCGATCACGTTTTTCTGGTGAAAATAGCCTCGACCGCTGTTTCTGCTAAATTATTAGGGGGAGATGAAACACAAATTGCAAATGCATTATCACAGGCAATGGTTGATGGTGCGGCACTGAGAACGTATCGACATGCACCGAACACTGGTTCGCGTAAATCATGGGCGGCGGGTGATGCGACCAGCCGTGGTTTACGCTTGGCATGGATGACCATGCAAGGCGAAATGGGTTACCCGAGTGCATTGAGTGTGAAAAAATGGGGTTTTAACGATACCATTTTGCAGGGTAAATCACTTGTGGTGAATCGCCCCTTAGGGTCTTATGTCATGGAAAATGTGTTATTTAAAATTTCATTCCCGGCGGAGTTTCATGCACAGACGGCGGTTGAGTGCGCCATTCAATTGCATCCGCAAATTATTCATCGCCTCAATGAGATTAGCAAAATTGTTTTAACGACACAGGAATCTGCTGTGCGTATTATTAGTAAATCAGGCGAATTGCGCAACCCAGCTGATCGCGACCATTGTTTACAATATATGGCAGCCATTGGGTTGTTGTTTGGGAAGTTAACAGCAGATCATTACGAAGATAAATTCGCAAGCGACCCACGCATTGATCAATTGCGTGAGAAAATGATAGTTATCGAAGAGAAACAATTTAGCATTGATTATCTCGACCCTGAAAAACGCTCAATTGCGAATGGCATACAGGTGTTTTTTAATGATGGAACTCACACGGAAAATGTCGTCATTGAATACCCCGTTGGTCATCGACGCCGCCGCAACGAAGGCATTCCGTTATTATTCGATAAATTTGAACATAACGCGAATACAAAATTTTCCCCAGAAAAAACGGCAGCATTAATCGCCTTATTTAAAGATAAAAATAAGCTAGACACCCTGCGCGTTGATGCGTTTGTTGATTTGTGGGTATAGTTTTTTGAGAAAAAAATTCTCAGCGCAACGCTACCCTCAAAAAATCAACCAACCTCCAAGCTCGCGCACCTCACCCCTGCACGTAAGACGAAGTTTGTTGTGAATACTGTTTTTGCCTATTCATGCTAAACTGCTCAAAACAACAGTGAGGATACAATGATTCCCCCATTTCACAACACGGTTATTGCCCATCGCGGGGCGGCGGGGTATGCGCCCGAGAATACGATGCGGGCGTTTCATGAGGCATTTTTGCGCGGCGCGCGTTGGGTTGAATTTGACGTGATGTTAACGAAATGCGGAACGCCCATTGTCTTTCACGACGACTGTTTAGACAGAACCACCAATGCCAAAGGTGATATCGGCGCATGCACCTGGCAGCAACTTCAAACCCTCGACGCCGGCGCTTGGTTTTCTTCCCATTTTGCAAGCGAACGCATTCCAAGACTTGAAACGGTTTTACATTTCCTGCTTGAAGTTGGCATGTCTGCAAATATCGAGCTTAAACCGCTTCCCCACCAAGAACGCGAAACTGTCGAAAACACCCTCAAGGTTGTGAATAGGCTCACCACGCAAAATAACCCGCGAATTTTATTCTCAAGCTTTTCACTCCCAACCTTGCATATACTGCGTGAATACGCGACCGCCGCCCATGTCGGCTTGCTCATGCACGAATGGTTGCCGAACTGGAGAAACCTCGCGAAAGAACTCTATGTTGATAGCATACACATCAACGAAGAAATTCTAACGCCTGCAACGGCAGCCGACATTAAACAACAGAACAAAATCTTATTGTGTTACACCGTCAATTCAAAAGATGCTGCTAATCGGTTTTTCGAGATGGGTGTTAATGGTGTTTTTAGTGATTATCCCGATTTACTGGGCGTTGGCTAACCGTTATACTAAGTTCGTTTTTTCAATTTTTTTCATAGGGATGCGTTATGTCAAATTTTAATTGGTTAGATTATATCTTCCTTGCGATTTTCTTATTTTCCATGCTGGCAGGGTTTGGGCGTGGATTTGTTCGTGAAGTCATGTCACTAATCACCTTGGTTGCGGCTTTCGTTGTTGCTGCAATGTTCTCTAACCCTTTAGCGGTTGCTTTTACAAGCTCGCCTAGCGTTCAAAGTGTGGTTAGCCAAGCTAATTCCGCCATTGGTGTGAATACAGCACAACCCGTTTCTTATTTAGCATTAGGGCTTAGCTTTGGTTTGCTCTTTGCAGGTACCGTGATTGCAGGTGCGATTATCACGTTTTTTCTTAACTTTGCTTTTCAAGCAGGTTTGCTCGGCATGGGCAACCGAATTCTAGGGGCAGGGTTTGGGTTGGCACGTGGTTTTATTATCAACTTAGTGGTCATTTTCGTGCTGCAATTAACGCCCATTTCTGGGGAAGCCTGGTGGGGTCAATCGAGCATCGTGCAGTCTTATCAACCGGCGGTGGTTTGGTTGGGTGGTATTGTCTCGCCAAGCTTGGCAGATTTGAAATCGAAGATGAGCCAGACATTGCAGAATGTTAATTCGTCGTTGCAAAATCTCAGCGCTCCATCGTTATAACATCACACAGGCCGTTATAGCCGGGGGAATCTGCCTCCGGCTGCAAGTCTCAAATTAATCTTCCCATCGTGCGTAAGGCTGTTAAAATAACGGCAATTACAGAGGTGGGTGATATGTCAAATTTGTCTATTTTTAATGCAGAATTGCCGCAGAAGTCGCTTGCGTACTGGCAGGTGGGGTGTGAGGCGGCGTTGAGTTTGTTAATTGCGGGGTTGATAAAATCAGCAGAACGGCCGTTATTGGTGATTGCACCCTCGCAAACCTTAGCAGCGCGTTTACATGAGGAGCTCGATTTTTACACCCAAAATCCAGCACTCACCCTCAACTTCCCCGACTGGGAAACCCTGCCCTACGATCATTTCTCACCCCACCAAGACATCGTCTCAGAACGCTTAAGCACCCTCACCCGCCTCCCACAATGGAAAACCGGCGCACTCATCACCACCGCCAGCACTTTGATGCAACCTCTCGCACCAGCCAGCTTCATCAATGGAAGCACCTTCCATCTAAAAAAGAACGACAAACTCAATCTCGACCAATGCCGCGAAAAACTAACCGCTGCCGGTTACCAACACGTACACCAAGTCCGTGAACACGGCGATTTTGCCGTACGCGGTTCTATCATCGATATCTTCCCCATGGGCAGCCGCGAACCCCTGCGCATTGATTTATTCGACGACGAAATCGACAGCTTACATTTTTTCTCAACTGACACCCAACGCTCCGGCGCTGCCATCGATGAAATAAAATTACTGCCCGCCAAAGAATTCCCCATCGAAGAAAAAGACCGCGAACATTTCCGACAAGCCTGGCGCGCTCATTTCGAAGGCAACCCACTGCGCTGCCCGATATATCAAGATATTTCTGAAGGCATCTACTCACCCGGCATCGAATATTACTTACCTTTATTTTTCGAAAAAATCGCAAGCTTATTTGATTATTTACCTCAAAACACACAAATTATTTTCATTGGCGATATCGAAGCACAAACCAAACATTATTGGGACGAAATTCAATCACGTTATTTACACGGCAAACACGATAATACCCGCCCCTTATTACCACCAGAAAAATTATTTTTAAGCCCCGAACAATTCACCGAACGCTGCCAATCACACGCACGTTTATTCATCAACGAAAACATTCACCCAGCCAGCATGCCTTTCAATCTAACGCCTGCGCCCAATGTTGAAATCAATCATCGGAGCAACACGCCATTATCGGCTTTAGAAACACTGCTAAAAACATACACGGGAAAACTATTAATTTCCGCCGAAACACTCGGCCGACGCGAAGCCTTGTTAAGTTTATTCCGTGGCATTCACTTTACGCCGACACTTTTCGAAACGTACAACGATTTCATCACCTCGCCTGTCACATGCGGCATGATTATTTCACCGCTAGACAGCGGCTACCAACTCGACACGCCGTCATTACTCGTATTAACCGAATCCGAACTCACCGGCCGCCGCGTTATGCAAAGACGCTTGCGCAAAAAGAGCGTGCAAGACCCCGATGCCTTAATTCGTGATTTAACCGAATTACAACTCGGCGACCCTGTTGTTCACTTAGACCACGGTATCGGGCGTTACCGTGGCTTACAAACCTTGAACGTCGGCGATCAACTCGCTGAATATTTAATGTTAGAATATCAGGGCAGCGATAAACTCTATGTTCCCGTTGCAAATTTACACTTAATTTCACGTTATTCTGGCGCTGATATTGAACATGCACCCATTAATAAACTCGGTACCGATCACTGGTCGAAAGCCAAAAAACGCGCGGCAGAAAAAGTTAAAGACGTTGCTGCGGAATTACTAGACCTTTATGCCAAACGCGCTGCCAGACCTGGCACACGCTATACTTTAAACGAATCACATTATGCCAACTTCTGCACTGGCTTCCCCTTTGAAGAAACCCCCGACCAGCTCAATGCCATACAAAAAGTTTTTGAAGATTTAACCAGCGAAAAACCCATGGATAGAGTCGTTTGCGGTGATGTAGGGTTTGGCAAAACAGAAGTCGCGATGCGCGCGGCATTTTTAGTCGTGAATAATAATAAACAAGTGATTGTACTCGTCCCCACCACATTACTTGCACAGCAACATTATCGTTTATTCCAAGATCGTTTTGCTGATTGGCCGATTATGGTTGAGTGTTTATCACGTTTCAAAACCGCGAAAGAACAAAATGCCATTCTTGAAAAAATGCAACAGGGTAAAGTTGACATCGTCATCGGCACCCATAAATTATTACAAGATAATATTCATATTCCCAATTTAGGCTTAGTGATTATTGATGAAGAACATCGCTTTGGTGTTAAGCAAAAAGAAAAATTAAAAAGTTTACGCACCAATGTTGATATGCTCACCTTGACAGCCACACCAATTCCCAGAACGCTGAACATGGCACTGTCTGGTATTCGTGATTTATCGATTATAGCAACGCCACCCCTGAAACGCTTGTCTGTGAAAACATTCGTTCACGAAGAAAACAATGGTTTAATTCAAGAAGCGATTTTGCGTGAAATTATGCGCGGCGGCCAAGTGTATTTCTTACATAATGATGTTTCGACGATCACGAAAAAAGCCGCTGAGATTGAGAAGCTCGTGCATGAAGCTCGCGTTTGCGTTGCACACGGACAATTACACGAGCGAGACCTAGAACGCATCATGAGTGATTTTTATCATCGACGGCATAATGTATTAGTCTGCTCAACCATTGTTGAAAGCGGCATTGACATTCCCACGGCTAACACCATTATCATTAACCGCGCTGATAAATTTGGCATCGCACAACTCCACCAATTACGCGGACGCGTTGGACGTTCACATCACCAAGCTTACGCATATTTACTCACACCACCCAAAGAACAACTCACCAACGATGCGAAAAAACGCCTCGATGCAATTGCCGCCTTCGATGATTTAGGCATAGGCTTTACGCTCTCAACACACGATTTAGAAATTCGCGGCGCGGGGGAATTACTGGGTGAAAGCCAAAGCGGCAATATGCAAGAAATTGGGTTTACCCTTTATATGGAATTATTGTCTCGCGCAGTGGATGCGCTGCAATCGGGCAAAACGCCTGATCTTGAAACCAGCTTAATGCAGCATCGCACGGAAATTGATTGTCACGTGACTGCCTTAATTCCAGATGACTACCTAAATGACATTCAATTACGCTTGCAATTCTACAAACGCATTGCCAGCGCTTCCAATACTGAGATGCTCGATGACATTCAAATTGAAATGATAGACCGTTTTGGTTTGCTGCCTAATGCCCTCAAACAACTATTCTTGCAAAGTGAATTGAAACTCAAGGCTGATGCTTTAGGCATTACGAAAGTCGACGTAGGTGCGCAAGGTGGGCGTGTTGAGTTCAATGCACATCCGAATATCAAACCTGAAACCATTATTCAGTTAATTCAACAAAAACCGAGTGTATATAAATTAGAAGGCTCAACGCGTTTGCGCTTCACACTGCCAGCGCACACACCGGAGTCGCGCATTCAATTAATGCACGGTATTTTAGATGAATTAAGTCGTTAAGGAAACGGCATGAAGCCCATTGAAGCAGAATCATTATTTGAAACCCTTGAGGCCGGTTTTTACCTCTTGACCCCCAACCGGCGTTTAAGCGCGGATAGCCTCAAGCGTTATGCTGATTATCAACGTGCAAAAAGCGTGATGGCTTATGCGAGCCCAAGCATTCTACCCTTGAACGTGTGGCAACTTCAGTGTTATGACAATGCTTTGTTAACGCTCGGCGCCGAAAAAACGCCTTTGTTGTTGAACCCTTTATTAGCACAATCGCTGTGGGAACAGATTGTGCAATCAACCCAAGACACCATACACGTATTGCAGCCTGCAAAAACAGCACAGTTACTGCAATCAGCTTATGGTTTATTGAAGCAATGGAATCTAACGCTTGATCACCCCGACCTATGCATTACACCTGAAGATGAAAAAGTGAATGCCTGGATGAGAACCTATGAAAACACGTGCGAAAAAAATAAATGGTTAGATGCTGCGGGTTTATCTGCGTGGTTATGGTCAGTGATGAGCGATTGGATCAAACACTGCCCGCGTAAAATTGCCTTATTTGGGTTTAATGATTTCACACCCATGCAGCAATTGTTTTTCAGAAAACTGACCGAGCACGGCATCGATATTATTAATATCACACTTAAACAAACCGAACACCGTGTACACCACACTGAGTTTGAAACAGAACTCGCCGAATGGGAAGCCGCTGCGGTTTACGCACGAAAAATTACACAAGCCGATAAACAAAAACGCATTGCGATTGTTGTGCCTGATTTAGAAACGAAACGCGAAAGTGTGATTCAAACTTTTAAAAAAGTATTCACAACATCTGAGTTTAATATTTCAGCCGGTAAGCGCTTGGCTGACTTTCCAATTATTTCAACGGCGCTACAATGTCTTGAGCTGCATCACGGGAATCTAGGCAGTGATGAAATGACAGCCTTGTTTTTATCACCATTTTTAGGTGATGCAGAACGTGAACGTGCCGGCCGTGCAGAATGGGACAGGCGAAGACGAAAAAATAACGTGGTTAAGCTACACCTAAAACGCTTATCTTCCTTGCAACGCAGTTGGTTTGAATCTGACTGTGCTAAATTATTAAAACGCTTGGACGCATTTTTTGAAATTATAAATAATGTAAAAAAACAAACGCTCGCGCAATGGGCTGCCACCTTTACACAAAGCTTAAATAGCCTAGGCTGGCCAGGTGAGCGTATTTTGAATAGTGAAGAATATCAAATTGTGCAAGCTTGGTTGCGCTTATTGAGTGAATTGCAAAGTCTAGATGTGATTTTACCACCGCAATCTTTTGCTGATGCACTCCATCTACTACGCACAGCCGCCCATCAACAAGTTTTTCAACCACAAAGCGATGAGGCGAATATTCAAATTCTAGGTTTATTAGAAGCTTCAGGTTTAAGTTTTGATGTCATTTGGATAACAGCGTTAGACAACACTGCTTGGCCGCCAGCGCCGAAACCCAATGCCTTTATTCCTAAGCGTTTACAGCGCGAACATAACATGCCGCATGCAACGGCTGAACGTGAATTACAATATTGCAAACAAATGATGGTAGATTTTCAAAAATCTGCTGGAGAACTTATTTTAAGTTATGCTGCAATGAAAGAAAAAACCACGCGCGAGGCATCGTCGTTAATTAAACATTACCCTGCGTGGGTATGCGATGATCTTGCCTTGCGATCTAACACTCATCCATACAAACCGCAAGCTTTAGAAATATTTACTGATACCCTCGCACCACCTATCGATAATTTTAAATTACAAGGCGGTATTTCGCTTATTAAAAAACAAGCTGAATGTCCGTTTCGCGCCTTCGCAGAAACGCGTTTAGACGCCGAGGCATTGCATGAACCTCAGGTGGGCTTACAAGCAACTGACCGCGGGAATTTGCTGCATTCTGCCTTAGAAAGTATTTGGCAGCGCTTACAAACGCACGAGGCGCTAATTCAATGCACAAACAACGACTTAGAAGCACTTATTCAAGCATCAATTGAGCTTGCGTTTAATAGCATTACCCTGCCTTATGCGAAAGAAAGCCGTTATTTAAAGCTCGAAAGACAACGGTTAGCGAACTTATTAAAAAAATGGTTAGATGTTGAAAAACAGCGTCCAGCGTTTAAAGTGCTCACCCATGAAAAGTCTGTCAGTGTGCAATTAGATACGCTTTCTTTAGATGCCCGCATTGATAGAATTGATGAACTGACCGATGGGTCACAATTTATTATCGATTATAAAACAGGCTCACGTAACGATATTAAACATTGGTTTGATGCACGCCCCGACCAACCTCAACTGCCCTTATATAGCTTAACCAACCCAGCGGCGATAACAGGCATTGCTTATGCTGAAATTAATGCAAAAAACACAGTGTTTAAAGGTTTATCTGACACTGAGTTAGACATTGCAGGTGTTAAGCCTTTAGCAAGCCTGAAATTTGAAACACGGGCGAATACCTGGCCAGAACAAATAAACGTTTGGCGTAACACGCTAACAAACTTAGCGAAAAATTACGCAAGCGGCCAAGCAACCGTTGACCCTAAACATCGTCAAATATGCGATCACTGTGATTTAGGCGGTTTTTGTCGCATCAAAGAAAAGGAATTGATGCAATGATTCAAGACCAAGCCCAACGACAAAAAGCATTGGATCCAACGCAATCATTCATTGTGCAAGCACCAGCAGGCTCAGGTAAAACAGAACTCTTAATTCAACGTTATTTAACGCTGTTGGGGCAAGTGAATTCGCCCGAAGAAATTATTGCAATTACATTCACAAAAAAAGCAGCGAGCGAAATGCGTGAGCGTATTATTAAAGCGCTGACTTTGGCCGCAACACAACCCATGCCGGCGGAAGCGCATTTGCAGCATACCTGGAAGTTAGCGAAAGCCGCACTTGATAAAGATGCCAAATATCATTGGCATATAATTGAAAACCCCAACCAATGCCGTATTCAAACCATCGATGCACTGTGTTCGTATTTAACCGGTCAATTACCCTTATTATCACAGTTTGGCGCATCGCCGAATTTAACTGAAGATGCAGAAGGGCATTATCACGAAACCATCTTAGAGGTGATTGCACAGCTTGAAGAAGATAATACTTGGTCTAAAAGCTTGAATGATTTACTGGTGCATCTTGATAATGATTTAAATAAGCTCATTAATTTACTGAAATCGTTGCTAGCAAAACGCGACCAATGGCAGCCTTATTTACAGTTTCAGTCTGATACCACAGAAACACGAGCGCATTTAGAAGCGCACTTACAAACCATTGTGACTGACATGCTTGCGAAGCTTGATGCGCATTTTCCCGTGTCTGTGAAAGGTGAATTGCTCTCGATTTTGCGCTTTGCTGCGAGTCAGTTAGCACATAGTGACGTAAATTCACCGATTAAAGCCTGTGAGCAAGTCACAGAATTTCCATCAGCACATTTTCAATATCTAAACACATGGCGTGCGCTGGCTGATTTATTATTAACAAAATCGGAAGGTAAATGGCGCACTCGCCTTGACGCAAAAATTGGTTTTCCTAGTTTAACAAGTTTAGAAAAAACAGAAAAAAAAGAACACGAGACCGTTCGCAATCAATTGAAAACCATTATTGAGACTTTGAGTGGGCACGATGCTTTACGAGAAAATCTCTATCAATTAATGGACTGCCCCAATGCCACTTATTCTGAGCAACAATGGTCTATCATTCAAGCCATCTTGAATATTTTAAAGTTAGCCTGTGCACAATTAACGGTGACTTTTCGCCAGCAAGGCATGATCGATTTTATCGAAAACGCGCAAGCAGCCTTATTAGCGCTCGGCACAGATGATGCGCCGACCGATTTGGCCTTACGCTTAGATTATCAGCTTAAACATATATTAATGGATGAATTTCAAGATACCTCTTATACACAATATCGACTCGCACATTTGCTGACTTTATCGTGGCTGCCTAACGATGGAAAAACCCTTTTTATTGTCGGCGACCCCATGCAATCGATTTATCGATTTCGTCAAGCCGAGGTTGGCTTGTTTCTGAAAATGCAAACGCACGGCATTAATCACATTCAATTACATCCCATTCAATTGTCAGTGAATTTTCGCTCGACCGCGCAAATTGTTGATTGGAATAATTTTCATTATGCTAAATTATTCCCGAAAGAACCGAATATTGCGACCGGGGCTGTGCAATATCACGCGAGTGTGCCCATTAAACAAGCCGATGTGAGCGAATCATACGTCAATATACAAGGGTTTTCTAAAGAAATACTCAATTCACAAGGTGATAGCATTGCAAATGAAATTCAAGCCTTGTTAGAAAAATATCCTGACGATTCAATCGCGATTCTGGTAAAAGCCCGTACACACCTTAAAGACATTATCCCAGCGTTGAAAAAGCAGCATATACCCTATCAAGCCATTGATATTGATGCGCTATCAGACGATAAAACCATTCAAGATATGGTCTCTTTAACTTGTGCGCTATTGCATCCGGCTGATCGTATTGCGTGGCTGTCTGTGCTACGCGCACCCTGGTGTGGATTATCGTTAGCGGATTTAGTGGTATTATGCGCGCAGCCTAATATCATTTTAAAACAGGCAAATCAAGAAACGTGTGTTTCGCAGTTGAGTGCAGAGGGTCAAGTGCGTGTGAAACGCGTGATTTCAATATTGAATAAAGCACGTTTTATGCAAGCACGTCTTTCATTGCGAGATTGGGTGGAACAAACGTGGGTGGCTTTAGGTGGAAAGGCGTGCTTGCAAGAGGCCATCGCTTATGAAACCGTTCAGACCTATTTCGATTTATTGCAGAAGATGGAAAATGACAAAGTAATGATAACGTCTGCAACCTTGAATTCAAAATTAAAAAAACTTTATGCAAAATCGCAGTCAACGACAGCACGTTTGCAGATTATGACCATACATAATGCCAAGGGCTTAGAATTTGATACGGTATTCCTACCTCATTTGGAAAAGAAAGATCCGAGAAAAGATACAGCATTATTTTTATGGATGGAAAGACCGTCTGAGCAAGAAGATATTACCTTATTATTAGCCCCCATACATGAAACGGGCAGCGCGTCGAAAGATAAATTATATCAGTACATTGAGGACGAAGAAAAATTAAAGTCGGCGTTTGAATTAGATCGCTTATTGTATGTTGCAACGACACGCGCAAAAAAACGCTTGTATTTAAGTTATGACAAATCGATGAAAAGTAATAATGAAGTTGCGTTACAGCGCGGGAGTTTTTTACAGAAGTTGTATCCATTATTTGATGACCCTGTGGTGTATTCAGAGACAGCTTATGAAACGGATGATGAAGAAGAACCAGTTACGCCTTTATCACAGCAAATGATGCGGTTGCCGGTTGATTGGAAATGTGATGAGACGACAGCGATTGATGCGGTGTTTACAGGCACGCAGGTGCGCGAGGGGTTTGTGCTGCCTGATGAGACTGCTAAACACATTGGAACGGTAACGCACCGATTATTGCAGCATTTGACGGTTGCCGGGCTAGATGCGTGGCCGGCGGTGACAGCGGGTTTGATTAGGCGTTTGTTGGCGCAGTGTGGGGTGAGTGTCTTGGCCCAGGCAGAAGCTGTTTCGCAGGTTCAATTATTGGTTGAAAATACCTTGTCTGATGAAAAAGGCCGGTGGATTTTATCACCACATCGCGAGGCACATGCTGAGTGGGAAATCACCACGTGGGAAGGGAATGTAGCGAAAAAATATATAGTCGACCGTACGTTTATTGATGAAACAAATACCCGTTGGATTATTGATTATAAAACCGCGAGTGTTGTGAGTGAGGATGAAATCAAGACTTACCAATCACAACTCGACACTTACGAGGCTGCAATACAGCGATTTGATGCGCGTCCTGTTAAAAAAGCGGTGTATTTTCCGGTAATGCGAAAATTGGAGATTTTTTAAAAAATTCTTTTAGGCGTTAGAGACAAGAGGTTAACCTTCTTGCCTCTGTTAATAACAGTCTAACCGTATAAGCACAAAGCGAAAACGGGCTTGTAGCCGTTGATATTTTCCGAGCATAAGGACGAGCGCCGAGACGTGAAGCTGAATCTGCCGGCGGTGCGCGGGAAAGCACCGAGTGGTCGCCTCGCCGGGAGCGAGTCGGCCACGACGGCAGATTCAGCGAACGGCGAGGGCAGTGCGTTTTTTGCACCGCGAAGTCAGCGAGGAAAATTTCAACGGCGGAAAGCACGGATGAGCGTGGTGGGGATAAAAGGCTTTTGCAACCAACCCAAAACCTTCTCACGCGCATACAGCGCTCAAGGCAGGTGTGGTAACCTAGGGTTACGGCGTTAAACCAATCACTCCAAATACAAATCCGGCAACAACCTCGCGCCCGCGTGTAAAGCATACTCTGAAAAATCGGTTATACCACGTAATTTAAGGAAATCTTCGTCAATTAAGAACTGCCCCGTGAGCTCACGGCTTGATGTTGTCAATATCGCATGTGCGGCATCAGCAACAATGTCGGGTTTACGGCTCGCTTCGTACATTGCCTGCGGAAAATTAACTTTTATAGCGGCAGTCGCAATTAAAGTTCGCGGCCACAGTGAATTTACCGCAATACCAGCCGATTTCAAATCTTCAGATAACCCCAATGTACACATACTCATTCCAAATTTCGACATCGTATACGCCAAATGTTTTTTAAACCATTTCGCTTTGAACGATAAGGGTGGAGACATTGTTAAAATATGAGGGTTTTCCGCTTGCTTCAAATGGGGGATACACATTTTTGCACATAAATATGTCGCACGCACATTCACACTCATTAATAAATCATAACGCTTCATCGGTAATTCTTCGATTGAGCTCATATTAATGGCACTTGCATTATTAACCAATACATCAATACCGCCAAATTGCTTCACCGCAGCATCGACTGCATGCACTACACTTTCTTCTTCACGCACATCTAACATCAAGGGTAACGCCTGACCACCTGCCGCCTCAACCTCAGCCGCCACACTGAAAATAGTGCCTTCCAAACTCGGATGCGGATCCGTCGTTTTCCCCGTCACCACAATTTTTGCACCGTCTTTTGCACACTTCAACGCAATTTCACGACCAATACCACGGCTTGCGCCCGTGATAAAAATAACCTTGTCCTTTAATGAATTCATCGTCACTTCCTCAATTGAATGCAAATAGTATGCCTCAACCCTGTAAACATTCCAACTGCTCTCGATGAACAAGCGATAACACACTATTGCCATCTATCACGGCAGCCTCATCACTCGCGACCAACCACAGTGCGAGCCACATCATCCCGCTCACATTGAGCACCACAGCCACGTGCTGCGCCCGCATCGGATGACCTGACACCATCACATAACGATGCGCATCTATCTCACCTTGCGCTAACACCGCGAGTAATCCCGGTTGCAACAAACACGCATTCTCTCGCCACCACGCATCGCCTGCCTCCAAAAAACGATACGGCGAGCGCATAGCAACCGAACAGCCAGCCAACATACCCCTATTTTCTTCGATATTTTTCAAATTTTTAAACACCACCGCATCGGCGCGTGCGTGCACCAACTCCTCACGCAAAAGCGCTTTGTCATTAAACAAACTGCTTAAAACCACCAACAACGATAATGAAAGAATCGTCACAAACACCATTACGGCTAATAATACATACCCACATTCTCGCATCACACCACTCGACTATTTATTTGCGTATACATAAACCACGGGTGATTGAGCGTTAAATTCACTGCAACCCCAACGGTTTCACCACCCACATTGTCGTAAGTAAAATTAAGAGCTTTCAACCCCTCAAACAAATGCGAGCGTTTATGACCTGCATTTTCCATCATCAAATTATTTTTTTCTAAATAAAATTGTGCAAACACAAACGGGCCTATTAAGGCATCGTGTTGATAATGATATTGTAAGGGGGAACGAAGGTGCATCACCTCTCCGATATTTGTCGCATTAAAATCACGTACCGTCACCACTTCCGCGTGATCAGCATCACACACCATTAGCAATTGGTTATCACGAAATTCAACACCCGGTTCAATGACTAACGTGCGCTCATCAGCCCCCACACTTAACAAACGCATTTGGGGCTGCGCCTGATAACTCACTTGCAAACGATGCGCATCACCCGTTAAGGCTGGCGCCGGTTGCAAAACGCCGTTGCACCCATTCGCCCCAGCATTCGCAATGCGATTACGCAATAAACTCAACACCGTCTCGGCTTCGACTGCCTCACGCTGCGATGTGGTTAAGACGACAATATTACGCATCCCCTGGGTATAAAAACTAATTGCCGCTGCTAATATTAATACTGACAAACTCAAACTCAGCATTAGTTCAAAGAGCGTAAATCCAGCTGCGTTAACGGCGGAATACATCCGCGCACCTCGAAAACAGCCTTTGTGCACACTTCCCCCTCAAACCCGCCCCAAGTAATCGCCCACGCATCTTCGTCCTGATGAATAAATCGACCTTGCACGAGACCTGCCTGCCAGTCAAATGGAACTGTATTGGTTAAATGATTGAATTGATAAGCTGATATCGCGCGCGAAACCTGTACCGCCTGATGCACAGCCTCACTCGCGCGATTAAAAGATAAAAACTGTAACTGTAAATAATCTAACCCAACTAACGCTAACCCTAGTAACGCAAGACTCACCAAGACTTCCACCAAGGTAAAGCCTCGCGTACGCTCCATTATTTTGGGTTTTTTTCTGCAAATGACAACATAAACGCTACTAATGCATCGACCCCTGCCTCAGGCATTGCATTATAAACACTTGCGCGGATGCCGCCGACTAATCGGTGGCCTTTTAAATTCATCAAGCCTGCTTTTTCAGCTTCCGCTAAAAATTGTTTATCGAGCTCTTCATTCCCCAAATCAAACACAATGTTCATTAAAGATCGGCAATCGGGGTGTACACGACAAGTATAATATCCCTGACTTTCATCAATGGTGTCATAAAGCTTCTTCGCCTTACGCTGATTGATTTTATAAAAATGCGGCACACCGCCTTCTTGTTTCATCCAATCCAACATTAAGCCTAAAATATACCAACTGTACGTCGGTGGGGTGTTATAAAAAGATTGGTTTTCAGCATGCACATAATATTGATATAAAGTCGGCGTTAAAAAAACCGGATTTTTACGAATTAAGTCTTCACGGATAATCACAACCGTGATGCCCGCCTGCCCCATATTTTTTTGTGCACCCGCGTAAATTAAACCAAATTTGCTCACATCAATCGGCCGCGATAAAATCATAGATGACATATCGGCCACCAACGGTACATTGCCTGTGTTAGGCACCCATTGAAATTCGACACCGTCTATCGTCTCGTTTGGGGTGTAATGAACATAGTCAAGATGCTCGCGCAGCGACCACTCAGCTTGTTTCGGTATCGCCACTTGATGCTCACGCAATACCGACTGCGCCGCTAAAGAGACATCTCCAAACCGCATGGCTTCGTCCATGGCTTTTCGAGACCAAATGCCGGTCACGATATAATCAGCCCGCCTACGCTCAGACATTAAATTCATGGGAATCATGGCAAATTGCGCCGTCGCGCCGCCCGGGATAAATAACACTTTGTAATTGTTCGGAATATTCATTAATTCGCGCAAATCAGCTTCGGCTTGTTCGGCAACGTGTTTAAAATTTAGGCCGCGGTGCCCCATTTCCATAATCGACATGCCGGTTTCGTGCCAGTCGAGCATTTCTTTTTGTGCCTTCAGCAAAACAGCCTCGGGCAGCATTGAAGGGCCTGCATTAAAATTATAAACCTTACGCATAAAACATCCTTTCAGCTCATAAAATGGTGTCTAGTATCCTAGCAATTTTCTAACACATCCGCTATGATCGTCCAGTTGAAAAAATACAATACAGGTGTTTAACCATGAATTACGCCGATACCGTTAAATTTATTGTTGCCATGATTATTATGCTCAACCCCTTGGGCTCGCTTTCTATTTTTTTGCAGCTGACGGGGAAATATAGCAAAATAGAGCAACGCTCCACGGCACTGAAGTGCGGCCTAGCAATTTCCATTATTATGGTCGTTTCTTTATGGGTAGGCGCCCAACTACTTGATTTATTAGGTATTACTATTGCTTCTTTCCGCTGCGCCGGCGGCATGATTTTATTATCGGTCGGTTTTTCCATGCTTCAATCACAAGAAAGCCCGTCTAACCATACCCAGGCAGATGACGTTGCGGCTGAAAAACGCACTTCTATTGCGATAGTCCCCATGGCTTTACCCATTATTATCGGCCCTGGCACAATTAGCACCTTGGTTATTGCATCTAACGATTACCCTTTATTCTGGTATAAAAGCTGGTTATCACTCCTCTGCTTATTATTAGCCCTGGGCATGACCTTCATCATGTATTACGGCGGCACCATCGCAAAATTAGTTGGCGACTCAGTCATGAAAGTGATTACGCGAATCATGGGGATGATCATTATGGCAATCGCCATTGGCATGCTGGCAAATGGCATCATGGGTCTATTCCCCATTTTACGTTAATACTCAAATCATATAACGTCCGGCCGAATAAACTGGCCGGGCGTCCACTCCGCTCCAAATCAAACACCCGCATTCTGCTATACTTACTATACTTATAGTATCGAAAACAATAAATAACATATAAAAACAAGAGGTTGCGCTATGGGCTTTAGTACCGGCGACATTGACACTGCGTCTAGTTGGATTCAGTTACAAGACCCCGACTACCTTCATATTCATATTATCAGCCTAAACCCTGACCTTTCTCAGGTGCAAACTTTGGCCGATGCAATAAGCACAAATCAATGCATTGAAAAGCTCGATATGCATGATTGTAAAATGGGTGACGATGCTATCAAAGTATTAGCTAAGGCGCTGACAGAAAACAAAAGCTTGTCTGAAATTAATCTTGAGGGGAATGAAATCAGCGATGAGGGCATGTTCGCATTAGCAAAAGCACTAGAAAATAAAAAAAATCTTATTAGTCTCAGTGTGGGAGCAAATCCAATCACAGAAAGTAGCGTAAAAAGATTAGCGAGCGCATTACAAAAAAACCCCATACAACGCTTAAGTATACACACGACAAACATCGGAGACCGAGGCGTCAAGATGTTAACAGCCGCTTTAATGGGCAGCCAGCATTTAATTAAAATTGATTTAAGCCATACGTATATGTGCGAAAAAGGTGCTGCCGCAGTCAGTGACCTCTTGAGAACCTGTAAAAATTTATACGAGCTCGTTCTAAAAGGATATTCTATTGATAACGACGGAATAAAATTAATAGCTGCTCAATTAGCCTCTCATAAAAGATTAACGGTTCTTCGTCTTGATAGTAACAACCGAATAGATGATGAAGGCTATGCCGATTTAGCCAAGGGCTTGATCGAAAACAAATCACTTGTCACACTCGCTTGCCCGCAAGCTGGCATAAAAGCCTTAACGCGGGTGTTTACAACGAATACAAGTCTTTTAACGCTACTTTTCAGTCATGAAAACGCCAACACCGCCAGCAATATTGATATTTTAGCGCTGATTGAAGCACTCAAAAAACAAAATAACTTTGTTCATTTTCGTCATCAGTTATCTCTAAAAGGACTCAGCAAAGCCGTTCGCGATGCACTGCATCAATGGCAATTGAAAGATAGCGGCCCATCAATTACTTTAAATATCGAGATTATCCCTATCATACAATTAATACGATCTTATCGCGTTGATCGCTACTCAGAAGCGACGCTAGCAAAAGCCATACAAACGCTTGAAGATAATGTAGACCTGATCACTGACGGCGACCATGAAGATTATAAACCCTTCATTGCGAGCCTACTAGCATTTCGTTATTCTCTTAGTCAAGATGAACTCGCTCAACATGCGCAAACAATATTGTCGTCTATGAGAACGCTTATCTCAGATGATCCAGAACAATATATTTTAGAGAATTTAGACAATGCACATTACGTGAAAAAGTTTATTAACCTTATCATTGGAAAAGTTGATGCGCTGAATGAAGGCGATGAGGAAGCGCAACGCCAAGCGGTGGTGTCTCTTGTTGATGCGCTTGAATGTGAGCTCTTGCGAGAAGAAGCGAAAGCCGCGCTGATTCCCCTCTTAAATAATGGCGTCATTAATGCTTATTTAACCGAAGAAACGAAAGAAGCCTTAGATTATTTATTACTTGAGTTTTCGATAGAAACACCCGCGGAAACTGATTTGATGATGTTTGCCTTGAATGCGTATGCAAGACTGAACCAGTTAAGTGAACCTTCTTATCGAGATAAAATTGAATTATGTAAAAAACCTGAAGAACGTATTAAAGAATTTAAAGCTTTCGTTGAAAAAGAAGCAGCAGCCAAGCAAATGAACCCGGGTGATTTAATCAGGCATTACCGCAAACAAATTACAATGCCCACCCCACGCACACCTTCACCACTCGAAAAACAGGGGCTATTTAGACGAGTCTCAAAAACTGAAGTCATCACTGAAAAAGAGCCATCACCGCGCAGTGAAGCGTAGGGCACGAGTAGACAAACACGTTCTGTGTGTTTAGCCTAACTCGCCCTACCTCCCCTATTATCACAGTCAGTTATTTAGGCCCTAACATTAATTCAGGTCTAACAACTTCTTTAAACTCACTCTCACTCAAATACCCCAAGCTCAAGCAGGCTTCAAGTAAGGACGTCCCATCATGAAACGCTTTATGCGCTATTTCAGCGGCTTTATCGTAACCAATTTTCGGCGCAAGTGCAGTCACAAGCATTAACGAATTATTCACTGAGGTCGAAATCGCTTTTTCATCGGCTTCCATTTCAGCGACACAATATTTATTGAATAAAGGCGCAGCATCGGTAATCAAACGCACAGAGTGCATGAAATTGTGGATAATAACTGGCTTGAACACATTCAACTCGAAATTGCCTTGTGAATCAGCAAAACCAATCGCGGCGTCATTCCCCATCACTTGCACGCACACCATCGTCATTGCTTCTGACTGTGTTGGGTTGACCTTACCTGGCATAATGGAAGAACCCGGCTCATTTGCGGGCAACACTAACTCACCCAAACCACAACGAGGACCCGACCCCAACCAACGAATATCGTTCGCAATTTTCATTAAGGCACAAGCTAAGGTTTTAATTGCACCATGCGCAAACACAAACGCATCATGCGCAGCCAATGCTGCAAATTTATTCGGCGCTGACACAAACGGCAAACCTGTTAATTCAGCAATTTTCGCCGCGGTTTTCACAGCAAATTGTGGATGCGTATTTAACCCGGTACCCACCGCTGTGCCACCAATCGCAAGTTCGTATAACCCCGGCAAGGTACGACGAATATTTTCCATCGCCGCGTCCAACTGCGCCACATACCCCGAAAATTCTTGCCCTAAAGTCAAAGGCACGGCATCTTGTAAATGCGTACGGCCAATTTTAATAATGTGATCAAACGCTTTTTGCTTCGCTTTCAATCCATCGCGCAATTTTTCAACCGCGGGTAATAATTCATTCACCACTGCTTCCGCTGCTGCAATGTGCATTGCTGTTGGAAATGTGTCATTAGACGATTGCGACTGGTTCACATGATCATTCGGATGAATAGGTTTTTTGCTGCCCACTTCACCACCGATCATTTGGATAGCACGGTTGCTAATCACTTCATTCACATTCATATTCGTTTGCGTACCGCTGCCGGTTTGCCAAATGCGTAATGGAAATTCATTATTCCATTTGCCGGCAATAATTTCATCGGCCGCTTCCGCAATTAATTTTTGTTTATCCGCATCCATTAAACCCAGGTCGTGATTCGTCATCGCAGCGGCTTTTTTCAAAATCGCAAATGCACGAATTAACCCAAATGGCATACGATCTTCAGCAATCGCAAAATGCGATAAAGAACGCTGCGTTTGCGCGCCCCACAAATGATCGGAAGGAACTTCAATTTTACCCATACTGTCTGATTCAATACGCATGACAACTCACTCCTCTATACTAAACTTTTAGTCACTAATTCATACACATCGGGCGATAAACCCGCGCTTTCTAAAATGATTTCTAATTGCTGTTTCATCTTTGCTTGACGTTCTTTATCATACCGTTTCCACGTAGTCAAAGGTTTTACCATGCGTGCGGCGACTTGGGGGTTCATTGGGTCTAATTTTTGAACAGATTCGCGGAGGAACACATACCCATCCCCACTTGCTTGATGAAACTGCACCGGGTTACGCGCACAGAACCCACCAATCAAGGCATACACTTTATTTGGGTTTTTCCAGTCAAACAAAGGGTGTTTTGTTAAAATACGCACATCCGCCAAGGTGCTAACACGGGGTGAAACCGCCTGTAGCGAAAACCATTTGTCCATCACCAAGGCATCGTGTTTCCATACGGTGAAAAATACTGAAAATGCCTGTTCGCGCAAACCAGAATCATGTCGATTTAAAGCCGACATTGCCGATAAGCTATCGGTCATATTCGTTGCAAGGCTGTTTGTTAATTGTTGATCGGCCAAACTTAAGCCTTCTTTTTGATAACTTAATAAATGTAGCACAGTATTTTTCAATGCACGTGCGCCTATCACTTTTGCATTAAATGCCGTGGTATTCGCAAGCAACGCTTGCGTTTCATATACTTCATATAAACGTGATTGCAGCGCATCTGATAAACTTTGCAACATAAACTCACGCACGGCGTGTATCGCTTCCACATCAATGACCGTCATTTGCTCGCCTATGTATTTTTCAGACGGCAAACATAAAATGGTTGCTAAAAAGAAAGCATCTTCATTCGTACGAGTTAATAACAATGAAAGTGTTTCAGCCCAAGCTGCTGGCAGCGTCAAAGTTTTCCTTTGCTGATAATCAGCGATTAAACGCTGTGCATGACTTAAGGCCACTTGTTGCGCCGCTTCCCAACGATTAAACGCATCGGTATCGTGCGTCATTAACACTAATCTTTCTTCGTCAGTCAATGCAATGTTTAACTTGATTGGCGCAGAAAATCCGCGAAATAAAGACGGAATAGGCTTGCTTGTGACTTTGTTAAAAACAAAAACTTGTTCTGCCTCTGTCAGCGAAAGTACTTTTTCATTTTCAACGGTTTCATTCTCAAGATGCAGCGGCATGACTTCACCCACCGCACTCAATAAACCCATTTTCACCGGAATATGCAAAGCCTGTTTTTCAGCTTGATCTGCTGTGGGGTGTGTTATTTGGCTCAGCGTTAAACGATACGTTTGTGTTTTCGCATCGTAATTTTGCTTCACACTCACGACCGGCGTACCTGATTGACTATACCAATGTCGGAACTGATTTAAATCGATGCCAGAAACACTTTCCATCGTTTCGACAAAATCATCAATCGTCACTGCTTGGCCATCAAAGCTTTGAAAATACGTATCCATGCCTTTTCTGAAGGCTGTACTACCCAACAAAGTTTTCATCATGCGCAAGACTTCTGCGCCTTTATTATAAATGGTTGAGGTATAGAAGTTATCAATTTCAATATAAGAGTCAGGCCGCACTGGGTGCGACAAAGGGCCCGCATCTTCTGTAAATTGTGTTTCACGCAAATCGATGACATCTCTTATGCGCATCACGGCCGGTGAGATTAAATCTTCCGAAAATGACTGATCACGAAAAATGGTTAATCCTTCTTTCAAGCTGAGTTGAAACCAATCACGACACGTCACACGATTACCCGACCAATTATGAAAATATTCGTGTCCAACTACCGATAAAATATGCAAATAATCATCATCAGTCGCGGTTTCAGGTTTCGCTAACACATATTTCGTGTTAAAAATATTTAATCCCTTGTTCTCCATTGCGCCCATATTAAAATCACTAATCGCAACAATCATGAAAATATCTAAATCATACTCACGGCCGTAAGCAACCTCATCCCAGCGCATCGCTTCTTTCAATGAATGCATGGCGTGGGCAGATTGATCTAGCAAACCCTTTTCAACAAATAAACGCAACACCACATTACGACCCGACTGGGTGGTAAACACATCTTCACGACAATCAAAATCACCGGCGACTAATGCAAATAAATAACACGGCTTTTTGAACGGATCTTCCCATTTCGCCCAATGACGTCCATTTGCACTCTCGCCTTGTTCAATTAAATTCCCATTCGATAATAAGCTCGGATAATTTTCCTTATCGGCTTCAAGGGTCGTTGTATATTTCGCCAAAATATCAGGGTGATCTAAGTAATACGTAATGCGCCTAAATCCTTCTGCTTCACACTGCGTACAAAATGTTTTACGTGAACGATATAAGCCACTCAAAGCTGTGTTTTTCTGCGGATAAATTTTAGTGGTGATCAATAATTCATGAGAATCACCCAATTGTTTGATGGTCACACCTTTATCACAGAGCGTGTAACGTGTTGCGTCTAATGCTTTTCCATCACAATGAATAGACACACACTCCAGTTGCTCACCATTCAAAAACAAATCGCCGGTGTGTTGATCATGCCGGCGATTTCGCCGAATCCATAAACGAGAACGTACAATAGCGTGATCATCAAATAAATCAAAATGCAGATGCACCTCATCGATGAAAAAAGACGGTGTTTGATAATTTTTTCGATAAGTTACCGCGGGCTCGCTCAATGCTTGATGATCTAACGCTGTCATAAAAAGTTCTCGCTTAATGAATTATTGGTTGGCTGTTGGAACGGTCGGGTTAACGACATTGTTTAACAATTTTTTCTGATCATTCGTTAACATTTTTTGCTGTTCCGGGGTTAGCTGAACACCGGCTGGTACCTGCGGCGCTGCTTGCTGCATTGGCTGTGTCGGCTGTACAGGCTGCGCGGTATTATTCGGCGCTTGCATAGGCGCTGATTGCATTGGCTGCGCCGTATTCGCAGGCACCTGCATCGGCGCTGATTGCACCGGTTGCTGCGCATTATTCTGCTGCATCTGCGCCTGTGATTTCGGCACGTAATGCAAAGACCCACCTGTGTCCACAATCACTTGCTCTTCTTGGGCGGGTGCTGGAACACTCACTTCTTCAGCCTGCGCCAAATTCACACCTGCAAAACACAGTAAACTAGCGACAATCATTTTCTTCATGTAAAATTCCTTTTTTAACAGTCAATGTCCTCCAAAATTTACCACAAACCCACACAGGAATACAGGCATGTCACAGAATGTAGACCCCGATGAAATCAAAAAATTTGCAGCCTTGGCAGCACACTGGTGGGATGAAACAGGGGAAATGCGCACCCTGCATGAAATTAACCCCATACGTATGCAAATTATCCAGCAACGTGTAGCACTCGCTGGAAAAAAAGTGGCCGACATTGGCTGTGGCGGTGGTATTTTATCTGAATCCTTAGCTCGCGCCGGCGCCCAGGTGATTGGCATTGATATGAACAAAGCCGCCATTGATGTTGCATCATTACACTTACTGGAAAGCAAACAAACGGTTCGCTACGAACAGACTACCGCTGAAGCGCTCGCTGCGGCCGAACCCGAACAGTACGATGTTGTCACCTGCCTTGAAATGCTTGAGCACGTTCCCGACCCAGCCTCTATTGTCAATGCCTGCGCCGCATTGGTCAAACCAGGCGGACACTTGTTTTTCTCAACCTTAAACCGAACGGCAAAATCGTATTTATACGCCGTCATTGGCGCCGAATATGTTTTACGCATACTCCCCAAAGGGACGCACGATTACGCAAAATTTATTCGCCCCTCTGAATTGGGCACGTGGTGTTTAAATGCCGGCCTAAAACCGACCGAAACGCTCGGCATTCACTATCAACCCTTCACAAAACAGTTTACACTGACCGATAATTTAGCAGTCAATTACTTACTAATAGCGAAAAAACCCTATGACAAAAAACATTTTATTTGATTTAGACGGCACGCTTTTAGACACGGCGCCTGACCTTGCCGAAGCCGTCAATTATTTACGCAGAGAGCGCGGTTTATCGAATTTACCCCTAGCAACCTTACGCCCGTTTGCGGGTT
This sequence comes from uncultured Gammaproteobacteria bacterium, assembly GCA_965653045.1. Taxonomy (GTDB): domain Bacteria; phylum Pseudomonadota; class Gammaproteobacteria; order DSM-16500; family DSM-16500; genus Aquicella. The sequence goes on from CBFGYM010000005.1 coordinate 33,547, forward strand.
ACGGTTCGAAAGCCTTAATTAAAGCTGGGTTTGACATTGAGGAAAATCATCCTGAATTTACCCTGCTCATCGAGGGTTTTCTTGAGCAATATCAACGCCGCACCTTGCACGACACTACCTTTTTTCCAGGCGTTGAAGATTTATTAACAACACTGGATGAAAAAAATATCCCCTGGGGCATAGTCACGAACAAACCCGAACGTTTTACACAAGAAATTGTGACGCGCTTAGGTCTTGATAAACGCGCCCAATGCATTATTTCCGGCGACACACTCAGTCGGCGCAAACCCCACCCCGACCCTATTTTGCACGCGTGCAAATTAATGAATGCGGCGCCTGAACATACGTTTTATATTGGCGATACACACATTGATGTTTTAGCCAGCCAAGCGGCCGGCACAAAAACCCTAGTGGTGATGTATGGCTACACCAGTGATGATGAAGACCCCAAAAGCTGGAAGGCAGACGGTTATTTACAATCGCCTTGCGAAGTAATGAATTGGTTGTAAGTGGTAAATTGCGCACCGGCGGCTTTCATGTCTTCCATTGCACAATTAACATCACTTGCGCGCAAGCCAACACCACGGCAGCCATCTTCAATCACGGTCACCGCGTAGCCCAGATGGAGGGCATCTAGCACAGAATATTTCACGCAATAATCTGTCGCTAAGCCCATTAAATAAAGATGTTTGATATTATTTTTTTGCAGATAATCATGTAAGCCCGTTGATCGACGATGCGCATTATCGAAAAACGCACTGTAACTATCAACGGTTTTATCGGTTCCTTTATAGACGATATGTTGAATGCCTTCTACCTGCAAAGCCTCGTGAAAATTCGCACCACGTGTCCCTTGCACACAATGAACCGGCCAAAGGGTTTGTTCAATATCATCAATCACCTTAATATCACCCACGGCAGCTTCAAGGTGATTTGACGCAAAACTACTATGATCATGGGGATGATAATCTTGCGTTAAAATCACCCATCTAAAATGTGGGCGTAATTCGTTTGCCACAGGCACGACTTCTTCACCACCGGGCACCGCTAAAGCACCGCCGGCACAAAAATCATTTTGCAGGTCTACTAATACCAAGGCCGATTGCTCAACTTGAAACCCCATTACCATGCTCCCCGTGTATAATTCTCTGTGGTGAAATCGTTAAAAAGCGCCTATCATACGACAGTGCGCGCATGAAGGAAATGAGAAATTTAACTTATTGATTTTATAGAAGTTTTAATGAGACCTGTTACTATGATTCCATTAACAAGCTACGGCATACTCGCCCTACAAGGACAAGATGCTGAAAAATTTTTACAAGGCCAACTCACGGCCGATGTAAACACGCTGTCTATCGGCGAAGGAAAACTCGCCGCACACTGTCAACCACAAGGCAGGGTGCTTAGTTTATTCGTGCTTTTTCGCACGTCAGCATCTTATTATTTAGCAATGCCGAAAAGCATTATCCCGCTTGCATTAACCGCCCTAAAAAAATACGCGGTCTTTTACAAAGTGACTTTTAGTGAACCGACTAATTTATTAGTCGGCGTATCAACCCAAGCAAATGAAACTGTGCTTGCAAATGCTGTATTAAAACCCACACTCGCGCTTTCATTAACACACGAAATACATAACGCCACCGATGAAAACGCCGAGCGTTCACTCATACAACACGGCATTCCCAGTTTAACACCTGAAACCAGCGGACAATTTTTACCGCATGAATTAAATTTAATCGCTTTAAATGCCGTGAGTTTTACGAAAGGCTGCTATACCGGGCAAGAAATTGTTGCGCGCATGGAATATCGCGGCACCTTAAAAAAGATATTATTATTGGCAGCGCACGAAGGCAGCGTTGAACGTTTAGACGATGTTTTTATTGCTGATAACCCTACACCCGTTGGCACCGTGGTTGATACAACTAAAAAACTCAGTTTGTTATTAGTCAATCGTGCTGCCATTGATACCAACACATTTCTGACCAAAACCAATATCCCTTACACGTTACTTTCTGAGAACGAGCCAAGCTGATGACTACCACTCCTTTACGCATTGCTTTAGCCCAATTAAATTGTCACGTGGGTGACCTTGAAAAAAATATCGCACAACATATTGCCGCGGCAACACGCGCACGCGATGAACAACAAGCTGATTTAATTATTTTTCCAGAAGCGAGTCTCACCGGCTACCCCGCTGAAGATTTATTATTACGCACGCATTTTCTTGAAAAAGCTGCCGAGGCTTTAGCGCAACTTCAAGCAAGCATTCAAGGTATTGTTTGCGTGGTGGGTCACCCACACATTGAAAACGGTCATCTTTATAATGCTGCAACGGTGTTAAATAACGGTCAGCGCATCGGCACCTATTTCAAACGAAAATTACCGAATTATTCTGTATTTGATGAAAAACGTTATTTCAGTGCCGGCCATGAGCCGTTTATGTTTAAAGTGAAAGACATTCCCATTGGTTTAATCATTTGTGAAGATGCGTGGACAAATGATGTCGTTGCGCAAACAACAGCACTTGGCGCAAAATTATTAGTGAGCTTAAATGCTTCTCCGTTTGAATCTGACAAACACGAACAACGCAGCACCGTCTTGCGTAAACGTGCAATACACAATCACATACCCATTGCTTATGTCAATTGCGTGGGCGGTCAAGATGAATTAGTGTTTGATGGAGGCTCGATGATTTTAGATGCGGAAGGCAACATTGCAACCTTGGCACCGTTTTTTGAGGAATGTGTCTTTACGAAAGAAATAATGTTTAACGATCAAGCGCTGGTCGAGATTGAAACGATTAATACACCAACCAAACTCGCGCGCATTTACCATGCCATTACTTTAGGCATTCGAGATTATATTATTAAAAATAATTTTCCGGGCGTCTTGATTGGTGTGTCTGGCGGCATTGATTCCGCCTTAACACTTGCATTAGCCGTAGATGCCCTGGGCGCCGATAAAGTGCATGCCGTGGTTTTACCTTCACGCTATTCTTCACAGCTCAGCTTAGAAGAAGCCACGCAAATTACCCAAAATTTCGGCGTCAGCCACCAGCTGATTGACATTGAACCGACCGTGCAAGCATTAATGAACTCATTGCCGGCTGCTTTAAAATCAGTGACGCAGCAAAATTTACAAGCCCGTGCACGCGGCATTATTTTAATGGCACTATCGAATGAAACGGGTCATTTAGTCTTAACGACTGGAAATCGAAGTGAAGTTGCTGTTGGATATTGTACACTTTACGGCGATATGGTGGGTGGGTTTGCACCGCTGAAAGATGTGCCGAAAACATTGGTGTATGAATTAGCAGCTTATCGCAATCAAACGGGTGTGGTCATTCCGGAGCGCACGATCACACGCGCGCCGACAGCAGAATTAGCGCCGAATCAAACGGATCAAGATAGCTTGCCACCGTATGATAGACTCGATGCGATTTTATCAGCGTATTTAAATCAAGGCTTAGATGCTAGCGCGATTATTGCATTAGGCCTACCGGCAGAAGAAGTACATCACGTGCTACACTTAGTCAAACTCAACGAATATAAACGCAAACAATCCGCGATCGGCCCTCGCATCAACCCCCACTCCTTCGGGAAAGATTGGCGCATGCCGATCACGAATGGGTTTTCGTCCACGCCTAAGACGACATCATAAGGGCTTTTAAACCGCAACCCCATTAAACCGCAACACAGCCTCTGCTTCTTGCGCTTGCTGAGTTAGGCCTAATTTTTGGTAAGATTTCACCATTAATTTCAAGCCTTCAATCACCGCTGGGGCACCTTGGTAGTGAGCCACTAAATCAGAAGCGCGATTTGCCGCAGCCAAATACGCTTGACGGCTGTAATAATACTCGGCAACCTCTAACTCGTGGTTCGCCATTAAATTACGCAAAAACACCATATACTGATGCGCAGATGGCGCATATCGACTTTGCGGGAATAAACGCACTAACTCACTAAAATCAAAAAACGATTTCTGAACCTGCGTTAAATCGCGCGTGGCTAAATCTACCCCAAAAAACCGCTCAATCACGCCTAAATTTTGGTTGTAATCAGCCAAGCCGCGCATGTAATACGCATAGTCGACATTGGCATTAGTTGGATGAATACGAATAAAACGATCAGCCGCGGCCGACGCCATCGGATATTCTTCTTTTTTATAATAAGCATAAATTAAATAAAGCTGGGCATTTTCGGTTTCGACACCGTAAGGATATTGCACATCAAGTGCCTCAAAGCGCTTAATGGCTTCAGCAAAACTTTTATCATTTAACGCAGCCTTCCCTTTCACGTAAATTTCGTGCTGAGACTCGCCTTTGTAAGCATCTGCCGGCTCAACCGACGTTGCACAACCCGACAAAAAACCACCCAACAACCCAGCAATGACTACCGTCTTCAAAAAAATCTTCATATTCACGCGCTTACTCCTTCAATTCTGCCATGCATTCTATCTCAAAAAATGCTAAGATGCCTCACAAATCACAAAAAAGAAGTTACGTTAATCATGCAACCTAATACACCCATAGAACTCACCTTGACCGATGATGTAACAGACGACCGCCTCGATCAAGCCCTGGCCAAATTATTGCCAGATTACTCCCGCAGCCAATTGCAACGCTGGATAGATGAAGGTCACGTGACCCTCAACCACCAACCCGCCAAAACTAAAACACGCGTCAAAGCTGGCGATGTGGTTACCGTCACCCCTCAAGCCAAACCTCTGCTTGATAACAAACCGCAAGCCATTGCCTTAAACATTATTCACGAAGACGACGCCATTCTTATTTTACATAAGCCCGCTGGCATGGTTGTTCACCCCGGCGCCGGCAACCAAGAAAACACCCTGCTCAATGCCCTGCTTCACCACGCCCCCGAACTCAAACAACTACCCCGCGCCGGCATTTTACATCGCCTTGATAAAGACACCTCCGGTCTATTAGTGGTCGCAAAAACCGAACAAGCCTTAAAAGACCTCGGCACACAGCTCAAGAAAAAAACCATGCAAAGAGAATATCAAGCCATTGTGTACGGCACCCTCATTAGTGGCGGCACCATTGATGCACCCATAGACCGCCATCATTTACAACGCAAACGCATGGCTGTTTCCGATACCGGCAAACCCGCCGTCACCCGTTATCGCATTGCTGAAAAATTCCGCGCACATACACGTTTAAAATTAATGCTAGAAACTGGCCGCACGCATCAAATTCGCGTGCACCTCACACATATTCGTCACGCCATTGTGGGGGATCCCACCTACGGCGCACGTTTACATCTGGCTAAAAACACAACGCCTGAACTCACCAGCCAATTAAGGGGCTTAAAACGACAAATGTTGCACGCCTTCGCCCTTGGCTTTAACCATCCGCTGACTCATGAACCTGTCCGATATGAAATTGATCTCCCAGACGACATGAAGAATTTACTCATGGCGCTGCGAGAAGACACTGAAAGGAATGCTGAATGAACGTGATATACCCTAACTGGCCTGCTCCAACCGCGGTCAAAGCTTGTACGACCACACGACATTTCTGGGGCGACAAAAGCTCGCGTTTACCCGAAGAACGCCAACGCTTAACCCAACTATTAAACCTTCCCACTGAACCTATTTTTCTCACACAAACTCACAGTACCATCGCCTTAGAAGCCAAGCCCGAACACCGAGACCTCACCGGCGATGGGAGCTTCACGCATCAACCCAACCACGTTTGTGTTGCTATGACGGCTGACTGCTTGCCCGTGCTTGCTTGTCACCAGACCGGGCGCGCTGTTGCCGCTTGTCACGCAGGCTGGCGCGGGCTTGCAGCCGGTATCATCGAAAGCACTTTAACAGGCTTGAATGAGCCTATGAATGAACTGTATATTTGGCTAGGCCCTGCCATTGGCGCCAATCAATTTGAAGTGGGTGAAGATGTCGTACAAGCGTTTGTGCAAAAAGACCCTACGGCTATTGCGTGCTTTCAAAGCACAAACCCTGGCAAATGGCTGGCTGATATTTATGCGCTCGCACGCCTGCGCTTAATCACGCTGGGCGTGAAAGCAGAACATATCTACGGTGGCGAACATTGCACCTTAAGCGAACCGGCGCTTTTTTATTCGTATCGCGGTGAAAAAGAAAACGCCGGCCGCATGGCAAGTTTAATCTGGATACAACCTGAATAAAATCAGTGTTATGATGGTCAAAATGGGAGGAAATCAATGAAAAAGACACAAACTTGGGTAAAAGGGTTCTTGTTAACATTCTGTCTTTGCCTTGGTTTAAACGTTTACGCTGAAACGCCGCCCACGACCACGCTTGCACCCATGTTAAAAACCGTTTTACCTGCGGTCGTTAACATCAAAGCCATGATTAAAATTACTGATTTCAACACCTGGCAAGCGCTTAAAAAACAACAACGCTCTTCCAATGATGATGAAAACCCTAATTTACCACGCGTTTTCACCTCAGTTGCTTCTGGTGTAATTGTTGATGCGAAAAACGGTTACATCCTCACCAATTCACACGTGATTGCTGATGCACAAACCATCGTCATTACACTTTCTGACGGTCGCCGCTTCAATGCACACGTCATGGGCATGGATAAACCCTCAGACGTTGCGTTAATTCAAATTAAAGGGAAAAACTTACACGATATTCCCCTGGGCGATTCCAATACCGTGAAAGTCGGTGATTTTGTTGCTGCGATTGGCAACCCCTTCGGGTTAAGTCAAACCGTGACCTCCGGCATTGTGAGTGCGCTGGGTCGCAGCACCTTAGGCATTGAGAATTACGAAAGCTTTATTCAAACCGATGCGCCCATTAATCCAGGCAATTCAGGAGGCGCATTAATTAACTTACAAGGTCAGCTCATTGGTATTAACACAGCCATCATTGCGCCTGAACGCGGCTCGGTCGGCATTGGGTTTGCTATTCCCATGAATATGGCAAAAAGCGTCATGAACCAGCTCATTCATTTTGGCAATATTAAACGCGGCGTATTAGGCATAGGCGCACAAGACTTAACCCCTGATCTTGCAACCGCTTTTAACAGCGAACTCACGCAAGGCGCTGCCGTCACACAAGTGTTACCTCACTCCCCAGCACAAATGGCTGGCATGAATGTCGGTGATATTATTACCAACATTAATAACAGCCCCATTAAAAACGCAAGCGACGTGGTAAACACCGTCGGCTTCTTACGCGTTGATTCACGCATTCAAATTGCTTTAATGCGGAAAAATAAACCCATCACAGTGACTGTGGCCTTAACCGATCCGAAAAAACGTGAAATGCTAGACGCATCCGCCGACCCGTACTTTTACGGCGTAACCCTCAAAGATTTCAGCATCACCAGCCCCGTGCACGGCAATGTAAACGGGGTGTTAGTGCTCGATGTGCAACAAGACTCTACCGCTTGGCAATCTGATTTGCGTAGCGGTGATGTCATCACGTCTGTGAATCAGCAACCGATCAATAGCATCGCTGATTTAAAAGCAGCCGCTTTAAAAGCAGATAAAATGATTTTACTAAACGTCTTGCGTGGCGGCAGCGCAGTCTTTTTAGTGATTAACAAAGAAGAAAGTTAAACCGAGGAGCTTATGTTTAAGATTGGCAATTCTCCCATGGCTAAAATGTTAGCCTACGTTGGTCTTTTTTTCGCTTTATTATTTGGCTGGTACGGCGTCAAAAAAGTTGTCGTCATGATTTTCATGGCGCGCTATCAACCGCCTGCCGTCACCATTTCAACCACGAAAGCTAAAGCGATGGATTGGCAGTCGTACATTTCTGCGGTCGGTTCGCTTGCTGCCATTAATGGGGTTGATTTATCAACTGAATTACCTGGCACCATTAAAGATATTCGTTTTAATTCCGGACAAATGGTGAAACAAGGCGATGTCATTTTAGCGCTCGATACTGCACAAGAAGATGCACAACTCAAAAGCAGCCAAGCGAAATTACAATTGGCGCAAATGAATTACAACCGCGATAAAACCTTATTTGGTAAAAATGTCTCATCACAAGCCGAACTTGATGCTAAGTCAACCGAATTACAAGAAGCACAAGCCGAAGTAGATGCCGCACAAGCCAACATCAAATATAAAACCGTGATTGCCCCGTTTGACGGCCGTTTAGGGATACGTCAAGTAAACTTAGGGCAATATGTTTCACAAGGTCAAGCTTTAGTCACTCTCCAATCACTCAATCCGCTTTACGTTAATTTTAATGTGCCCGAACAATATCTTTCAAATTTATACATCAACCAAAAAGTTGAAGTCAGCTTGAATTACGGCGCGGGTAAAACCGTTCAAGGGGAAATTACCGCCATTAACTCAAAAGTGGACCCAGCAACACGTAATGTGATGCTGCAAGCAACTATTCCAAATAACACGCTGCAATTTTACCCCGGCATGTTTGCTTCGTGTAAAGTGTGGCTGCCTGCACGCCCAAACACCATTGTCATCCCCCAAACCGCTATTGCTTACAGCTTAAGCGGAGATTATGTTTTCATCGTTAAAAATCAAGCGAAGAAAGGCAAAACACCGGCGTATCAAGCCTTCAAACAATACGTTCAAGTTGGCGATAGACGCGGTGATGACATTGCCATTTTAGATGGACTGAAACCTGGTGATGAAGTCATTACCTCAGGGCAACTTAAACTACAAAACGGAACGCGCGTCAACGTTGATAACAGCGTGGAGTAATATAAATGTTTTTCACTGATCTTTTTATCAAACGACCCGTGCTAGCGAGTGTCGTTAGTTTCATTATTTTACTCTTCGGCTTACGCGCCATGACCACGCTTGATTTGCGCCAATTTCCGAAAATGGATACTGCTGTAATAACCATCACAACGGCCTACCCCGGCGCAAATGCACAACTCATACAGGGGTTTATTACCAGCCCGCTTGAAAAAGCCATCGCAACCGCTGACGGCATTGATTACCTTACCTCCGATAGCAACGATAACTTAAGTACCATTACCGCGTATATCCGCTTGAACTACGACCCCAATATCGCAATGACCGACATCATTGCGAAAGTCTCGCAAGTCTCTAACCAATTACCCCAAGATGCCAATAAGCCCGTCATTATGAAATCAACGGGTAGCAAAGCTGATTTAATGTATATTGGCTTTAGCAGCGACAAAATGAGCAACACACAAATCACTGATTATCTCTCGCGCGTGGTGCAACCCAAATTACAAACCGTTGACGGGGTTTCTAACGCTGAAATTCTCGGCGGGAAAATTTACGCGATGCGTATTTGGTTAGATTCACAAAAAATGGCAGCACTGGGTATTTCTGCAGAAGACGTGGCAGCGGCTTTAACCCGTGAAAACTTCCAATCAGCCGCAGGCCAAGTCAAAGGGCATTATGTACTCTTCAATGTTGACGTGAAGACTGACCAACAAGATGTTGAAAGTTTCAATAATTTAGTCGTCAAACAAACCAATAACACGCTTATTCGCATACGCGATATCGGCCAAGCTGCACTCGGTGCAGAAGACGAAGATTCTGCATTAAGATTTAACGGCCAAACCGGTGTTTTTGTGGGTATTTTATCAACGCCAACCGCTAACCCGCTGCACGTCATTGACGGGGTAAAAGCCGTATTACCCGAAATCACCAACAATATGCCACCGGCGCTAAACGCTAAAATTGTTTACGACAGCACAAACTATATTCGCAGCTCGATTAGCGAAGTTCGTAATAGTTTATTTGAAGCAACCCTTATTGTTGTGTTGGTTATTTTTGCCTTTATCGGCGCGCCACAAGCCGTAACCATTCCTGTTATTACCATTCCTTTATCATTAATTGGCGTGTGTTCATTAATGTATGCGATGGGGTATTCCATTAATTTATTAACCTTGCTGGCAATGGTGATTGCGATTGGCTTGGTCGTCGATGATGCGATTGTCGTGGTTGAAAATATTTATCGACACATTGAAGAAGGCCAAACACCGTTTCAAGCCGCTATTTTAGGCGCACGTGAAATTGCTCTGCCCATTATTGCCATGACCACCACGCTAGCAGCCGTTTATGCACCTATTGGGTTCATGACGGGCTTAACGGGTGCGCTATTTAAAGAATTTGCTTTTACTTTATCATTCGCGGTGATTATTTCAGGCATTATTGCCTTAACGCTTTCACCCATGATGTGCTCAAAATTATTAACTGAAAAAATGATGCATCAGCCTTTGGTTGTGAAAATTGATCATCTCTTTGAAAACATAAAATATAAATATGCTGAAAAATTACATCTCGCGATGAAACATAAAAACGTAGTGGCTGTTTTTGCGGCGATTATGTTAGTGGGTTGCGGGCTAGTCGCAATGACCACCAAAACAGAACTCGCGCCCGATGAAGACCACAGCGTTATTTTCTTATCGCTCACGGCACCTAAGGCCGCAAACCTTGATTACACAATGAAATATAGCGCCGAGTTAAATCAAATTTTTAAATCGCTGCCTGAAACACGTGATTATTTTATTGTGAATGGCGCAGGCGCGGTGAATAACGTCTTTGGTGGCTTAATTTTAAAACCGTGGAATGAACGCAAAACCACACAAGCGCAAGTGTTAGCGGCCTTACAACCTAAACTCAGCAAAATTGCCGGGTTAAGCGCAGTTGCCTTCCCCCTCCCTTCTTTGCCCAGCACAGCAAATGGGTTACCTGTGCAAGTGGTTGTGACTTCTACTGAAGATTACACCACGATTAATCAAGTCGTTAAAAAATTAAAAGATGCTGCCGACAAAAGCGGTTTATTTATTTTTACCGATACCGATTTAAAATTCCAGAAGCCGGTTTTAGAAGTTCATATCGATAAAGATAAAGCCGCTGATATGGGCATTAGCATGCAAAATATTGGCGCCTCACTCACCACCTTGTTGGGCGGAAATGAAATTAATCGTTTCAGTTTAGATGGTCAAAGCTATGAAGTGATACCGCAGGTGTACCAAACCAATCGTTTCAACCCTGATGATTTGAATCATTATTATGTCACTACCGATAGCGGCGTGAGCGTACCCTTATCAAATGTAGTGACGATGGATGTGGTCACACAACCGAATGAATTAAATCGTTTTCAAGAACTCAACGCTGCAACGCTCTCGGGCATGATGATGCCGGGCAAATCTATCAATGAAGGCTTGGCGTATTTGCAAGCACAGGCCAAGCAGGTGCTGCCGCAAGGCTTTAGCTTAGATTACGCCGGCCAGTCGCGCCAGGTGGTGCAAGAAGGCAGCACCATGTTGTGGACTTTCTTCTTTGCATTAATTGTCATTTATTTAGTGTTGTGTGCCCAGTTTGAAAGCTTCCGCGACCCACTCATTATCTTAATCAGTGTTCCGTTATCAATTATGGGTGCACTGGTGCCACTGCATATTGGGTTTGCAACGCTGAATATTTATACGGGCATTGGCTTAGTAACGCTGATCGGCCTTATTAGTAAGCACGGTATTTTGATGGTACAGTTTGCGAATGCTTTGCAAGAACAAGGCTTAAGCAAAGAAGAAGCGGTGTTTAAATCAGCGTGTTTACGCCTGCGACCTATCTTAATGACAACGGTTGCGATGGTACTTGGTGTGCTGCCTTTAATCCTTGCAAGCGGCGCTGGTGCGACCAGTCGTTTTGATATTGGTTTAGTGATTGCCTCGGGAATGAGTATTGGGACAATTTTTACTTTATTCGTCGTCCCAGTCGTGTATACTCTGCTGGCTAAAACAAGGGCAGACTCAGCTAAATGATTGAAAAATTGTTTTAACCCCTTGATTATTAGTTATAATAAAACGTTAAGGCAGGTATTATATAATGTTTGCCAATAACACCCAAAATAGGAGCGGCAAAGAAAAGTATGGCCAATCACGCCAAATTGAAAATTATACCGTTAACGCTGCTTATTACAGGCGGCATCGATATCATCCGAAATCTTCCGACTTCGGCAATTTTTGGCAGCACCTTAATATTTTTCTTCTTATTTGCTGGTTTCTTCTTTCTCATTCCAACGGCCTTGGTCTCAGCGGAACTCAGCTCCAACGTGAACGAAGGCGGCATCTTCCATTGGGTGAAAGCAGCCTTTGGTGAGCGCACGGCCTTTTTGGCAATTTGGCTACAATGGCTGAACAACCTACTTTGGTTCCCGATTATTCTTTCTTTTATTGTGGGGACAGCGGCTTATCTCATTAACCCCGTACTGGCCCAAAATAAGTTTTATTTAGTCTTGAGCATTCTGAGCGTCTTCTGGGCGCTGACCTTGGTCAATTTACGCGGCCTGAGGCTCTCTACGCGCTTTAGCAGCTTCTGCGCTTTTGTTGGCGTTTTGCTCCCTATCTTATTAATTATGGGTCTGGGCGTGATTTGGGTCGTTCAAGGCAACCCTTTACAAATTCACTTAACACCACATAACTTACTGCCGAATTTTCATAGCAGCAGTAACTGGATGGCCTTAACTGCTATTATTTTAAGTTTTGGCGGGATGGAGCTCACCGGCGTTCACATCAATGATGTGCATGAGCCGCACCGCACTTTTCCACGCGCCTTAATTTACGCCACCATTATTATTTTAACGACCATGACGCTGGGCTCATTAGCAATTGCCTTTGTGTTGCCTAGTTCTGAAATCAGTATGGTGAATGGTACCATTCAAACCTTTGTGTATTTCTTCTCGGCTTATCATCTAACGTGGTTAATTCCCATTGTGACGGTGATGTTGGTGCTTGGAAGCTTAGGCAATGTGGTAAGCTGGGTCATTTCACCGATTAAAGGCATTTCACACGCAGGTAATTTTGGGTTTTTACCGCCCTTCTTTACCTTATTGAATCACCGCGGCATGCCGGCACGGTTGTTGCTGTTGCAGGCTTTGATTGTGACCGTGGTTTGTACGGCTTTCTTGATGTTACCGAGCATCAGTGATTCTTATTGGTTATTAACCAACTTAAGCACACAGTTTTATTTATGTATGTATGTGATTATGTTCTTATCTGCCATTAAATTACGTTTTACACGTGAATTTGAAAGCCACGTGTTTACAATCCCTGGTGGGCGCGTGGGCAGCTTTACGGTATGTTTATTAGGCCTGATTGGCTGTGGCATTACGATGATTGTGTGTGTTATTCCGCCAGCCGGCTTGGGTGAACTCAGCGCTACAGGCACTTACTTGACGTTGTTCTTCAGCGGCATGGTAGCAATGCTTATTCCCGTCCTTCCTCTCTATTGGTATCACGCGGCTAAAAAAGCGGCTCACACCAAACCTTCAACTCGCTTGGGTAAACTCGAAGAATCACAAGAAGCAGCGTAAAGCGCATGACGCTCTACGCTTCACCCTATTTACGAGGACGTTTTTTGCGCGTGAGACGTTTCCTTGTTGGCCGCTTTCAATACTGCAAAAAAGCCGGCTGACGTTAACGCCTTGCTCCATATAAAACGTAATCATCGATGGCCACATCTGTTTCTGAGTATCGTAGAGTTCTCCCCAGCTTTGTTGGCTTCTTCATTAAAAATTCTTTATAGGCTTTTTTCATGATCTTCAACTTCTATTGTTCACATTGAAACTAGCATTACAGTCCTTTGGCGCGTTTTGTGATTCGGTGGATTGCTGATAAAACCCCGCTGGGTTGGTTGCCAGGGGTGGGAAGTTAGGATGGGTTTGTTGAGACAAGTCGCGCGCCCGTAAAGATAATTTATTTGATGCGATCATTGCTTGTTCTAAGCAATATTTTTGATGTGCTAATGCCTGACGCTGTTGAGTTTCAACGGAATTACCCTGTGTTTTACGTCCTAACTGTATAAAAATATCGAAGCCACGATTCATAATATCATCAGATGCGAGATTATTCACAGAACCAAACTCACGCGTGCAAGATTCAACACCTAATTGATAAATAAAGTCATGACGGCTTTTCATCGCACGCTGATATTGTGATTCAACAAAAGCTAAGGCTGCTTCAAGCTCAGTTTTACATAAAGATAAAGAGAGTAAAATGCCTTTCATTAAAGGAACATTGGGTTCTGGTTGTAATGAAGCCGTATTCATTGCATTTTCCAACCACGATAAGGCCTCGTCATATCGAAATTTCGCTAGATACTGATCACCAATACAAAACATCGCTTCTGCCTTTTCATGCGGCTCTACTTGATTAATAAATAACAGGCAATGCTCAACTGGATGCTCTGAAAAAAATTCATAGCTTTTTCTCGCAACAGTCACCGTGACATGTTTAGGCTTTGCAGCAACTGACATTATCTCAGGGGCTGACAATGGCGCCGGTCGTGGAACCAAGGTCGAGAGTTTTTTAGCCGTGTGTTCCACACGATGCTTTTGCTGAAAGGCACTACATAAAGCCGGGAAAATTTTGTCGTACTTCTCCTCAGCCTCAATTAATTTCTCTTTTTCTTTTTCATTTTTGAGTCTTTCCGCTTCGCGCGCAGCTTCTGCTTTTTCAATCGCTTTCGTGAAATTAGCGAGGTTTGCTTTAGCGATAGACATATCTTTCTTAAGACTCTGAGCCGAGTCTTCCGTGCTTGTTTTCGCTAACAATGTACATAACCGGTGTGAATGTGCTAAATTCACATTGATGCGATCAAAACCTACACGTTTGACATGCGGATATTGATACGCAATCAATGACAACATAATTTCGATTAAACTGCGTAAAGGTTGCTGAATATCTTCTTTAACTTCATCTTCCACTTCTGATTCAATACATGGTTCATACTCATACGCGATTTATAATGCTTTTTCTAAAGCTTCTGCATTATCAACAGGGTTTATGCAAGCCAAATCGACGGAATATTTCAATTGATGCACTTTCATCCCATATTTCAAAGTGTTATTCATATCAGCCGACAAACGCCCCTCAGTCGCAGACTGCTCTCTTAATGCCTGCGCTTCAGCAAGATATTCCAATGCCTCTGCCGGTTTTTTATGTATGTTATTTGCCCTTTTTGCGAGGTATGTTAAAACAATAATCGCGTATTGCGGATTGTCTGGGTTTTGATCTCGGCACTGTATTAATTTATCAAGCACAGTATCAACGCCTAACGCTTTCAAATTAGCATTTTTTAACTCGGGTAACAATTGAGAACACCAAACCTGCAAATCAATTTGTGAAGTATATAAGTAAAATATCCATTCATCTGAGACAATTTGTACATTATATTTTGTGCGATATATTTTCAAAAATAATTCTAAACGTGAAATAATAACATCCGCAGCTTTATAAGAATGTGAAATTTGTTTAGTATATCGCCCCAATGCGATTTCAGCGCGTTCATAATCGCTTTCTGTCGATATCAGCTGATAAACAGCCTCGCGTAAAGTTGCTATACATTCACTGGTCAGATCAGCAGCATAGAATAAATAACTTGAAAGTGCTTCAATCTGCTGAGGCGCTTTAGCAACCAAGGCACTATAATTATCAACGATATAAGCATTTTGCACGAATAATAACTCGGTATAATCAATGATCTCGTCGTACGTGAGTCTAAAATTAAACCCTGACTCACGAATTCGTGCATCCAACCTTACGAGTCGCTCAAATTTTCCTTTCTCTCCAAAATATTGTTTCAAATATGTTGTCACACTCGCTAACGCCGGCGAAGCCGCCTGCATTTTAACAACCGGCGCTAACACCAAAAATTGTTTAATAAACTGAACATCAAATTCCATTTGCTTTTGCGTTGGTGCTCTTGATTTCATTAATGAGTCTACCTTATGGTTATCGTGTATATCTCGGCAAGTCAGGATCCATGCCGATGTCTTGCAGCTCAGTGGGCTGGAAAAAGACATGTGGGCTTGGGGTAATCGGTTTGGGTGTCGGTTTGGGTGTCGGTTTGGGTATCGGTTGTGGCACTTCGGGTTCGGTGAGAACTGATAGTAGTGCGCTGTTGATTGTATCACGGCATTGGGACATTAATGCGTGCTGTGTTAAGTTTTTTTCGCTAGCTTCTTTTGCGAGTAATAATTTAAATTTATTGAGGCACGTTTGATGTTGTTGACTGAAGGTAACTAGCTTACCGTCAGGAATTTTGTGCTGGTTTAACCGATTATAGGCCAATAATTCTAACATTTTCGAATCCGTCGGTGTTGCGCATTGAATGCAAAGGTCTAGCATTAGCATATCAACTGCATATAGAAAATCAACACTTGTGAAGGCATTCAATAAACCCGTGTTCAAAAAGCCCATCACAAAATAATTTGCTTTCATTTGTAAATCACGATGGGTAAACGGTTGCACTAAGCAGTGTAACCCGTATAATTGCACAAGGACATCATCTGTATTTAATAATGAAGCATACCCTTCCAACAAGCGGCTATACTCTCTTAAATAGTCATGCCGTGGCAAGCACTCAAACTTGATATTGAGCGTGTGTAATACACGGTTTATTGTCTCTGGAATCAGCGCAGCATTAACAATGGCCTCATTGCCAAATGACTCATGAAATGTCTTAATCGCAGCAACCACGGCTTCTAATGTTTTTTTCAATTCCAAATCTGTATTTAACAACTCTAAATGACGCACTGAAACAACGTGAGCATCTTGACTGCCAAACAACTCAAATAAGGTGTCATGATATAACGATTTTATTTTTTCTGAAATAATTTTTAGTTTATTATTTCTAATTAAATACGTTTGTTCGATATAAGCTATAAATGATGGACTGTTATGCTTAAACTCAGTCACGTAATAATTAAACTTAAGGGCGCCATCAAAAGCGTCCCATGCGTGCTGCGTTGAGAGAGGCTCACTTAAAATAAGTGCATCTCGTGTTGCTTCATCAACACCGCCCCATGAAGGTGACTGTTGCGTATATCGCACACCTAACAATGCAGATTGCTGCGCGACCCCCTCTGTTAACGGTTTTTGAAAATCAACCAATGTCATCTCTGGTTTGTTTTGCGCAAGCTCTGCTAAGAGCTCATCGGTGACGCGCAGTGCAAAATGAACATCGGTCTCATCAAGATATTGCAAAATACAATTATTATAATACATTGTGCAACCCTCATTACGTTATTAACATTATTTTTTATGCTTTGGTCTTTGCTTTGGTTTATTTTTAGATAATGATTGATTAACCCTATTCCTCGGGTGGTATAAGCCGGCTGGGTTATTAGCGATGGTCGCCGCTAATGAAAGTGACCCCTGTGTTTGCTGTGTGATGCGAGATACATGCCCCGCCAATGCCTCACTTTCTCGCTTCGCAATATCTAGCATCTCAACATGCTGTTTGAGTAATTGGCGTGCTTGCGTTTTTGGTGAATCGACTGGTGTTCGCTTGCCAAGCTCAATAAACGCTTCATAACCTCGGCGTTGAATTTCTGTCTCTTTAACGTTGTCTATATTTCCAAACTCAGCCATACAAGACTGAACACCCAATTGACGAATAAATTGATTGCGATCATTGATTGAGTGCGTTAATTTACGGCCAAAAAATGCCAGCTCTGCTGCAATATCAGCCTCGCATAAAGATAATGATAATTTAATGCCTTCAACTAATGGCCTATTGAAGGTTGGTGCAGCCTCAGCCGTCGTCAATGCATTTTCAAACCATGACAAAGCCTCTAAGTAAAATGACTTACTACGATACTGATCGCCAATACACAGCATCACCTCTGCTCTATCCTGCACTTCTGATAAGTTAAACAACTTAAGTGAATCACTCACTAAATGCGTTTGATAGAATTGATAGCAACGTTCAGCAACGGACTCCGAAACATACTCAATTTCTTCTTGAAGTTGAGGCGCGGCTACTGCGGCAGGTAAAGGCACCGACGGTTTTGGCTGTGGCTTTTTAACGATTGGGGGTTTACGTTGCTTTTGTTGTAACGCGGCACATAATTTGGGGAAAATTTCGTCATACCGTGCTTCTTCCTCGATTAACTGACGTGCTTTATCTTCGTTTTGTTTCTTTTCTGCATTAAGCTCAGCTTCTGTTTTTTCCGTATACGTCGTGAAATTAGTGAGTGTAGATTGGTAGTCTTTCATGACTTGGGCAATATAGTCACGCGTAGAGGGTGTGCTCGTTTTTGCGATCAACGCCAGTAAACGTGCCTGATCTGCCAAAATTGCTTTAACAGTCGAAAAACCATCTCGTCGTATAAAATTAAACTGCCGTGTGAAAACCGCTAACAAAGCATCGAATAAATTCTTTAAAGGAATTTGTATCGTTTCTTTAACTTTATTATCAACATGTTTTTCGACAGAATCTTCGAATTCATATGCATAACGAATGGCTTCTTGCAGTAACGGAAACTGATCATTCGGATGTTGACAGGCAATTTCAGAGGAATATTGCAATTGATACATTTTTATGTTTGCAGTCAAACCCACAATTAAATGTGATGGCACTCTGCCCGCATCAACACCTTGTTTCAGTTGTTCATTCGCTTGCACAAGTAATGCCAGTGCATCGATAGGTCTATGCTTTACTTGATAGGCATGTTGTGCTTCGTAGGTGAGTAATGTAATGGCGTATTCTGAATCGTGTTGATTCCTATCGCGAATGCCTCTCATCTTGTCAAGCACACTATCCGTCGCTAGCGATTTCAAATTGTTTTTTTTCAGTTTCGGGAACAGTCGCATATGCTGTAACAAAGATTCCATTTGCGATGCATAAATGTAATACCACCAGGAATCCGTAATGACCAATACATGAGGGTATTTCTCATTATATCGTTTGTAAAATAATTCCATGCGCTCAACAACAATATTGACATCGGTATAGTCATCTGTCATTTTCAGCATTTTGATGATATTAAGTGTTATATCAGAAGCAGACTTCATGTATTCAGGCAATTTTTTTATGTGACCATAATCTTGAATAAATAATACTGCATAATGTTCAACGATAAACGCATTTTGCACGAATAACAAATCACTGTAAATCAACAACTCGCGGCATGTAAATTTAAAGTCAAACTCTGTTTTTCGAGTCCGCTCATCTAAGTCAGCAAGCTTATTAAATCGTCCATTTGCTTTATAATATTTCTGTAAATAATCAACCATGATTACCGACAGCGGAGATGCCGCATCTACACTGAGCGAGGGCACTAAAGCCATTGCTTTTTCGAGAAAACGCCCTTCGAACGATCTATCTGTTTTTTGAGTTATTCTAGTATTCATAACAGGCCTCCGCTATTGTCATTCGTGTGAATTATCGCTTCATTTGATTATGTGTTTTCGCACCTGAAAGTGCGTAAAGCTCAATTTTCTTATCGTTCAGCTTCGCAGTATTCGTGTGTGAGAACAGCAAGCGAAGGTTTTCTCTCGCGCTTTTCAACTTAAACGGTGCAGCGGGTGGTTGAAGCGATGCACGGTTTCCGCGTAAAACAAACCCATTGCATCCTTTTGGCGCAACACAGGTTGGATAATCCAGCAAATTTTTGAAAATTTTAATATTATCAGCCGTTGTTAATCGAATTAACACGTCATTTGTGTATCCAACATATTGGCCTGTCGGTATTTGATTTTTGTTATACAGCTGACGATACACAATGCCCTCAATTTTAATCACATCGCCAACGTGTTTTTCACGCGGCTTGACACTGTCGTCTCGTCGAATGAACCGCGAAAAGGTAGACAAGACTGAAGTTGAACTTTTATATCGCTGCGTGACAGGCACTTCTTTATGATTAGTCGCTGCTTCAAATATCGCAATTGGCAAATCTGCAGGCTTTGGTTCAAACAAAGGCAGCATATATTTTTTATGTTCAGCGATTTCAATGACCATCACCTCAGGCAATTTTCCTTTGAAAACTTGACTGGTTGAGTGTTCCAATTCAGTTGCATATTTGATGCTTGTACGATCAATACACATTAATCCTTCACGAAATACGCCGCATAACACGATGTTTAACACCGCAAAAATACCTATCATCGCAGATGAGAAATCATTCAATGCCTCAGACTCGGTGTAATAGAATTCTTTGATGAGATAAGCCTCTGCAATTATCACCAAAACACCGGCAAGCAACAAGGTTGAAACATTACGAAGTGCATGTGTGTGACGCATTTCCTTAGTCGCATCTGGAATCGTTTGACAGACGATATCATAATGACTGAGCTTCTTATAATCAGGTATTGCTTGGAATGAATCTTGAATATGATCCACTTTATTCACAAACTGCATTATATTTGGAATTTCATCAGCAGCAGGTAGTCTATTTTTTCCGTGAAAAAGAATAGTAAGCGCGAGAACCTTTAACTCACTCAGCGGCATCTTATCGAATGATAAACTCAAGCGAAGTTTGTTTGATTCAATTTCATCGAATCCATCAAACAAGGCATCTTTCAAGATTTTCTTAACGGTTAAAACATAGTCGGGTGAGCGTTGCCTATCTGTTTTACTAAAACAAAATGAGAACTCATTATTAACATAATGGTTGATCATTTTCAATTTGACGTCATCTGTTTGTGACGTCAGCAGCGGCAACAGATATAATACTTTTTCAGAAATGCGGCCATGAAGCTCTGAGTGGAATAACGATTTTATTCGGTTGGTATAATCCACTGATTTTTTCTTAACGTCGTCTCTCGTTTGCATATTATTCTCCGCGTTATTTTTTAGTATGCTGTGGGTTTCCAATCATAGCCAGCGATTTCAACGCAGGGAACTCTCTTTCATTGTAATATAAAGATGCCGGATGACTGCTAACACTAAGTTTCCAAACATTAATACGCAGACCAAGCTCTCTTGATAACGATAAAGCCGTTTTCAAAATCGATATTTTTTCATTCAGCAGTTGACGATATTGCGCCTGATTTGATTGAACATCGTTCCTCTGGTTTTTTCTACCCAAGGCTTTGAATTTTTCATAGCCAAACTGATTAATATCTCGTTTAGTCATCTCACTGACATTTAAGCCTTTCTCCTGACAAACTTCG
The DNA here is from genome assembly GCA_965653045.1 of uncultured Gammaproteobacteria bacterium. Taxonomy (GTDB): domain Bacteria; phylum Pseudomonadota; class Gammaproteobacteria; order DSM-16500; family DSM-16500; genus Aquicella. Next base: position 54,413 of record CBFGYM010000005.1, read on the forward strand.
ACGCCTAAATGATAAATAAACATTTCTCTATTTTCTTTCATTCTTTGCAAATCAAACTCTCGGCTTGCTAATTCGTCAGCAATTCGTTTTTCACAATCGCTTAAGGCATGTTTAATCGATTTTTTTAACTCGGTGTTAATGTTTGGCGTGGCTTCAGCTTGAATAATTGAATTTTCATACCATTTCAAGGCTTGGTCGTAATATCCTTTAACCATATGATGATTACCGATATACAACATTACCTCTGCTTTATCGGCGTCTTCAAATTCATCAAGAATCAAGTAATATTGATTCAAACGATGATGAGAAAAATACTGTCGGCAGCGCTCAGCAACCGATATTCTTGCTTCAAGATCCTCTACAACGATCAATTCTGGCATCTCTTCGAGTGAATCGGTAGATTCTTCTGAAGCATCGACCGCGAATGCTTGCGCATCGGGTTTTTCAATCACGACAGGCGCCGCCTTAACAGGACTTGGCTTTCGTTTTTTAGTCGGGAATGATTCAATGATGGTGCTAAAAATCGCATCATATTTTTCTTTTTCACTTGTTAACTGCAATGTCTCTGCTTCACGTTTTTTATTTTGCTGCGATAAGAAATCTTGTTGTGACTGAATCATCGCAGAAAAACCTTCATAACAACGAGTAACCATTTCTATATTCACTGACATTGTAGTTTGTGAGTGTGGCGTGATTGTCTTTTTATATAACAGCATCACTCGTTCAAGCTGTTCAACTAACTTTTTTAATTCATCGAAATTGTGTAGTTTTGAAAAGTTCAATTTTGTCTGTGCCACAATTAGTAAGCGTGTAAATAACTCAAATAATGACACTTGGATACTTTCTTTCATTTGATCGTCGGGTGAAATTGCTTCAAAATGATCATCAAGCTCAAACGCAACGCTCAGCGCTGCTTGAAGATCAGTTGATTTATTGGTCGCTTCACGTTTACAACGCGTGACTTTATAACGAAGTTGAATGCCCAATATATTAAATTGTAAACCGACATCTTCTTCCGGCTTAAGCAAACCTTGATTCGCGTATTGCTTTCTTAATATCTCTGCCTCTTCAATTAAAGCAATGCCTGTCGAAAATTGATGGTCGATATTATAAGCGGTTTTCGCCTTGAGAATTTGCAATAAAATATGAGATTGTGGATTGTTAATGATGCGCTGCAATTCTTCAAGCTTACTAACAAGACTTGAGGCACCTAGTGCTTTTAAATCTCTCCCAAGTTGATTACGCCACAACTGTGCGTGCGATATCAGGCTATCTAATTGGTTTTGATACAAGCTAAACCGCCACACGGGTTGAATAATTGCCTCTTTCCCTTCGTGATCGTATCTTTTCAGAATGGTTTCCAAATGTGAAAAAACCGCATTCATTAAAACAAGAATTTTATGAACTTCACGTTCACTGCTTTTGTCAATCTCGGCATATGATTTTGACATTAGTCTTATCAGCAAGTCATGATTGAAGTGGCGAAGATAATCAATCAGATTATGTGAAAAAATAGCGGTTATTAATATTTGACTATCTATCTCACCTTTAAAATATCCATCAGCTTTAAGCATTGAAAAATTTTCAAATATAAAATTATTTTGCACTAATATAAAATTAAGATAATCGATAATATCTTGAAAAGTTAAGGAACGACGTTTTCGCTCGTCCAAAATGAATGACTCTACAATTTTTAATCTTCTAAATTTTTCTTCTTTATAATAATCTTTAATGTAAGCAACAACCTTCGGGTTACCCCCCTCTAGCGCCGGAAATGCACTGAGGAAATTAGCAATAACTTCAACATCAAAAAGAGAACGTTGTGGTAAATTCACGCTTGCTTTCATTGAGGTAACTCCGTCGTTTTTTTATCTTATTGTTTTTATTGAATAAAACCATCACGCCCGACATCTCACCGGGCGTGTGCTAGTGTGCAATATTTGAGTGATTTATGCAAGTAAGGTGAAATAACGCGGGAACTGAGGTCATTGCGAAGCCTGCCCCACTTGGATATTTCTCAAAATTGGGGCGCGCAATCGTATGAATTAATTGATCATTAGAAAATAATTAACTGCATATGATAGGCACGTCGTGGGTTAGGGGCGATGATTAGGCGTTTGAGCAGGGGTGATGACAATATGCTCTTTTGCGAATGCTGTGTCAGGCTGGAGCAGCGCTGCAGGTTTGAGAGACGATGCAGGTGCATCTTGCAGCATTATTAATGCTGTTTTTACAATCTTTTCACAACATAGAATCCACAGCGCTTCTCCCGATGTTAATGCCTTTTCTGCTATTTCACTTTTCACGAGCGCATTAAATTCCGCTAAACACTGATGATAATCACGGCTCAATTCAATTTTTTCTGTTAATGCAGGGTCAGCAGCACCAATCAATCGCGCGTAAGCATTTAATTCCACAATCGGTCTATCACCCACCTTCGCATTAGTAATCCATGCAAGCACCAACAACCAATCAACGGCTCGCCTGAATTCAATCTCTTGACAATCATTCACAACGCCTGCACATAACAACCCCATCACCAACCGATACGCACTGCATTGTAACTCAGCATCTTTAAAAGGTTGAAAAAGACAAACCAAAGCAGACCATTGCGCTGCTTTGCTTTCAAAATTCAGGGCAAAACCATTGCCTTCTAATAAACGCACGTACTCCTTCAAAAAGAAATCCTGCGGTATAGCATCGTAATCTATCCCGAGTGATTTTATTACTACCTTCAAACTCACCAAAACACACCGACCCCTTGCAACCACATTATCTGAACTAGCATAATGAAAATCGATCATGGCCAATATCAACCAATCTAACAACGAATTTTGCCCAGCAAACATTATTTTTCGATCAACATATTCGCAAATATGACCAAGCATTGTTAACGAATCAACCCTTTCTCGCGCTTCATCATAGGCTTCTAAAATTGAAAGCGTTCTTTTAATAGCCGCATTAATCTCTTTCAATTGACGATTTCGCATCAAACATATCTCTACGACCGTCGAGTCAAATGCATGCACATTCGAAGTAAAATGTGTTAAATAATAGTTATTATGAAGTGCATCCAGAAACGCTTCGGGCTCAACGAACTGACCAGACTCATCTGGGCAATTTTCTGCAACCGGCTCAGGCAAAGCACGCTTAAAAAATGATTCTGTATTCGCAGCCGTAAAAAGCCAGTTTTTATAAGCGCGTGATTGCTTTTTAGTTTTATTTTTATTTTTATTTTTAATATCAATACTCACCAACAGTGCATCATTTTGCTGAAGCTGCTGCAACATCTTCTGCGAAATTTTCGGCAGCACTTCAAGCATAAATTCATCACCGATAAAACGAGCCATCGCCATGAAAGCACCTCATTGATTTTATGATAAAACTATTTTTGGGGTATCAACAGGTCGTCATTGTGCGTCAATCACCCGCTTTATGCAAGCAAGGTATCGAGGCCGGCAGCTTTTGCAATGGAGAGGAGGTTTGCGGGGATATTGAGGAATTGCGCTTTAGTATTGTTTACGCGAGCTAAACGCAGCCATTCGATGATGAGCGCAAGGCCAGCGCTATTGCTGGCCGTGACGCCGGAAAAATCGAAGATATATGATTGTTTGCCTGATAACAGACGCAAGCTTTTTGCATAGAGAAACATGACATTCGTAAAATCAATATCACCCGAAATGCAAAGATGTGTGTCATTAGCTGACAAGCTTGCGGCCGACAGGTTCATTTATCTGTCTCCATCATTATGCGAGTTCAATCGTTGCAACAATAAGCTCATGTCGCCTTGCGACAAAATATCGGCAAATTGTGAACGGAAGCTATCAATTAACCCCACGCCTTCAACAGACATGTCGTATAAACGCCAGACACTGCCAGAGCGCAATAAGCGGTACGTCACACTAATGGGTGACCCGCTAGACCCCGAAATTTCACTGCTCACTTCCACGTTATTCTTGCCAGCATACCCACCACGGACAGGATAAAAATTAACGACTTGATCATCGTAAGACGTCAAAGCGGAAGCGTAGGTACGAATTAATAAGGTCGTGAAATCACGTTTAAATTGTGCGCGTTGTGCTGGCGTTGCTGAATTCCACACTTGCGGCGGCAACACACGCTGAGACATTGCATTCAAATCAGCATAAGGCACCACATATTGGTTCGCTAAACGATAGACAATTTGCGGCTTCGATTTTAACGTCGCTTTATTCGCCTTCAATTGCGAAATCATGTTATTCGCAATACCTTGCAACATCATCACCGGGTCGCCTTGATTTAAAGCTTTCGCGGTTAACGGCAATAAAGTAAAGCAAGAAAAACATAAAACGAGAAACAACTTCCAATATTTACTGATTTGCATTTTTAGCTCCTGAGTCTTTCTTATCACCGTTACTAAGTTTATAAATGAACTGTCCAATTAACTTCTCTAACACCATTGCAGAAGTCGTAAATTGAATTTGACTGCCATTTTTCAAAAACGCATTACTGTACATTGGTGTAATCGCAACATAGTTATCTCCCAATAAACCCGCCGTTAAAATACGTGCGGAAGAATCATCAGGAATATCATTATATTTGTCGTTAATTTGCAAACTAACAACCGCTTTATAACTTGTGGGGTCTAGCGCAATATTCGACACCTCACCCACTTGCACCCCGCCAATTTTCACAGGCGAGCGCACTTTCAAGCCACCAATCTCGTCAAAATCAGCCGTGACTGTGTAAGTCGGTGCCGGAAATAAGGTGGTTAAGCCGCTCACTTTAAAAGCAAGCACAGACATTGCAACAATCGCCATAATTAAAAATAAACCAACCAAACTCTCAACTAAACGCTGAGGCAGCATGTTACCAACCCCCTATCATCATTGCTGTTAATATAAAGTCTAAGCCTAAAACGGCTAAAGAACCGTAAACCACTGAACGCGTCGTTGCACTGGCAATGCCGGCCGAAGTCGGCACAGCGTAAAACCCTTGCGTGACCGCAATCCATGTCACTGCCACACCAAACACTAAACTTTTCAAAATACCATTGATAATATCAGCATGAAATTCAACGGAAGACTGCATATTCGACCAAAACACGCCGTTATCTAAACCTAACCACTTCACGCCGACTAAATAAGCCCCGTAAATTGCCATGCTGTTAAAAATAATGGTTAAAAGCGGCATAGAAATAAACCCACCCCAAAAACGCGGGGCAATGACGCGGCGAAACGGGTCAACCGCCATCATTTCCATACTGGAAAGCTGATCAGTCGCTTTCATGAGTGCAATTTCAGCCGTTACCGCAGACCCAGCACGCCCAGCAAATAAAATTGCCGTCACCACCGGCCCCAATTCACGCGCCACACTCAAGGCCACCAAAGGCCCCAACTCTTGCGAAGCGCCAAATTTAGATAAGGTATGGTAGCCTTGCAGTGCAAGCACCATCCCGATAAACAAACTCGAAATCACAATAATCAGTAATGACAACACCCCTTCTGCGTATATTTGCTGTACTACTAAGGGGAAGCCTTTACGGAAATTTGGCGGAGCAAATAAAACGCGCGCTAATAACAAACCCGACTTACCCAACTCACGTAAGCCTTCAATCCCGTAAACACCTATTACTGCTAAGGCTTGAAACATTAAATTAGCCCTCTTCCAAAAATGCTTCTGCCAACGGTGGTGCCGGATAATCAAAGGGCACAGGACCGTCAGGTAAGCCTTGAATGAATTGTTGAAGCTGAGGTGACGTTTGTTCAAGAATGTCTGCAGGGGTGCCATGACCAATCACACGACGATCCGCAATCACATAAACATAATCAGAAATACTCAAGGCTTCTTGTACGTCGTGCGAGACAATAATACTGGTTAAACCCATGGCCTGGTTCATCGTACGAATCAGTTTCACAAGCACACCCATTGAGATGGGGTCTTGGCCGGTGAAGGGCTCGTCGTACATAATGAGCGCTGGGTCTAGCGCAATGGCGCGGGCTAAAGCAACACGACGCGCCATCCCGCCGGATAATTCGCTAGGCATTAAATGCGCCGCACCACGTAAACCAACCATTTGCAATTTCATTAAAACCAGAGTTCGAATCATAGATTCATTTAAATGTGTGTGTTCTCTGAGCGGAAACGCCACATTCTCAAAAACCGTGAGATGCGTAAATAAACCGCCGGTTTGAAACAACATCCCCATGCGCTTGCGTAAGCTATAAAGCTCGCTACGCGATAGCTCATGAATAAGCTGACCATCGACGGTGACTGAGCCGGCCGACGGGGTTAATTGGGCGCCAATGAGGCGTAATAAGGTGGTTTTGCCGGTGCCGGAAGGCCCCATAATCGCGGTGACTTTCCCTTTGGGAATAGCAATATTCACGTCCTGAAACACAACGCGTCCATTCTCATGCTGGAAGGTCAACCCACGGATGTCTACTAAGTTTTCTGTCATAGCCTCTAAGTTTCTCAAAAGATAGAAAAAAATGCCAGAATTTCTTGCTGGTCGTAATATTTACAACAAAAACCCGAATTCGTGTATAATGCGGACTTTCACCGCCCAAACAACAGGATTACCCTATGCAAACGGCTGCCGTGACACATTCTGATGAAGCTATCTTAGAGACGGCTCATTCTGTCATCTCGATAGAAGCTGACATGATTCTTCAACTCAAAAACCGGCTAAACGCCGCTTTTGTCGCCGCTTGCAATCATTTACACCGCTGCCACGGGCGCATTGCTGTCACAGGCATTGGCAAATCTGGGCATATTGCACGCAAAATTGCAGCTACCTTTGCTAGCACCGGCAGCCCAGCTTTTTTTATTCACCCAAGTGAAGCCAAGCACGGCGACGCGGGTATGGTCACTAAGCATGATATCGTCTTAGCCTTATCTTATTCTGGTGAATCCGATGAAGTGTTGGCCATTATTCCTTATTTAAAGCGTTTATCCATTCCGCTTATTTCTATTACCGGCAATGCGCAATCGAATTTAGCCAAAGCCTCAACTGTCCACCTTGATGGTCACGTTGAAAAAGAAGCGTGCCCGCTCGGGCTTGCGCCCACATCCAGCACCACTGCGGCGTTAGTACTGGGTGATGCGTTAGCAATGACGCTTTTAAACTTACGCGGGTTTACCAAAAACGATTTTGCCCTCTCACACCCGGGCGGCACTTTAGGTCGACGATTATTACTACGCGTTGAAGATTTAATGCATCACGGTGATGCTTTACCGGTGGTATCACATCACGCCACCCTGAGTGAAACTTTAATTGAAATGACGCAAAAGAAACTCGGCACAACCACTGTCATCGATGATAATGGTCAATTGACCGGTGTCTTTACCGATGGCGACATTCGCCGTGCATTAGAACTAAAAACACATATTCATGAAACCCATATTCAATCGTTAATGTCGAAAAATCCTAAAACTATTCAGCGTGATTTATTGGCCGTTGAAGCGCTAAACATCATGCAACACCATAAAATTACCTCTTTAATCGTAGCCGATACTGAAAAACGCCCCGTAGGCATTATTCACATTCACGATCTTTTAAAAGCAGGAGTGGTGTAAATGGATGACTCTTTACTCGGCAAAATCAAACCCCTGCGTTTATTAATTCTAGATGTCGATGCAACCTTGACAGATGGCTTGCTGTATTACGGAAATAACGGTGAGCATTTAAAAGCTTTTCACGTACACGATGGGTTAGGCATTCATTTATTACAAAAAGCCGGGTTAGAAGTGGCTATTATTACCGCAAAAGACAGTGCAGGCGTTGCACTTCGCATGCAAGACTTGAAAATTAAACATGTTTTTATGAATTGCGCTGACAAGCGTGCCGCTTACAATTCCTTAAAACAGACTTTACAGTTGCAAGATCATGAAATTGCTTACGTTGGTGATGATTTAATTGATTTGCCGGTCATGAAACAAGTGGGCTTTTCCATCGCCGTGAAAAATGCCGTTTCTTTAGTGCAGCACACCGCTGATTATATTACCCAGAAAAAATCGGGTCGGGGTGCGGTGCGTGAAGTGTGTGAACTCATTCTTCAAACACAGCACAAATGGGATGCTGTGATTCAACAATACTTAATTTAAAAGACATAATCATATGATTACTAAAAATACGCTCATCAGTACAACGCTCGTGATTGCAGTCGCTTTAGGCGCACTGACGACGTTTACGATGTTGACGGGTAATCATAGTAAAACACCTGAAAATGCTTTACCCGATGCCATCATGACCGATGTGACTGCTACTATTTTTGATACCGTGGGCAAAGTGAGCATGCGCATTGTAACGCCTAAATTAGTGCATTATGCAAGCAACGATACCACAGAATTAACCACGCCCGAAGTGAGCCTTTATCGCAAGTCGCCCCAACCGTGGGTGATTCATTCCAATCACGCTGAAGCAACGTCAGGGCTTGATAATGTCCATTTTTGGGAAAATGTGAATATTCATCATCCGGCGAGTTTTGACAGCCCATCAACAATGATTAAAACCACCACGTTAATGGTGCACCCCAATGAACAAACCGCTGAAACCAATGCTTTAATTACCTTATATCAACCGAACATCACCGTGAATGCGATTGGCATGACAGCCAACATCGACACCGGCGACATTAAATTATTATCCCAGGCACGGGGTGAGTATGCGCCAAATTCTTAGTTTTTTGCTTTTTTGCTTCATTCCAGTGTTAGCCTTGAGTCTGCCGGCTGATCAATTCCAAAAAATTCACATTGTTGCTGATGCGACTACGTATAATTTTAAAAATGGCACGACGGAATTCCAAGGTAATGTGGTTGCCAACCAAGGCACCACACAGCTCACGGCTGATAAAGTCATTACGAAAACCAATACACAACATCAAATTGAAGAAATGATTGCTTATGGCAGCAAAACCGTCCGCGCACATTACAGCACCTTAGCACGCCAAGGCGACCCGCGCATGCACGCTTACGGCGACATTATTCAATATTTCCCGATCACCGCCAATGTAACCTTGCAAAAACATGTAACGGTGAAACAAGGAGAAAATAGTTTTCAAGGCGAATTAATTCTTTATAATATGAGTCAACAGACGATTACTGTACCGCCGACGCCGTCGGGTCGTGCTGTTCTTGTTTACAACCCAGATCGGTAACTATGCCAAACACATTACGCGCAAGTCATCTCAAGAAAAAGTTTAAATCACGTGAAGTCGTGAAAGATGTTTCATTACATGTGAACCGTGGTGAAATTGTCGGTTTATTAGGCCCTAACGGGGCGGGTAAAACCACATCGTTTTATATGATTGTGGGGTTAATTCCGGCTGACGGGGGCAGCATCACCATTGATGAGCACGATATTACTCGCATGCCAGTACATGCCCGCGCGAAAATGGGCATTAGTTATTTGCCGCAAGAGTCGTCTATTTTTCGTAAATTGAGTGTGGCCGATAATATTATGGCGGTGTTAGAGTTACGCGATGATTTAACCAAGCCAGAGCGGCTGGCCAAGCTTGAACAGTTACTTGAAGAGTTTAGAATTACACATATCCGCGATACGATGGGCATTAGTTTATCGGGTGGTGAGCGTCGCCGTGCGGAAATTGCACGAACGCTCGCGACAGATCCGAAATTTATTTTATTAGATGAACCCTTTGCAGGGATAGACCCCATTTCGGTGTTAGATGTGAAGCGTATTATTTCACATTTGAAGAATCGTGATATTGGGGTATTAATTACTGATCATAACGTGCGTGATACTTTGGGTATTTGTGATCGGGGTTACATTGTGAGTCAGGGTAAAATGATTTGTGAAGGCTCGCCAGAAGCAATTTTGGCGAATGAAGAAGTTCGCTCGGTGTATTTGGGCGATGAGTTTATGTTATAGGAATTTTTATGATACGCGCTTCGTTTACCATTCAAAATAAATTAGGCATACACACCCGCGCCGCAGCGAAGTTGGTTGATTTAGCCAAACGCTACCAAAGCCACATTGAATTGGTATTTCGTGATCGCGTAGTGGATGCGAAAAGCATTATGAGCGTGATTACCCTTGGCGCGCAGAAAAATCATTGTGTTGATGTCATGGCTGAGGGCGATGATGAAACTGAAGCTTTGCAAGCAATAGAAAAACTAATTAATGATAAATTCGGGGAAGAGTAAGTCAGCCCTACGCTTTGTCGTTACTCTTCTCTCGAAAAAAACTTTTAAAATTTTTAAAATCTTTAATCGATGGCGGATTACGCGGCGAAAAACACGCCGCTAATCGCGCCCTACGCTTCGTCGTTACTTTTCTCTCGAAAGATGGGTAGGGCGCGATTAGGTTTGTGTTTTTTACAAACCGTAATCCGCCAACCTTAAAAGCTTTTAAAAATTATATTGTTTTTGCGTCATGCGAGCATCATCAGCTGAGCTAGGTTGTTGCGCGTGTTGGAATTGTGTAAATTGCTGCAATGCGGATTGTTTAGCCACCTCGTTTACGTGCTGCAAACAAGAAGCAGAAATATCAACGACAGGCAAAGAATCATCTAATGTTTTTAATTTATCTAAAAACACACCCATAAAAACACTTTCACGACGTGCGCTCTCAAATGTTGAAAAATCAAAACGAGCCGTAACGATAAGTGAAATACGCGAGAGCTCAAGATAATAATAAATACCGGTATTGTGGTTGCTTAAAAACGCGAGATAACTTTCGTTATCACCAAACGTCACTTCGAGTGTTACCCCTGTTTTGTCAAGCTTAGAGACCAGCTGCTCAATCGGTAATGCGCTTTCTTCTTCGCTATTCCAAGGGCATTCTTGTTGCCACGTCGTTTCTAATACGTCTGTGAACTGAGCTTTTCTTTCGATTGAAACCCACATCAAAACACCTCGTTATTTTAATTAAAAAACCTCACTCACCCGCCAGCATCATTTCTTCGATCAACACTGACCCTGTACGGACGTTACCACGAACATCAACGTCGTTGCCAATAGCAGCAATGCGCTGATACATCTCTTTCAAATTCCCAGCAATTGTCACCTCATGCACAGGATATTGAATTTCACCGTTTTCCACCCAATAACCGCCCATCCCGCGCGAATAATCGCCGGTGATCATGTTCACACCCTGCCCCATGAGTTCTGTCACCACCAACCCACGGTGCATGGTTTTAATCAATTCAGCTAAGTTTTTATCGCCGGGTTTCACAGTTAAATTATGAAAACCGCCCGCATTCCCTGTGGTTTTCAACCCAAGCTTACGCGCGGAATAAACACCCATCGCATAATGCTGCAACACCCCGTCTTTAATAAACACATTCGGGCGTGTTAACACACCATCATCATCAAACGGAGAACTTCCCAACGCATGCGCTAAATGGGGTTGCTCATATAAATCAATGAACGATGGGAAAACAGTCTTACCGACATGATCTAATAAAAAAGAAGATTTACGATAAATATTTCCACCCGAAATGGCAGCCAAGAAATGTCCAAACAGGCCTCGCGCTTCTTCCGCCGCATAAATCACGGGGGTTTTCATCGTTGGTAAACGACGTGCCCCTAAACGACTCACTGTTTTTTGCACGGCCTCTGTGGCAATTTTCTCAAGCGGTGCTAGCATTTTATAATCAGATGCTGTGGTATACGCGTAATCACGCTGCATTTCATTTTTTGCTTTACCTACCAACACACAACTAATATCGTGACGCGTGAATGGGAAAATACCCATAAACCCTAGCGAATTTGCCAATAAGGTTGTTGCTTGCATGGTAGCAACTGTTACCGATTCAGCACTCATAATGCGCTTATCTTGATCCACCGCTAAACGCTCACACTCAACGGCCATTTTAATCGCTTCTTCAACGCTCAAGTTCCACGGTGAAAACACATCAATGTGCGGATAATCAAACGCTAATTCAGACGCCTCAGGCAAACCCGCATACGGGTCTTCACCCGTAAATTTTGCAATATGACACGCTGCATCAACCGCGGCGTTCAACGCCTCCGGTCGCAAATCAGACAAACTCGCCGACCCACTACGCTTGCCAAAATAAACAATAATATCAACCGATTTATCTTGGTTATATTCAACGGTTTCAACATCGCCTTCACGGGCATTCACTTCAAACCCTTTATTCGCCGCAATGCTTACTTCCGCTTGCGTCGCACCGCGTTTTTTAGCCTCTGATAACACTTGCTCAGCAACCGTCTTCAAACTTTCCGTGGACGACATGACTTGTTCAATTTGATTCATCATTCACTTACGCAGATTGCTGCGTACCCCCCACTGTCAATTCATCAATTTTCACGGTTGGCATACCCACACCCACAGGCACGCTTTGCCCTTCTTTTCCACAAATACCAATGCCGCTATCTAAAGCGAGATTATTACCAACCATTGAAACGCGCGTTAAAACATCAGGACCGTTGCCAATTAAGGTTGCCCCTTTCACGGGTGCAGTGATTTTACCATCTTCAATTAAATAGGCTTCGCTTGCAGAAAAAACGAACTTGCCAGAAGTAATATCCACTTGGCCACCACCAAAATTCGCGGCATAAATACCCTTTTTCACACTCTTGATAATATCGTGGTGATCTGATTCGCCAGCCAACATATACGTATTCGTCATGCGTGGCATGGGTAAGTGCGCGTAAGATTCACGACGCCCATTGCCTGTAGATTTCACATTCATTAAACGCGCATTGCGTTTGTCCATCATGTAACTTTTTAAAATGCCTTTTTCAATTAAGACATTATTTTGCGTAGGGTTGCCTTCGTCATCAATATTCAAAGACCCGCGACGATTTGGCAGCGTGCCATTATCGACCACCGTACATAATTCACTGGCCACGCGTTGCCCGAGGCGTCCGCTGTAAGCAGAAATGCCTTTACGGTTGAAGTCGCCTTCTAACCCGTGACCAACGGCTTCGTGCAATAACACACCTGGCCAGCCTGCACCTAAAACAACAGGCATCATGCCAGCAGGCGCTTCAATGGCATCTAAATTGACTAAAGCGTGCTGCAAGGCTTCATCCGCATATTGATACGCCAAACGGTCTTTAATGAAGTATTGATAATCGACGCGGCCACCACCGCCTGCGTAGCCCGACTCTCGTCGGCCTTGGTGTTCAACAATGCAATTCACGTTAAAGCGTACTAAGGGACGAATGTCGGCTGCCAGTTGGCCGTCCATCGACATCACCAGAATGGTTTCGTATTCACCCGCCAAGCTAATGCTCACGTGTACAACGCGTGGGTCTTTGGCACGCAAATATTTATCAACATCTTGCATTAAGGCAACTTTATCGGTTTCAGTGAGGGAATGCAGCGGGTTCACGGGTAAATAGAGATTATGACCTTGCGAACGTTGAAAAGCTTGCACTGATTTCGATTGCCCGGCGCGAGTAATGCTGCGTGCTGCTTCTGCGGCTTGAGCCAGTGCTGGGAAGACAATATCGTCAGCATAGGCAAACCCGGTTTTTTCGCCGCTCATGGCGCGAACACCCACCCCGCGGTCAATATCAAAGCTACCGCCTTTGATAATGCCGTCTTCTAAAGCCCAAGATTCGGTATACGTTGACTGAAAATATAAATCAGCGTCGTCGACCTGACGACCTGCGAGTGAATGGAGAATTTTGGTCAAATCTGAGTCAGTTAAACCGGCGGAATCTAAAATATCGTGCCTAACCGTTGCTAAAATATCTGTCATACAAACCCCTTCTGAATGCCTCCATTATGCCTAGGACGCAGGGGTTTGTATACCGTTACAAAGTACGAACTTAACCTTTAGCGCCGGGTTTTGTATTGAATATTGCACTCTTTACTTTACCAAATGCTTTGGCGGCGTGCGTGCTAAATAAACGTTCAGCACTGTGACCTAATTTAGGATTAATGGTCGCAGCGATTTTTGTTAATACTCGCTCAAGTGCTTTACGAAGTGAATTACTTTGTTGTGATAATGCGCGATGATTAACATTTGATAAATAATTATCGATATTAGTTAGCCTAGCATTCGGCGTAAGATTTTCATCAATAACACGTCTTGATATCTGACGGAAAATATCACGTTTAAAGTATAAAGCCTCAAAAGCCGGATGTCTTTCTCTGAGTTTTGTGAAATAAACATCAAATTCATCACTGACTTTTTTAGATTTACCTGAATTATTTTCAGGTTGTGATGCATCACCTAATATTGAAGCGACCATTTCGTGCAGACTCTGCAAAGAATCTGGACTGACTTTTTTCCCCTTCAATTGCTGCTTGAAATCCGCTAATATCAGTTGTGATTCCCGCGCATATTTTTCCTCATAACGATTAACAGCTTTCACGCACAGTTTTTTTAATTGTTCGACTGCCTCTGATTTTTTACGAACATCCGGATTATCTTCATCGAGTACCGTGATGAAAACATATTCGGTCGGATATTTTTCGTTAGATTCCACGGTATCAAGCTCATCAACAGTCAGTAATTTATTTAAAGCAGGCGCGTGATCTTTCCAAAATTCCATCTCACTTGCATGATGATTGACATACAATTTAATCATGTCCGCTTGCGCTTCTTCATCGTCGACATAAATACCGTCTTTAAAGAGTTTTTTTAAATCTTGGCTGCGGTTGATATGACTAATCACCCGATTCAACAACTGTTTATCATTGTCAGATAATGCACGAGTCGACTCCACTTTCGAAAAAAACGCTCCTGTGTTAAATTCACATCGCGCAAGCAAGGTAAAGAATTCCCATTGATTCCAGAAAAAAAGCTCGGCATCCCATGAAGCGTTGCTATTGTCTGTCGGCATGACGCATCTCCCCTATTTCGTTTTAGGCGTGATACGCGCTAGTGGTTTGGCGTTCTTTTTTAAGAGCGTATCAACTTTTTTTGTGGTTTTCTCACCCGCTGATTTCCACAGCCTTGGCATTCCCATGAGCCCCAAGGGTGTTAATGCTTTTAGAACTTTCAACACCCAATCTAATGCTTTTTTAAACTGCGCGTCATGTCGATATGTTTCAATTTTTGCTTTGTTATTTTGATAAACTGCCGCAAAATTTTTGATAATCTCATTAGGGAGTTGTGCATCTGCATCTAAGGTGTCGATGAATGCATTAATTATTTTTAATTTTTCGACGCCGGCACAAAAATAAGAATCTGACCCCAATAGGTCTATTACACGCTTGTGAGCCATTTTTTTAACGCCCTTCTCACACTCAGCCTGATACCCGCTCCACAACAACACGTCATCAAGCGGGTCTTTGGGTATTGCTTCCCCCGCATTATCATCTCGATATTGCTGGCTATAATAATGATAAAACGGCGGCATTGCCGGTGAAATCCAGGCTTGATAAGCAGCAACAATCTCATCTTTACGTTTTTTTAACGTGTTTATGCGCAGCATATCTTTATTCCCCATCGCACAATCCATGAGAAAATCATATTCTTTCAGATGTTGCCGATGGTCTGACTCTAGCGCTGAAAATAGTGTTTGCTTTAGATGGTCTTGATAGTTCGCAAGCACTTCACGAATGTTATCAATTTGTCCTAAAATATTTTCATTTTCTTCAATTTTTTTAGCTGCTGGATTATTTTTGACTTTAACACCATCACCTCTAACAATTTTGCTTTTTTTATCACGCATGACACGCCTCCCTTACTTTGTTTTGGGCAAAATGCGCTCTTGAGATTTCGTACGTTTTTTTAAGATGGTATCGACTTTTTTAGTCATTTTCTCGCCTTCTGATCGCCAGAGTTTTGTGACACCCGTAAGCCCAAGAACTGGAGAAATGCTTGCAAAGAGTTTTAATATCATTTTAATCACTCTTTGAAATTCAGAATCTCGGTGTGCTTTAATATTCGCTTTGCACGTCTCGTATTGTTTCGTGAATGCAGCAATGGTATCACTTGGCACATGCGCATTCTCAATCGCTAAACACCGGATTAACGGATCAAGCAGTTTAGCCTTTTCAACCCCCATACGAAATACGTTATTTTGATCGTATAAAGTAAAAAGGTGTTGCATCAAGGGACTATTAACGAGGTCAGGATTTTCATTGAATTTTTCAAAACGACTAAATAATGATATAATTATATTTTCGTTATCTGATATTTTTTTCTTTTTATAATGCAAATGAAGCGGACCCCACTCACGAGGTACCAACTTCTCATATTCTCCTTGAAAGCTTTCCCTCATCTCTTGAATGGCTCGTTTCTTTTCCTGCTGAGATAATTTTAAATCTGCTTCATGACTAGCCAAATCAGCCTTACGATCTTTCCGTGTGTTTTTATTAACTCTCACATCACGTGTCGCTCGAACATTCAAATCAAATTCCCGATCAGCCGCTTTCATTTCACGCTCAAATGCCTCAAGACGCATTTTGTAATGTGTCTCCATCTCAGAAAGTAGCGAACCACACAAATAGGCTCGATAGTCCTCAAGAATTGAACGTGCTTTATTAATAGCTTTAATATCAATATCATGCACAGCAGTCGGATTATTTTTCTTATTTTTCCCCATCCCACACCCCATCTTTATTCAATAATTTCCTTCAGTATAAGCGATAATTCAACGGGGTGAGAAAAAAAATAAGCTAGTCAAATCAACCCGTTGGTGGGGTTTGCACAAGCGTTAGTTGATCCAGCTGTGGCGATGTTGAACGAATAAGCACCTCTTGCTTAGGATACGGCGGCTTAATATTATGCTTCGCAAACATATCCCAAATGCGCATTAACACTGTTGAAGTCACAGAAATACGTGAAGGCACACTGCGAATGTTTACAAAATACCGCACTTCAAACGCCATCACGTGATCATCCATCTCACGCAAATACACTTCCGGACGTGGCTCATTTAAAACACTCGCATCATCGGCTAACACTTGCAAAATTAATAAAGACACTGCATGCGGGTCGTCGTAACGGCTAATTTTCACATCCACAATGCTTCTAACAATATTGTCTCTTGCCGTCCAGTTAATAAACGACTTATTAAAAATTTCCGTATTGGGCACCACCAAATCCATTCTATCCCACGTTTTTACGGTCACAGCACGTCCACCAATATGTGCAACTTCGCCCTCAATACCACCCACATTCACAATATCACCCACACGCAGCGGGCGCTCTAATAAAATTAAAAAACCACACGCGAAATTATTGGCTAAATCTCGCAAGCCTAAACCCACCCCGAATGCAAACATACCCGCAACCACGGCTAATGCCCGTAAATCAATGCCAAGTACACGCAAACAGAAAAATGCACCCAAGACAATCACACTATACTGACTTAAAATCGCTAAACTATTGCGTATGCCCATGTCGTGAGTGCGCGAACTTAATAAACGATACACAAATTCCCGTGTCCATTTCGCCGTCCAATAAAACACAGAAATCACGACTGCCAATTCCATCATATTCAAAGGCGTAATTGCTGTATTGAACACATGCGCGAGCTGATAATGCAATAACCCTATTAAGCGCTCTACAATGGGTGATTGTTTATCCCAGCCGTATAATAAAAACAGTCCCGCCCAACTCGCAAAAAACAACACCAAACGCAACACGCGATCAATCGGCTTTAAAAACGCTTCTGTCCACAACCAACCGTTATTGGTGTATTGAATTGCTAAGCGTGATAATTGCTCCATGCCATCCGTCAAGAAGCCTCTTAAGGTTAAATACCCCATCAGCACCAACACAAACACCCCTTGGTACCAAGATACGGTCGTGACCAAATTCAAATACCCAATCAACCCCATCGTCGCATTGAATAGCATAATTAAAGGCAATAACACGCCTAATAAACGAATACTGCGCTCCATATACGGATGGCGTCTGTCCATATAAGAAATAATTAAATTCGGCAGCACATCCCAATAGCGTAGTAATAATAAAGATACAACCATCATATACATTAAAAACAAACGACCGAGCAAAATTTTCAGCTCATAAATCAGCGGCAATTGAATGATAAACACCGTCAAGCCGGTAATAATCGCACCAATCACAATTAACCAACGTAGCCGATAGAAAAGCGTCATATCACGGCCTTCTGCGTGATACGCTGTTTCCACCAAACATAAACGCGCCAAGGTTGAAATACCTTTAAACAAAACCCACACACATCCTAAATACGCAAAGAATAAATAATTTTGCAAAGGTAAATTCAGATACATAAATGAACCCAGCATCGAACTCATAAACCACAAATCACGCCCGTTACGATAAAACCATTGCAACACTAAGTTTTTAGGATTAATCTTAGCACTTTCAGATTTTACGCGCCCTAATAAAGCATTCGCGCGCTGGCGCAAATACACGAACAAGGACCACAGAAACCCCTGCCCCAAACCAAACAATATCCAACCCCAGCTATTTAACTGCAAAAAAGCTTTGAAGGTTTGCATCGTCAAGCTTGTAATCATTTGAAGCATCAAACCTGGCACAATCAATACTTCATGCCCAACGTCTAGCCAATTATTTACACCAAACATTGGAAAACCTTGACGCGATGATAACTCGCCCTGAATTGCACCATCTAGCGATTGACGAAAATCAGTTAAACTCGCACTTAGGGTATTCAATTCATCTTCCGAAGCTTGATACTTCACATTCAGGCTTTGCAAGCGTAATAAATATTGCGCAATATCTACATTCACTTTAGCGCGTGAGTGCATCTCTTGAATGTGTGCATTCATCACTTGAATTCGGCTATTCAACACGCCATCCACTTTCGTCATTTGTTTCGAAAGGGTTTGCACTTGGTCGCTGGTTTCATTCAACATCGACAATGAACTACTTTTCAAAACCATCAACTTCATTTGCTGCACTTCATCTTGATAGCGCGCAATTAATGAACGCAAGTACGCTTGGTTTGCCGATTCATTCGCATAAAAAATATCCCGCTCTAATGAAGCATAAGCGTCTTTATTCACGGCTGGGTCAATATGCGATAATTTCGCCGTCAACACATTCACTTGCTCTAGCCATTGGTTCTGCAACACTTGGTATGTTAATTCATCTTTCACTTCTTCTTGTTTAATATGCAACATGCGATGTGATTTGAGCGCGGCATTAATGCGGGTTAATTCATCTTTCTTTAATTGCAACATCGCATTCGCCATCGACAATAAATTTTGCAATTTATCAGCGCGGGTTTTTTGCAATGCAATCAAGGATTGTTGATATTGAATATCCGCTTTTAAATCAGCCGGATTAACCATTTCATTTCTCACCAATCGCATCCCAAAGATATTCAAGACATTCAGCTGATCATTGGCTTCATCAACATTTTTCTGCATCCATTGTAAATTTTGCTTAGTATCTGATAATTCAATGGTCAAACTATCAACGGTTGACTTTGCAACAGAAATATCTAAATTTGCTTTATCGATTAATTTTTTGCCTGCTTTTTCTAGGGCTTCTTGCGAAAGTGGCGCTTCGCGCGCAAATTGTATAAAAGTTAACTCTTGTGACATTTGACGAGCACGCTCATCCAATAATGCAATTTGCTTATTTGCAATTTGCAAACGGTCAACCGTTGACGCCTGAACGAGCACAGGCATCAGTAACAACAACTGCATGATTACAAAACTAAATAACCGCTTAAACCCACTGCTCACGCACCACCTCGTGTTGTTGTATTTTGGCTAATAACATCAAGCCCGGCAAACAAAGTAAAACCGTCCAACTATAGAACCAAACCCAGCCGCCGTAAAGCACCATCGCAGAGGCTAAAGGCCCTGAAATCACCCGACCCAAGGCCGCAAACGCTGACAACACGGCAAATTGCGTTGCCGCATAACGGCGCTCACATACCATCATCAAAAACGCAAAAAACGCAGCTGTACTTAAACCACTGCAAAAATTCTCAATAAAAATAGACGCCGCCATCAAACCTAAATGATGCCCCACCCACGCCAACCACACAAACATGCCATTCGAAGCTGCCTGCGCAATGCCAAACACCCACAACCCTTTATAAATATCACAGCGCTTCAAAATCAAACCGCCAATCATTGCACCGCCAATGGTTGCGACGAAACTCACAATTTTATAAACCAAGCCCACTTGTGTTAACGTGAAATTCAAACCGTGTAACAAAAAATTTGTCATCAACGATAAAGCCAAGGCATCACCAAATTTATAAAACACAATGAAACACAGTAACAAAACCATCGCATCGCGCTGAAATAAATTTCGACACGCCGCAAGCGTTGTTAACCCAATATTCGACTCGCGTTTAAAATCTCCTTGTAAATCTGGCGCTACGATCACCGGTATCATTAACACACACAAACCCAAAGCCATGGTTAGATACGTCAATTGCCAGCCAACTGCATCGGCCATTATCATTGCCAGGCCGCCCGACACCAACACCGCAATGCGATACGCAAACACAAATACCGCCGCACCCAACCCGCGCTCATCATCATTCAATAATTCGGTTCGATAGGCATCAAGCGAAATATCTTGCGACGCAGATAAAAACGCTGCCACAAAAGCAAGCGCGACCACCGCCTTCATCTGAACTAATGGTTCCAAAGCACTCATTGCCACTAAGACCAACACCAAACCACCCTGCACAGCCAAAATCCACCCTTTACGGCGACCACCAAACATCGCAAACGGAAAGTGGTCCATTAACGGTGCCCATAAGAATTTAAACAGATAAGGCAGGCCAACCAGCGATAAAAGGCCAATTTGCGTCAAATTCACACCCGATGAGGTCATCCAAGCCTGTAAAGTCGTACCCGTTAATGCCAAAGGCAGCCCTGAAATTAAGCCGAAACAAAACACCGCCCACAAGCGTTTAAGACCCCACTGTTTAATAAAATCCTTCACCATTAACCCCTTTCAGCCTAAAAGTTGAAAACTGGCTAAATATTAGCACCTCTCACCGCCCCTAGCCACCCCAAAAGAGCCATCGACAGCCCAAATAGGTTATGCTATTAAGTACACCTCTTAATAACGAAGGGTAACTTCATGTCCATTAGCATTTTTGACCTGTTCTCTATCGGCATTGGACCGTCGAGCTCGCACACCGTCGGCCCCATGAAAGCAGCACGCGCTTTCGTTGAATGCCTCGCTGATAAAGGCCTTTTAAACGATACCAAACGCCTGACGGTTGAATTATTTGGCTCGTTGGCCTTCACAGGGAAAGGGCATGGAACAGATAACGCTATTTTACTCGGCCTTGAAGGTCAGTCACCCGACACCGTCAACCCAGACATCATTCGCCCTCGCGCAGAAGAAATTGAAAAAACCCATTCTATCCAATTAAACAATACTCACGGTATTTCATTTCATTACGACACAGATTTTATTTTTAATTATAAAGACCTCTTACCAGCTCATACCAATGGCATGCGTTTCACCGCGTATAATGCCCTGAATGAAGTTTTAAACTCGGGTATTTATTACTCCATTGGCGGTGGTTTTATTTTAGATGAAGCCCAAGCGCTGCGTCCACACGAAACCAAAACCAATGAACCTTATCCTTTCAGCAATGCCAAAACACTGATTCAATTATGCGAACAAAATAACTTAACCATTGCTGAATTAATGATGGCGAACGAGTCTAACTATCGCTCAGAAACCGACGTCAAAAAACGCTTAATCGATATTGCGAACATCATGCGCGCCTGCATCGATAAAGGCTGTGAAAACCGGGGTATTTTACCTGGTGGTTTAAACTTAAAACGCCGCGCCCCCGAATTATTCGATAAATTAACAGCGAAAGGCAAACCAGATTCTTTTCAACAAATGGATAGCATGGAATGGTTAAATTTATACGCGATTGCCGTCAATGAAGAAAATGCAGCGGGTGGGCGCGTTGTCACTGCACCCACTAACGGCGCTGCTGGCATTATTCCAGCCGTGCTGCATTACTACTTAACGTTTTATCCGCAAGCAACTGAAAAAGATACGCTTGATTTCTTGCTCACCGCTGGTGCAATCGCCATTCTTTACAAAAAAGGCGCTTCCATTTCTGGTGCTGAAGTGGGTTGCCAAGGTGAAGTTGGCGTAGCGTGCTCAATGGCAGCGGGCGCATTAACAGCTGTATTAGGCGGCACCTTGTATCAAATTGAAAATGCGGCAGAAATCGCAATGGAGCACCACTTAGGCCTCACTTGCGACCCGATTAATGGCCTTGTGCAAATTCCCTGTATTGAACGTAATGCCATGGGCAGCGTGAAAGCGGTGAATGCAACGCGTTTGGCTTTATTAGGAGATGGGCAGCATTACGTATCGTTAGATAAGGTCATCGCCACCATGAAACAAACGGGTAAAGACATGATGGCGATTTACAAAGAAACGTCTCAGGGTGGTTTAGCGGTTAATTTACCTGAGTGTTAATTTTTTTGTTGTTTATGTTCCCGCTGGCGTGAACGTCGCATTTGACGCAAGCGCCAAAGGGTTAAGATAGGCCCTGAAGCCACAAACAAAAAGAACACCCCAAACAGTACTTCTGGCGGCTCTAAAGCAACCGCTGTAATCAAAATGACAGCCAACACAATCGTAAAAAATGGCACCTTGCCCTTAAAATCAATTTGTTTGAAGCTAGAATAGCGCACACTACTGACCATTAAACCGGCTGCAATTAAGGTTAAAACAGCCATGGGGATTGCAATGCTCACCCCCTCTAAGTCGTAACTTGCGCCCATCCAGACAATACTGGCCAACAAACCCGCTGCTGATGGACAAGGCAAACCCTGAAAATAATATTTGTCTGAAGCTTGGGTATTAAAACGCGCTAAACGCAAAGCTGTCGCTGCGACATATAAAAACGCAGCCAACCAGCCTAATTTACCCAAATGATATAACGACCAGCTATACATCACTAATGCTGGCGCCAACCCAAACGATGCCAGATCAGACAAACTGTCGTACTCCGCCCCAAACGCCGATTGCGTATTGGTCATCCGCGCAACACGACCGTCTAAACCATCGGCAATCATCGCGATAAAAATAGCAATCGCAGCCGTATCAAAGAAACCTTTCATCGCGGCAACAATGGCATAAAACCCCGCAAATAAAGCGGCTGTCGTTAACAAATTGGGTAGTAAATAAATACCGCGCTGTCTTACTTTTTCAGGGACTTCAATTTCATCAGGCTGTTCAGTCATCAATTCCTCTCTTCTCATTTTTGCCGCTTAATTTTCTAAAAGCACGCAAGGCTGACTCAAGGTCATTATCTAAAGGGGCTTCCACTTTAATAGGTAGCGGTAAAGATGGCAATGAAAATTCTATTGAATGGGCGTGTAAAAACAGACGCTTAAGCCCTAACTGTTTCGCTAATTTATTAAATTCAGCCTCCCCGTAACGATCATCCATGGCTAAGGGATGCCCTTTATAATCGGCATGCACACGAATTTGATGGGTTCTCCCCGTCATTAAACGCACTTCTACCAAGGTTGCCGTTTTACCAAAGGTTTCAAGCGGTTTGAAATAAGTTAAGGCCGATTTACCCTGCTCAGTCGCACGCACCACGTGCTTACCCCCATCTCGATATTCTTTATGCAAAGGCACATCGACTTTCAAGTCATGCGGCTTCCAGACGCCCTTGGTCAGCGCCCAGTAAATTTTTGTTACCCGCCCTTCTCGCAGCGCCTCGTGCAACTCGCGCAGCACTTTCTTTTTCTTGGCAAGAATTAAACACCCCGAGGTTTCAGTATCTAGCCGATGCGCCAGCTCCAGCTGGGGATATTTCGGATGAAAATGATGACGCAACGCTTCAATCACCCCCATGCGGATGGTACTACCGGCATGTACTGCCATACCCGACGGCTTATTCAAAACGATTAAATACTCGTCTTCGTATAAAATTCGATCAGCCAGATGACTGGTTGTCGCCTGACTCGGCGGCGCCACCTCACCTTTTTGCATTAAGAACATTGGCGGCAGCCTGACTTCATCACCCGCCACTAAACGATAAGAGGCATCGATGCGCTTTTTATTAACCCGCACCTCCCCTTTACGCAATAGGCGATATATCCGTGACTTAGGCATGCCTTTCAGCTTAGTTGTCAAAAAATTATCAATGCGCTGGCCTTCCTGATCTTCCGTAATTTGGCAAAAAGTGACTCCTTGCCGACCCGCTTTTTGTGAACTTATGTTCTTTTTTTGATCTAGTTTGTCCATCCAACCCTCGGCGCTTTGCATTCTAATTGATATAAAATCAAGATATTGTTAAGATTCATGATAAATAACCTTAATAGGTATTTATGGCTGACAGTGTACAGCCATTTGAAAAAAAGTTCAGAATTTTAGTTTAACGTGCTGCGTACTGGTGAGCTTCAAATTAACCTGTTGAGCAAGACCGCAAGTCGGATGCTCCTTATACCCGCGCTGATGCGAGGATGCCTGGCCTTTGAGAGAACCAGGCTAGTTCACCGAACAGGCACTTTTTTGAGATAGGAACAACATGAATAGAATGCTTATTAATGCAACTCACAAAGATCAAGAGTTGCGTATTGCCCTTGCAAACGGCCAATATCTCTACGATCTCATCATTGAATCTGCCTCCCGCGAACAAAAACAATCGAATATCTACAAAGGGCGTGTTACCCGCATCGAGCCTAGCCTTGAAGCAGCCTTTGTTGATTACGGCGAAGAACGTCACGGCTTTTTACCGTTGAAAGAAGTGGCTCGCAATTGTTTCCGCGCAAGCTACAACGATCAAGGCCGTCGCCCTGCTATCAACGAAGTGCTCGAAGAAGGCCAAGAGCTTATCGTTCAAATTGAAAAAGAAGAACGCGGCAATAAAGGCGCAGCACTCACCACTTTCATTACCTTGCCGGGCTGTTATTTAGTCTTAATGCCTAACAACCCCCGCGCAGGTGGTGTTTCTCGTCGCATTGAAGGCGATGAACGCGACGAATTACATAACGTATTAGGCACGCTGACCGCGCCAGACGGGATGGGTTTAATTATTCGCACGGCCGGCGGCGGTCGCTCTCAAGAAGAGTTGCAATGGGACTTAGACATCCTCTTGCGCCTTTGGGATGTCATCCTGCGCGCCTCAGAAAGCCAAGCGCCTTTCTTAATCTATCAAGAAGGGAATGCCGTTATTCGCGCCCTGCGTGATTATCTTCGCAAAGAAATTGATGAAATCTTAATTGACCATCAAGAAGTCTACGAAGACATTACCAACCACCTGAAATTAATTCGTCCTGATTTTGTGAACCGAGTGAAACTTTACAAAGACCCAACCCCTTTGTTCACCCGCTTCCAAATTGAAAGCCAAATTGAATCTGCCTTCCAATCGGAAGTGCGCTTGCCTTCAGGCGGCTCTATCGTTATCAATCATACCGAAGCTTTGGTTGCCATCGATATTAACTCAGCCAAATCAACCAAAGGCGGCGATATTGAAGAAACCGCTTTCAAAACGAACTTAGAAGCTGCGGTTGAAATTGCCCGCCAGCTACGCTTACGCGACATTGGTGGTTTAATTGTCATCGACTTTATCGACATGACACCTATTCGCAACCAGCGCGAAGTTGAAGACTGCATGCGTAATGCTTTGTCTATGGATAGAGCCCGCGTTCAGGTTGGCCGCATTTCTCGCTTTGGTTTGCTCGAAATGTCACGTCAACGCTTAAGACCCTCTTTAGGTGAATCTTCCCGCATTACTTGCCCACGCTGCAAAGGCCAAGGCACTATCCGCGGCATTGAATCACTCTCCTTATCGATTGTGCGCATCATTGAAGAAGAAGCCATGAAAGACAACACTGCACAAGTCCGTGCCGTGCTGCCAACAGAAATTGCGGCTTACTTACTCAATGAAAAACGCCAAACCATTATCGACATTGAAGCGCGTCAGAACGTCTCTGTGATTGTTGTGCCTAGCAACCACATGTTAACGCCGCATTATGAAGTTGAACGCGTTCGCTTATCTGAATTTTCAGAAAAAGACGAAAAAATGGCGAGCTATAAATTAGCAGTGAAAACAGAAACCACGGCGCAACAAGCAAACCAGGCACCCGTTGCTCACAAAACTCAGCAAGAACCTGCGGTGAAACATATTCCAGCAGAAGAAATGCCAGCCCCTCCAAGCGGCGGCCCCTCTGCAGCGCAAACCGCGCGGACTGAAAACCAACCAGGCATTATCAAAAAGCTTTTCAATTCCTTGTTTGGCAAAAAAGAAGAAGAAGCGGAAACCACAACAACGCAATCTTCTCCTTATCAAAACCGAAGTCGACATCCAGCCAATCGTCGTGGTCATGATAGACGTCCTGGTGGGCGCGGGGGTAATCGTCATCAACGCGGCGGCAACCGTCACCGTAACCCGAACTATCGTCCTTATGAAAACCGTGACAATCGCGATACGCAGCAACAGCAGCAAACACAAGCAACGGTGTCGCCAATAAGCGCACCGCAGACGCAGCCACACGCTGAACAACCCAGAGAGCCCAGAGAACACCGCGAGCCGCGCGAGCATCAACCACGTGAACATCGTCATGAGCACAGAGAGCATCGCGAACATCGTGGTCCGCGTCATCACAATCACCACCGACATTCACAACAACAGCAACAACCTGGTCAGCAGCAAACGCAGCATACAGAAGCGCCTGCCCGTGAAGAACATCGCGAACGTGAAAGCGCTCCCATTATTAACTTACCACGCATGGTTGAGCCCACCCCCATGCCAGTCGTTGCACCGCAACAGCAGCAACAGCAGCCTAGCGTACAACATCACACTGACCCTGTCATGCAGCCGAATCAGCCGCAAGCAGGTGGTGAACAACAACCGTCAAACAACAACGAGCCACGTCGTCATCGTCATTATCACGCGAGACGCCGTCATCGTAATGCTCGATCTGGTCAACGCCGTAGCTCCCCCGGTGAAGACACCTATGGTGGTGGTAGTAGTAGCAGTAGTGAAGGGTCAGGGTCTTCTAACGAAGGTTAAAGAAGGTTAAATCCGAAAACCCGTTTACCAGCAAGACTGGTAAACGGGTTTTGTTTTGTTAGCGTTCTTCTTCAGCAACGCGTCTTGCACGCGAGGCTAACATCACCGGAATTTTATTGATCATCGGGTACGCGAGTCGATCAAACCGGCAGTGCAATTCTTGATTCGCTTGATCTAACACCAACTCCCCTTTACAAACAGGGCATGCTAATATCTCAAGTAATGTTTTATCCATGGTTAAAGGCCGCCTCTATGTCAGCAATTCCGTTATCCTACCCGCAAACACAAGCTTTCACAACGCAAGTTCACCCTTCTTGGTTTCCGCTGCTTGATGAAGCACTTAACGCTATAGACCCTGCATATTTAGCCGACTTAGTCGCACGCGATGATTGGCTGCCAGGGGCTTCACAATTATTAAATGCATTTACCTTGCCCAAAGACCAAGTGAAAGTGGTGTTATTCGGTGAATCTCCTTATCCGCGCGCGGCCTCTGCAAATGGGTATGCTTTCTGGGATGCTGCCGTCCAAGCCCTTTGGTCTCCAACAGGGCTAGACAAAAAAGTAAACCGCGCAACCTCGCTCAGAAATTTCATTAAAATGCTTTTAATTGCCGACAACCGCTTAAATGCTGACGATACCAGCCAACCAGCGATTGCTGCGCTTGATAAAACGGAACTCGTTCAAACAGGTGAGGCTTTATTCCAGGGCTGTCTCAGTCAGGGATTCTTGCTTTTGAATGCTTCCTTGGTATTGCAAAATCAGCCCCCAAAAAAAGATGCCAAACACTTTGCGCCCTTTATTACGGTGTTGATGCGAGAGCTGCTCAAAAAAAGGCCAGATATCACCCTTTTACTCTTCGGGCAAATCGCCAAAGACCTCGACCCACTACTCCCTAACACGCACACCAACCGCATTATTGCCGAACATCCTTACAACCTGTCTTTCATCCAGCATCCTGATATTATTGCGTTTTTTAAACCCTTGCGCTTACTGGTTGCTCGTGATTAGTAATGACCCTGTTTGCACTTATGCTTTAAAAAAGATAAAGTTATAGGATGGGGGAAGAAAAATCATGAGAATATTATTAATAGAAGATGACGAATTATTAGGTGAAGGCACCCGCAAAGGCTTATCTCAAGACGGTTATACCGTTGACTGGGTCAAAGACGGCCTCATGGCAGATCAAGCCCTCAAAACCGAAAAGTTTGATTTAATTGTCCTCGATTTGGGCTTACCGAAAATGCCCGGCATCACTGTCTTACAAAACTTACGTGAACGTGGTGATACCACCCCCGTGCTAATTCTCACCGCGCGCGAATCGATTGAAGACCGCGTGAAAGGTTTAGATAGCGGCGCAGATGACTACCTGACCAAACCTTTTGACTTACATGAATTACTCGCTCGCTTGCGCGCCTTACAAAGACGCTTTGCCTCGCGCGCAGCCCCTTTATTGGTGCACGGTGATATTTCACTCGACCCAGCATCACATACCATCACCTATCAAAATGAACCTTTAAGCTTATCGCGCCGCGAATTTGCTTTATTACACGTTTTGTTAGAAAACGCCGGTCGTGTATTATCTCGCGAGCATTTAACCCAATCGCTTTACGGCTGGGGTGAGGAAGTCGATAGTAACGCCCTTGAAGTGCATGTACATAACTTACGTAAGCGCTTCGGCACTGATTTTATCCGAACAGTGCGTGGCATTGGCTACACTGTCGAAAAAAGCAAAAGTTAATAATGATACGCTCTATACGCTATTTCTTATTAATCAGCTTGCTGCTTAGCATTACCATTGCCTCTGCCATTAACGGCATTGGTAATTATTTGCTAGATGAGAAAGTCGTACAGCCGTATCTTGATGGGCAATTACTGCGTGTTTCCACCCTTATTAATATTGTTTATCAGTCCACGAGTGCTAATCCGATTGCGCGAAATGACGTAATGAAATATTTGCACGAGACTTTACCTGTCACAAAACAAAAATTTTTATTCCAAGTGTGGAGCAATAAACAAGAATGTTTATTGAATTCCTCGCCGAATACAAAACTCAATTTACAAAACTCACCGCTAGGTTACAGTGACCTTGAAATTAGCAATCAAGATTGGCGTGTTTATGCAACGCACGATGCAAAAACCAATTCTAAAGTCGTCGTTGCTGAAATGTATACGCTACGCCGTGAGTTGGCTGATGATATTGCCCACAGTAATGCAAATATTTTATTAATCACCTACCCTGTGTTTGGTATTTTGGTGTGGTTTATTGTTACCCTAGCGCTACGCTCGATTACGCGCGTGACCAATGAAATTTCCAACCGCGCATCAACTTATTTAGAACCGGTGCAACTGACGGAAATTCCGGTTGAAATTATTCCACTCGTCGCCGAGCTTAACCGTTTATTCATACGGCTGCGATTAGCATTTGATCGTAACAAGCGCTTTGCGGCCGATGCCGCCCACGAATTACGTACGCCTTTGGCCGCACTGAAAACACACGTACAGGTTGCCCTCAATAGCGACAACGAGCAAGACCGGAGCAAGGCACTTGAGAAAGTCATTCAAAGCGTGAACCGCAGCGCCCACGTCGTCGACCAGCTCTTAACCTTAAGTCGTCTTGGCGAAGAAGAAAGTTTAACGGGTTTAAAACCCGTCGACCTACACAAGCTTGCCACGGAAATTCTGGCCTACCTCGCTCCCCACGCCATTGAAAAAGACATTGATATTGAGCTGCTCCCCTCTCCACCCCACCCTGTTGTCATTGGCAATGACACAGCCATCGGTATTTTAATTCGTAATGTCGTCGATAACGCCATCCGCTACACCCCAACCAAAGGGGAAGTGAAGGTCAGTTTAATTGATAGCGGGAACAAAATTATCTTCCGTGTGACAGACTCAGGCTCAGGCATCCCCGTTGAACTGCGCGAGCGGGTCTTTGAACGCTTTTATCGTGTATTGGGCACCAAAGCCTCGGGCAGTGGGCTTGGTTTAGCCATTGTTCACCAAATTGCGGCGTTGCATCATGCCGATATTGAACTTTCTACCCCCCCAAATCATCCCGGATTGCAATTCGATGTAGCTTTTCCTAAAGTTCACGCTTAAAATTGATCCCTCTGAAATTACAGGTGAAGATAACGCCAATGCTCAAACGCTTATTACCGCGGCAAGATAGTTTTTTCCAGCTTTTTCAACAAGCTGCAGAAAAGTTGGAGCTTGCCTCTACTGAATTTTCCAATATGCTCCAAAATTTGGAGAATCAGCAGCACTATGTAGACCTTATTGCTCAGCATGAAGAAGAAGCTGATCAAATTGCGCACAACAATTTTGAAATGCTGCATAAGACGTTTATCACCCCGTTTGACCGGCACGATATTCACGAGCTCACCAGCTCGCTAGATGACATTATCGACCTGATCAACCGCATTGCGCAGCGCTTCCCGTTTTATCAATTAAAATCTGCGCCAGAGGCCATGATTGAACTTTCTAAATTAAGCCGCGAAGCCACTGGGCATTTAAAACTCGCGGTGAGCAGCTTAAACTCTATGAAAAATGCCGACGTAATTTTTAATTACTGCCGACAAATTGACAATGTTGAAAGCCGCGCCCATAAAACTGTCTTAAAAGGCGAACGCCAGTTGTTTGCGGAAGAAAACGACTTTAAACAATTTTTCAAACTGAAAGAAATTTACGCTCATACCAAACTGGTTATTAATCGCTGCCAAGACGTTGGCAATATCATTAAGGGCATTGTGCTTGAATATTCCTAATCTTGACAGCACATTGATCTTTGTCATTGTGACCATTGGTTTTGCGCTGTTTTTTGATTTTTTAAACGGCTTCCACGATGCTGCGAACTCTATTGCCGCGGTTGTTTCAACGCGTGTATTAAAACCGCATTGGGCTGTATTGTGGGCTGCATTTTTTAACTTCATTGCCTTCTTGTTTTTTGGCGTACATGTTGCAACCACCATTGGCACAGGCTTAGTTGAGCCTATCGTCATTACCAATCACGTGATTTTAGCCGCGTTATTAGGCGCTATTTTTTGGAATATCTTTACCTGGTATTACGGCCTGCCTTCTAGCTCTTCTCATGCATTAATCGGCGGCTTATTAGGTGCGAGTGTGGCTTATGCCGGCTTAGCGCCACTGAAATGGGTCGGCATTATCAAAGTTGTAT
Organism: uncultured Gammaproteobacteria bacterium; assembly: GCA_965653045.1. Taxonomy (GTDB): domain Bacteria; phylum Pseudomonadota; class Gammaproteobacteria; order DSM-16500; family DSM-16500; genus Aquicella. The sequence goes on from CBFGYM010000005.1 coordinate 85,458, forward strand.
CAGCCATTGTGATTTCGCCGCTGCTTGGCATGATCATGGGCATGATATTAATGCTTGCGACTGCCAGAATCTTTTTTTATAGCAACCCTTCACGTATTGATGGCAGCTTTAGAAAACTGCAATTACTCTCCTCAGCCTTTATCAGCCTCGGACACGGCAGTAACGATGCGCAAAAAACCATGGGGATTATTGCCATTTTGCTCTACTCCAGCCACTACTTAGGACCCACTTTTTACGTTCCTGCGTGGGTTGTTATTCTTTGTAACTTTGTCATTGCGCTAGGCACGTGTTTTGGCGGCTGGCGCATTGTGCGAACCATGGGCATGAAAATTACGAAATTGAAACCCGCCAGTGGCTTTTGTTCTGACACCGCCAGTGCATTTACCCTAGCACTCGCAACCCTACTCGGCATTCCCGTTTCAACCACTCATACCGTTACCGGCGCGATTATTGGGGTTGGGTCTTTGAACGGCTTTTCAGCAGTACGCTGGGGTGTTGCCAAAAACATCGTGTGGGCGTGGATATTAACCATTCCCGCATCCGGCTGTGTTGCTGCTTTCGTATGGTATTTTATTCAAAAGATAACAGGCTAAGCACCTGTTATCTTTTCTTATGTCTTGTTACCTTATTGTTGCAGATTGCACTACCAACCAAACATACTTCTGATAAATGATTTTTCTACGGGCGGTGGTGCGGGTCTTACCGGCTGAAACAAGGCTAATTGCGAACCCATCACATTAAGACGCTCTTCCGCTGCAACACCTTCCAATGCTTCTGAGACAGCGCGAGCAGCCTGTTTTTCTTCGACTGGGAAAAATGTCGGCGTCATAATCGTGGCCGCTTGCTTGACAATAATTGGTAAATTCTCGTTACTATATCCTTTTTGCACGGCAATTAAATGCGACTCTAGGCGATTTTCACCAATATATTTATCTAAAAATCGATCCAGTGAATATTCCGACGTAATAAACTGTTGGAAATGTCCTGCAGCCATTAACTTTTGTTCTTTCGTTGCACCCACCCCTAACAACCCGCCGTAACCTGTATGCTCGGGGCCGGCTCTGCGGTCGTCAATGTAGTAAGAAATAAAACAAAATAATACCGCGCGATTAAATATTAAATCACCTTTGCGATACGAAGCAGGCGATTGAAGTTTTTGAAAAAATTGCGCATCCATATTGTCTGATATCAATCGTTTTCTAACCGCTGGCGTGACGAAGGTTTTCCAAATACTCTCCCATTCCGTCTTCCAGCGCTTGCTCCACTCATCTGAATTCATCGAAAATTTGAGATTTTTTATTTTTTCATATTCGCCTACTAACATCTCTGCAAATTGCGGCAATGAGTCTAACTTCATCATTTCACGTTGACGCATTAATCCTTCTTCACCGTAACTAGCGCGATCAAAATCAGCCACTTCTTCTGCACTTAATTTTTCAGGAATCACCACAGGGTCAGTAACACGATTTTGCGGGTTATAAGCATAGAGCACACAATTGGCATGACAGGTGAAAACACGCGAGCTAGATTCTAAATCAATCGGTACTTCTTTCATCGCAAGATTCGTATGCGTTGCAACGCCACTATCACTTTCAATGACATATTTTAGCGCAAGCACCACATCAATCGGATTCCAGTCGTTATCAAAAACGAACTCCCACGGCTCTAAAACATCAATTTTACCCTTTTCAGATTCATAAGCGGCTAATTTCTCTTTAATGAAAGGATAAAGATAAGCGTATCGTGATGTTTGTGTCACTGCTGCTAATTGGTTTGCAACTTCCAAACACCATCTATTGGCTAAGGTTAGCGGGGAATGATTATACATCGATTGCGTTTTTTGAATGCGCTCACATCGATTTTGTAAAAATTCAATTAAAAAACCTAAGGAAGCCTCATTCGCTTCTTGCTCATCATTCGTGCGCGCAGATAATAATGCCACTAAATCTCGTACAGTTTTTTCCGATTCAAATTTCGTAAAAGCATTGCCGTGATACATCAATTTATCAGTATAACGATTAGTATAGCTTTGAAACTGTGTTTGTAGAATCCTAACAACTTCATTTACGGTTGTCATTGCACCGCCTCCTTTTCATTGTAAACGCTCTGTTAATGTCTTAACAGAGCGTTTTGTCTATCATCACTGCTTAAACGTGTAACGTGGGACTTTCGGGTGTCGCGACAAGCATCACTGGAGCGATAATGAGTTTATCCATCAATTTTTTCACTAATCCGTTATTGAGTGCCCCTTTTTCTTTAGACGAAAATGTTTCATTAATGACCCCTGCGCAATGAGCAAGCGTAGTTTTATTAATGATTAAATCGACGACCTTTTTAACGGGTTGTATTTTGTCATCGGCGGTATAATCTAAGCCTAACGCACGCGGAACCGCTTTAAAAAGACTGCCAATCATGCTGTCGCCTTGTGCTCGATTTTTAAGATACAAGGTTAAAAATAAGAAAGAGATTGCAGCATTTTTGGTTTCATCTGACGAGAATGAAACATCTTCAACACAGCTGTCTAAAGAATCATGATGATTAAGCAATAGATTTTGCAAATGCGACGGTGACATTGCGTCGACTAAATGGTTCCAGTGTGAGCGATCATTTTGCTTTTCAATCATGACTTGCAGCAATTGATCTTGGGTTGTAAAAATACGATCCACGTGTGGGGTGATATTCGCTAAAAGCCGCGCAATGCCAGCAACGCCGTAGGCATTCACATAAGCTTCTCTCGAGGCAAGCGTATTGCCAAGTGCCAATCTCGCACTCACCAATTCACTGGTTTTTGTTTGTTGATTCACTAAGCTCGTATAATACTTAGAGCCATTCGAATAGTTGGTAATACGCTCAGCTTCAGACTCACTGAATCCAGGCTTAAGGCCTGCTAAGGTAAAGGCATCTCGAACAGAAATAAAATGTTGGTTATCGTCACTCATGACTAAGCCATATAAATCAGAAGCGTTATATCGTTGAGCATCTTCTCGACTTAAGCTCGGTATCAAGACTTGCAACCAAGGCGTGAACGGTTGATCCAGTATTTCTGCAGTATGTTTAGACACCGCTTTAGCTAATTGAACATAAGCATGATTAACAGCCGTATCAGGGTTTGCACAATAACTCGCGTTCGTGTCTTTAATGCGCTCCCAGCGGGCGGCAAGCAAGGCTTTAATTTCATCCCATTGTGATTCTGAAATTTCCTCATTTGCAAGGTCTTGATGACGAATGCGATCAAGCAGTTTGTTGACTTCAACGAGGGAAAGCTCGGCTTCTAGATAAAGATAAACCAATTTTTTAGGAACATCATTTTCTATTTGCTGAGACTTGGAAAGGGTTAAACTGAGATCCTTGTATTTCATCATCATTCTCCTTTTGATGGGCTGCTCAAGAAGGGCTTACTCTTTGAATCTATCGTTGTTAGCTTAAGGTTTTCTTAAATCTTGTCGAGCGAGCGAAAATAAGCTAAACGCTCCCTAATCTTCCCCTCCAATCCCCTATCCGTTGGGTGGTAATACTGAGTTTTTTCTAAGCCTTCGGGAAAGTAATTCTCACCGGCAGCGTAAGCTTCGGGTTCATCGTGCGCATAGCGATAATTTTTCCCATAACCCAGGTTCTTCATGAGCTTGGTGGGAGCGTTTCTAAGCTGGAGTGGCACGGGCAGTGAGCCATGATTCGCGACCGAGGCACACGCCGCTTGATACGCTTTGTAAACTGCATTACTTTTTGGCGCAACAGCAAAATACACCACGGCTTGCGCAAGTGCGAGTTCACCTTCGGGTGAGCCTAAACGTTCGTAAACCTCCGCTGCGGATAAAGCCATTGAGATTGCCTTAGGGTCTGCCAGGCCAATATCTTCATTCGCCATACGAATAATACGACGAGCTAAATAGCGTGGGTCGCAGCCGCCATCCAGCATACGACACAGCCAATACAGTGCCGCATCGGGCGAGCTGCCTCTAACAGCCTTATGCAGGGCTGAAATTTGATCGTAGAAGGCTTCGCCTTGTTTATCAAATCGTCGCAAAGTGGTTTGTAAAACTTCTGTCACGAGCGTTTCTGTGACCTTGTATTGACCTTGGTCATTGATCGCTGCATCGAGCACAATTTCTAGCAAGTTGAGTAATTGTCTTGCATCGCCGTCGGCCGCTTGAATTAAGGTAGCGCGTAAATCGTGGGGAAATTCCCCGTCTCCATATTGGCTCAGAGCACGCTCAAGAATTTGCCCCAATTCTGCCTCTGTTAAGGATTTTAAAACATAAACCCGCGCGCGAGATAATAAAGCGCTGTTTAATTCAAACGAGGGGTTTTCTGTGGTCGCCCCAATGAGGGTTAAAGTGCCATCTTCGAGATAAGGCAAGAAAACATCTTGCTGTGATTTATTAAAGCGATGAATTTCATCAATGAATAAAACGGTAGGCACGCCGTGAGTCTCACGGGCGGCTTGCGCCTTCTCCACGACAGCACGAATGTCTTTCACGCCTGAGAACACCGCTGATAATTTTTCAAACGGAGCCTTTGCGTGATTTGCCATCATTTGTGCAAGCGTTGTTTTACCCGTTCCCGGCGGCCCCCAAAAAATAAGCGAGTGCAACTGACCTTGCAAAATTGCGCGCCTCAAGGGCTTACCTTCGCCGAGTAAATGCGATTGGCCGACGTAGTCCGCTAAACTTTGCGGACGCATGCGCGTACTTAGAGGCAGGTGGTCAGTTTTTGTGGTCTTAATGACTTGTGGTTTCATCGATAACATCAGCTTGCTTTGGTATTTTGAACACAAACAATTGCGGTGATAAAGTGGTGTTCGTTTTAATATTGCTAAATTCTATTTGGGTAGTGTGACCCAAATGGTCAATTAAACGCATTTCTTGTAATTGGGTTTGATTAAACCCAAGCTGCACTTCTTGAAATAAATTATCGTCACTGCGCGGTTTTAAAGAAAACCACGTGAGGGTAGATTGTTTTTTGTGAATAGAAGTAACCAAGTAGTCTTTATCAAGCGTATGGTCAGGGTGGCTCAATAATAAAGCCGGGCTGTCGCTCGCCTTGGGTGAAAAGGCACGAATGGTGACTTGCTCTAAATCAGGGTCGTAAATCCAGAGTTTGGATTGATTAGCGACAATTAATTGCGGCATGGGGCGTTTCACATCCCAGCGAAATTTACCGGGTCGACTTAAAGCCAAGGTGCCGGTGGATTGTTGAACTGATTGCCCACGGTTGTCGTAAACCGTTTGGGTGAAAGATGCCTGCATGGAAGAAACATGATCTAACAATGGCAATAATTGCGCGGAAGCACTTTCAGCAAACACAAGCCGAGATAAAAAAAATAAACCTGTGAATACAAGGAGTAAGCGTATCTTCTTCATCGGGTTTCTACCTGTTTTTAGCTTGCTAAGGTTGAAATAGTATCTAAAAACAAGCATTAAAAGCAATGAAAAGATACGCTAAGCGATCTCACCAACTAAGACTTCGCGTGAACCGCTGCCATCCATGGTGCTCACTACCCCGGCTGCCTCCATGTCTTCCATCATGCGCGCAGCACGGTTATAACCAATACGTAAACGGCGTTGTACCAGTGAAATAGAAGCGCGTTTGGCTTCAGTGACAATGCGAACGGCTTCGTCGTAGAGCGGGTCTAACTCACCCCCACCCTCACCTTGCTGCGCATCACCGCCTTGCTCATCTGTCACCCCTAAGCAATATTCCGGCTCACCCACACTACGCCACGCAGCCACCACACGGTGTACTTCTTCATCTGCCACATAAGCTCCATGCACACGAATAGGCACCCCAGCCCCAGGAGGAAGATATAGCATATCCCCATGACCGAGCAATTGCTCTGCCCCTTGTTGGTCGAGAATGGTTCGAGAATCAATGCGTGAAGAAACCTGGAAAGCAATACGCGTTGGGATATTCGCTTTAATTAACCCGGTAATGACATCTACCGAGGGGCGTTGTGTCGCTAAAATTAAATGAATGCCGGCTGCACGGGCTTTTTGTGCAATACGCGCAATTAAATCTTCCACTTTCTTACCGACGACCATCATCATGTCTGCTAATTCATCGGCAATCACCACAATGAGCGGCAGCGGTTCTAACAAAATTTTTGCATCGTCTGGGTCTGATACCAGCGTGCCGGGCATGGTTAAAGGCTCGCCTTGTTTAATTGCATCAGCCACTTTTTGGTTGTAGCTTGCGATGTTTCTCACCCCTAAAGCCGCCATTAAACGATAACGCTTATCCATTTCGGCAACGCACCATCGCAGCGCGTTGGCCGCTTCTTTCATATCAGTAATCACGGGGGTTAATAAATGGGGAATGCCGTCGTAGATAGAGAGCTCTAGCATTTTAGGGTCTATCATAATCATACGCACTTCAGACGGCAGGGCTTTAAACAAAATACTTAACACCATCGCATTTAAGCTGACCGATTTACCTGAACCCGTCGTACCTGCCACTAATAAGTGTGGCATTTTAGCCAAATCAACAATCACAGGTTGCCCTGCGATATCTTTGCCTAAAACTAAACTTAAAGGCGAGCGCGATTGAGCATAGCGTTCATTTTCTACCATATCTCGCAAGGTCACGACTTCCCGATGCTCGTTGGGAATTTCAAGCCCAATCACCGATTTACCAGGAATCACCTCGACAACACGCACACTCACGGCTGATAGAGACCGTGCAATATCTTTTGCCAAGCCGGTAATTTTGCTGACTTTAATGCCGGGGGCTAAGTCTAATTCAAAACGTGTGATGATAGGCCCTGGGTGCACGGCAACCACTTTCACTTCCACACCGAAATCAGCTAAGCGTTGTTCGACTAAACTAGACAGTTCTTCAAAAGAAATATCTGAAAAAGCTTTTTCATTCGCGGGTGGTGTTGGGTTTAATAATTCAAACGCAGGTAACTCACCCGGTTCCATACGAATGTTTGGGTCGAGTTCAATTTTCTTTTTTGCTTTGACCGGCTCAGGGCGCACAATCACAACCGGTTTCGGCGCAGGGGGTAATTGAATCATCGGCGGTTCGCGTTTTTCAATGTCTTTCGACGTTTCAAACACTTCTTTGATCACCGCAGGAATGATGGACTGAATTTTAGGTTCTTCAATCGGTTTCATGGCGGCTTTTTCGGCGGCAAGTTTGGCACGCGCTAACAACCACGCCTTACGTTTTTCATTGAAAGCAAACCACGCACGCGTTGCGGCTTCACCTACTTTTTCCATGAGCCCTAGCCACGATAAACCGGTGACCAAGGTAATGCCGCAGAGCATTAGGCTGATAAAGAAAATGGTGCTGCCAGCTTCGTTAAATAAAACCGCTAAGCCACGACCGACTAAATCGCCGATGATACCGCCGGTATTGGTCGGCAGGTGAGCTTTGGTGTGTATGTAGTAACCAACCAGGGCACAGGTGCTAATCGTGAACAAAACCCAGCCTAGGGTTTTATACATCCACTCCCAAGAGACGGTGGGTTCTTTTTCTTCAGGGGCGCTCCAGCTTAACCAGCAAGATAGCATCACTAAAATGGGAAATAGATAAGCAACCCAGCCAAAGAGTGATAAAAATATATCAGCTACCCACGCGCCAACCCACCCGCCAGCGTTGGCGATGTGTGAGGCATTGCCGGTACTAGACCAGCCTGGGTCGTTGGCGTGATACGTGCCTAGCGACACGAATAAGAAACAAGCCAGTGCAATACATAAAAGGAAGAAGCCTTCTCGCAAACGCTGACGCATGTGCAAGGGGGCTCGGCGTTGGGGTTGTAACGTTTTTTGTCGCTGGCGATTTTTCATAGGCAAAGAGTTATTTACCGTTAGGGCTCTATCTCGTACTATATACTACCTTGCAACTTTTGAGAATGCGTATCCATGACAACAACACAACATCATCGTTTAATTATTCTAGGGTCGGGTCCTGCGGGCTGGACAGCGGCTGTCTATGCGGCACGTGCCAATTTAAAACCAGTAGTCATTACCGGCCTCGTGGCGGGTGGTCAATTAAGTTTAACCACTGATGTCGATAACTGGCCGGGTGGAAAAGAAGGTTTACAAGGGCCAGACTTAATGGAGAGCATGCGCGAGCACGCCGTGCGCTTTAATACAGAAGTCATCTACGACGAAATCACGGAAGCCAATTTGCAGCAACGTCCGTTTACCTTGAAAGGTAATAATACGTACACCTGTGATGCTTTAATTATTGCAACCGGTGCAACCGCAAAATATTTAGGGTTAGAATCAGAAACCGCGTTTAAAGGCAAAGGGGTATCTGCTTGCGCCACGTGTGATGGATTTTTTTATCGTAATCATAAAGTGGTGGTTGTGGGTGGTGGGAATACCGCCGTTGAAGAAGCTTTGTATTTAACGAATTTGGCAGCGCATGTGACTTTAATTCACCGACGTGACAAATTGCGCGCTGAGAAAATTTTAATTGATCATTTGATGAGTAAGAAAGAATCGACGGGTAAAATTGATATTGCGTGGAATACTGAGATTGATGAAGTGTTGGGAGATGCCAGCGGCGTGACCGGGGTGCGTTTGAAAGATACGCAAACGGGTGAAACGCGAACCTTGGATGCAACAGGTGTGTTTATTGCAATTGGTCACCAGCCCAATACGGGTATTTTTCAGGATCAACTTGCGATGGACGCGAGTGGATATTTAACCTTACCGAATAAAAACGGCGCAAACGCAACCCAAACTGCCATTCCAGGTGTGTTCGCCGCCGGCGACGTGGCCGATTCTATCTACCGCCAAGCGATCACCGCCGCAGGCACTGGGTGCATGGCCGCACTTGATGCGGATAAATACTTGGAGTCGATTAAATAAAACGATTAAAGTTTTTAAAACCTTAAAAGCGCCTCCCTTTGCTCCTGAAGGATAGACGCATAATTCAATATACGTTGGCTGTAAGCCAATAACATCTTAGCCTGGGGCAAAGGTTGCGCGCAGCGTAACCGACGCCCCAGGTAGGCGCAACCCACATCCGCCTTAAGCGCTGAAGGCGCGTGAC
>CBFGYM010000006.1:0-93736 GCA_965653045.1 uncultured Gammaproteobacteria bacterium
CACCGCGAAGTCCGCGAGGAAAATAGTCACGGCGGAAAGCACGAATGAGCGTGGTAAGCACGCAAGGCTTTTGCAACCAACCCAAATCCTTCTCCCGCGCTTACAGCGTTCAAGGCGGTTGTGGGGTGCATGCAACCTAGGGTTACGGCGTTCGCTACGCGCTCGCCTAACCCTAGGCTAAGATGTTATTGGCTTACAGCCAACACAGCCTTAGGACAAAGTATTTAACAAACAGCCAACACAGCCTTAGGGCAAAGTATTTAACAAACAGCCAACGACTATAAAATTTTGCGTCTATCCTTCAGTCAACCGGCTGATCGATGGAATGAAGTGAGCGTCTTTAATTACCCGGACGGCTGGTGGGTTGAGGGTTGGTATTTGAACAATTCGTTTGCGTTTGTTTTTTAGGTTTAAACAATTGCGCATTACTGGCAAAACTCGGTACGCCTTGGTCGGCCGACTTAACTAATGAAGCGCAGTAACCTTTTTGTTTAGTACTTTCAGCCTGTAAATTCGCGAAGATTTTTTTCGCCTCAGTCGCTTCTGTCGGAAATTGTTCGCAAAACTTATTATGATAAACCTTGAGTAAATTCCAAGAATAAACCAAAACTGGTTTACGGTGATCTTCGCCTACTTTAAATTCGTGCCTTGTTAATGCCCATTTGGTGTGATCGCTATGTCTTAAATCTTGAATGCGTTCTTCGCACTGTGATAAAAAGTTAATGCCTTTCGAATTCGTAATATTGTCAGACGACATAACTAAATTATGCGAATACTTTAAAGACGCTAAATCACTCACCATCACAAAATTAAAAGGATGCTTTGCCCCCACAAACGTATTCAAGGCTTCACAAAATAAAATATGCGGCGTGCCATCGGGGAAAAATTTTCTTTCTCCTAGATTATTTTTATCTTCGCTATTTTTGTCTTTATTATGAATATCTAAATAGTTGCCAGAACGAGGATAAACCTTTTTTTGAAATGCAGATAATTTATTAGCTAATTTTACATTGCCACAACTTTTAATTTCATCGAATCTACTTGCCAAATTATTCATCGCATCAATGCCTGCTTGCGAGACTAACCCAACATCGTAATCACTCTCTGGACCAAATGTTTTTAAACCGCCCTCAATGTTTTGATTCTCGTATTTAAGACACGTGACTGAACTCCCTTTAAAATAAATAGCTTCTGGCGGCGCATAAACAGACTTGGTTAATTTTGAACCAATAAACTGGCCTTGATTGAAGTACTCAAACAAAAAGAAGGCAAATCGCTTAAATGTGTCATCGGTCAACCCTTTAGGACAGATATCTGAACTGTATGGCTTCCACTCGTCTCCTTCAAACTTAGCGACGAACATTGAGCTTGAATCGCTGAGTAAACGTTGATCTTCTAATAATGTGTGATCATAACAAGGTTCTACAGTACTATCATCTAATTGAGTGTTTCCTGCCGGGCTTGCTTCGGGGCTAAATTGAGCTTCAATAGGCTTGAAGTATTCTTCTGCATAAAAATCGTCTAATGCGCTAATTACATCTGTATTATTATTATCCACAAGATCACCGTCAAGCAATTTTTAAAAGGACATTGATAATACGAAAATTAACACGGATGTCAAATAAGATAATGCTTCAAAAAGTGTATGAGGCCAGTTGGAGAAAGGGTGGGTTCGGCGTAGCAGAGGGTGTTGTCAGGACGGATGAGGATCATACCGGTTTCATTAATTTGATAAGCAGCTTGAATAGTATTGTCTTCATCGATGATGGCATCTTGCAAGCCGAGAATCGGTTTTGAAGTGATGACATCAACAACGAGGTTATCGCCTGCTGCCTCTTTTAAATACGTTATTAAAGCCTGCACAATCGCTACAGCATCTTGCTGTTTCAAGAAAACCAACAGGTGATGTTTCCCATCACGAAAACGTCGATATAAACAATCTTGTTTACCAAATAAAACCTCTGGTGCGCGGGATCCGATTGTCAACCCTGTATAGGCATGTGTGGTTTTTGCAATTGCAATATTCGGTGCATAATGTTCAACACATTGTGTTAATGCCGCGAGAGACTGAATCAATTTCTCTGATAAAGGGTCTGTTACTTCTGATGAAAACTGTTGTAATTTTGTGATAAATCCATTCTCTGATAACGCAGCTTTTGTCATTTTTTCTGTTTCTTGCACAATACGATGCACAATCGGATAACGCTCTTCGTGATACGTATTTAAAAGGACTTCATTCGCTTTGCGTTGCACGACTAACGCAAGCTTCCACCCTAAATTAAATGCATCTTGCATGCCCGTATTCATGCCTTGCCCGCCGACCGGCGAGTGAATATGCGCCGCATCGCCCGCTAAAAAGATACGTCCGTGACGCATTTGTTTCACGGTTTTACTGTGCACCCAAAATGGAGATATCCACTCTACTTTTTTAATATAATATTCGCCGTGCGCACGCTCTTGTGCCAGCTCTTTCACTTCGCGCTCCGTAAATATTTTTCGCACATACGGTAAATGTAAATTAGCAATGATGCGATATTTATCATGCCCAAGTGGATACACAACAAATATTAACCCTTGGTCAAAAAAGAAATGAATTTCTTTTTTACTCAAGCCTGATTCGATACTTGCATCAGCCACCACAAATTGTTCTTTTAAATCTTCTCCTGAAAAATGGACACCGCTCATTTCTCTAACCGTGCTATTCGCACCATCAGCTGCAACTAACCAATCGCATTCTAACATTTCAATATCACCATTTGCATGCGTAAGATTGCACGTGATACCGTCTTTATTTTCTAACAAGCCCGTTAAGGTCACACCGCGTTCTATCTTTACACCTAAGGTCGTTAAACGGTCTGTGAGTATGCGTTCCGTTTCTGCTTGCGGAAGTTGAATAATGTAAGGGTAAACCGAGGGAATGCCTGCAAATGGCAAACGACAGGCTTCTTTGCCTTCAATATAAAACTGCATGGCTTCGCAATTATTACCACGACGTAAAAAAGGTTCAACCACACCCATTAAATCGAGCATCTCTAAGGTGCGAGATTGTATCCAGCTTGCATTCGACGAAAGTGTGGGTTCGGGTTTTTTATCAATAATGCGGAAAGGCACGCCACGACGCGCTAACTCGTAAGCCAAAGTTAGCCCTGTGGGTCCTGCGCCGATAATCAATACCAATGCCCGATTTCGCACGGTCTTTATCCCTAACTCTTAAAATACACCTCTTTATTATAGTTGAGCTGAAACTAAAAAATTCAACTTAAATAAAATCATATAGTTAGATTTTTCGCCCAGACTAGCAAAACAAGGTTAAAAATAGTACAATTCTGTTCAGATTTTCTTAAGATTTAACAAGTAACATACACATAACAAAACACATAACGAGGCCAACACACTATGCAAGGTCGTCCTAGCGAAAATACCGCCCTACTCACTATTCATCGCAACCCTATCCACCAAGCGGTTCGCGGCATCAACAATGACGATGACATCTCAACAGAAGAAGTCGTTGATACCAGCACGCTGCTTGGTCGTTTATTGGCCTTTTACTACCGTCACGAACCTGCTTTAAACGTCAGCACTGACCTTTACGGTGCGCTTGCTGTTTATTTACTAGTGAATAACGAATTATCTGGCGACCCAGAAACTTATGACAATAACTTAAATAACCTTAATTTATATTTCTTAGCATATTTATCATTTGCCTTTATCATCAGCATCGTTCAAAACAATGTCGACAAAGAAAAACACCGTCATACAAACTTTGTTTTGACACTCATCAACCAATTTATTTTTATGCTAAATTTAACAGCCTCAAACACCAACGCTTTTCAAACAGATTTACTCGCAGGGCAAGCGCAAATCACCAACCCTGAAGGCGGACCTAACGATGTTAGTAGCGCTTTCTTTATTCGTTACGACCTTACCATCCCCTTTGCCGTCGGTGGTCTTGTTGCATTCAGACAATACCTCTTTGACACGCATAAAGTTCTCAAAGAAAATGATAAAGATTTTACAAAATCCTTGGTTGATAAAATTCCGCAAAAAACACGAAGCATATTACACAAAGCCAACTTAGCCACAGAAGTATTGGTGAATGGTGGCATGGTTTTTGGTTCAAGCTTATCCGATGCCTTGTATTATTCCATGGATTTCTGTGGTTTTGATTTTATGAAATACAAACAATATGTCACCACCAGTTTATATGCAAGCTGTCTTGGCGCCGGCATGCTAATTAGCATACTTGCACAAACAAAGCATTTACCAACCACCAATAAACAATTGCTACGTATTAATTTAGCAACCTCTGTCACCGTCGGAACGTTCGTATTCTATCGTGAAAATATTCGCGACAGCATTGATACCGGCGTAAAATTCGATACGATGTTTGCAATGGCAGCTTTTCCCGTGTTACTCGTAACCGGTGCGACCGTTTCCTTATTAGTCAATCATTGTCGTAACAAAAAACAACCTATCAACAATAACGACGTATTACTGCACGAAGATGTTGAACAACCCGGTGCAGGAAACGGTCTGTTGATTGAAGAAATACACGAAGATGAACACGAACACGCTTCTGCGCCTATCAATATAGTACCCGCTGATAGCAACGTTCGTTTCTTTGGCCGTGCAAATAGTTTCTCTGCACTCGGTGCAGAAAAAATAGCAGAACCTGATTTATTATCAAGAAGCTTAAACTAAGGAGATACCCATGCGTCACATTATGCTCTCAACATTCGCTGCGCTTTGCTTAACGCAAACAGCATCGGCTACGACGATGGAGCATTACTTCAAATTACCTTCATCGCAGTCTATTCCGCAAAGCGTTTTGTACATTCAGACGTCAGCCAAAGCGGCGCTGAAGCAAACCGACGCGAAGACCGGCGTGTATCAATTAACACTGCAACAAGTTAACCCGATGGTCACTTTCTTCTCTGACCGCCCCACACGTGTGGAAGGTCAAATCGGGAATGCCGCTTACTTACAAACCTGGAACCAAGGTGGTAAAAATAGTTTTGATAAAGACGCCCCCAATGCGGTTGTGAGTGGCGTAGCAACAATTCAGGGTCAAAACAAAAATGTGAATATCGTGATGGAGCTTTCAAACCCAATATTGAGTATGAAAAATCAAACCATTACTTATACAGCAAAATCGCTTTCCAGTTCAGAAAGTCAATTAGCAACCGATGGCGCCTCATTAAACTACGCAACTGTGTTTATTGATGGCGGTGTTTGCACAACGTGCATCATTGGTGGCTAAATCGTTTTACCTACCCAGGACGTGTCTGTCCACACAAAAAACACCCTGCCGGAGCGCAGGGTTTTTTTGGCCTTGAAAGACGCTTAATTTCCAGTAGAATGGATTTTCACTTAATAAGGAGAGTAAGATGAGTGATGAAGAGTTAATCTGCCGCATTGTTCACGATATCGGACATTACGCCGCTTCTGAATCAATGACTCGATTCTGTCGAACACAAAATATTACCTATAAACCCGACCCACAATTGCAACTACATCGCCCAAATGCGGATAAGCAAAGAATCGCTGCACTGATCGAGAAAGGGAATAAAAACCAATTGAGTGGGTTAGAACTTGCGTATTATCAATCTTATCAATACGGTTTACAGCAATTAAAAAACCGCGAACAAATTCAAGAAATTTCGCCTGAGCTTGCCAAACGCGTCATTGAACAATTACATCTTAGCAATTTAAAACCGAATAGTGTCCTGGCAAAACCAAGCGACAGCTTTGGTAAGTTTGGTTTTTTCTGCTGTGTCACAGCGGGTATAATGATTGGTCACAAATTATCACCCTATCTTTTCCCGAGAAAACAATAATGTAAGGATAAGCTGAGATGGAACTCACATTGAAAGTTGACACCACGGAAGGTGAATTACGTTGTCACGCAATTTATGCGTTGAAAGATGAACTATTGGCTGTATGGGAATTTAAAGCGGTTGAGGGCGCGAAAAAAGCTTGTACAACGTTTGGTATTACACTGCCTGAATCATTGGCACAATCAGTTTCAGTAAAACATTATTTTATTGGCATCGATAATAATCATTTCCGGCCATGGGCACCGAAAATTGACGGCGCGTTTATTCATTTTATGAGCATTGGGGAAGTTGGGCATATTCCCAATATTGAACAAGCCAAACAATTATTTCCAGAAACTCTGTTAAATATTCAACCAACCCAGCCTAAACCCCCTATCAACACCTTCCCGCGTGAACCTACCGGCACGTATTATTGCAGCGGATGCTTATTCGCAACGGCATTCGTTACATCGCTGGCGAGCGCAAGCGCACTTTATTTAACCAATAGTAAGCACTGATGGACAAAAACAGCCTTGACTGATACGATGCCCTCGTTTGAAAATCTTAACGAGGGTGAAACCATGAAATTATTAAAAATAGCTGCCATCGCCGCTGTTGCGATGACCATTGTTGGTTGTGCTAGCATTGCTGGTGACAACACACGTACTGTTCAAGTCAATACTATGCCAGCTGGCGCAGATGTATACATTGATAACCAAAACTACGGCACAACGCCTACCGCTGTCACCTTACCATCCTATATTTACGGCGGCAAAACGGTTGTAGTGAAAAAATCAGGCTACCGTGATCAAGTATTGCCGGTAAACACCGCCTTTCAACCCATTGCAATTTTAGATATCTTCTTCTGGCCAAGCTTCATTGTTGACGGCGTGACCGGCAACTTAGTCAAAATTGACCCCGCTACCCGCAACCTAAACGCGCATATGCAACACGCGTAAGGTATTTTTAAGCCGCCTAAACACAAAAAACCTTCTCGTGCGAGAAGGTTTTTTTATTCTATTAACGAAGTTGTTGACCCTTGTATTGCTCGGTCATTTTTTTCACAAAGCGTTCGTTTTTCGGTGAGAAGAGCGTTGCCGATGTGTTCGCGGGAGATTGCAATAGCATCGCTTCAGACACCACTGGGTTTTGTTGAATTTTTAAATCATTGCATGCATTCATCAATTGCGTCTTTTCTGCTTCATTGCGGGTGCGATCAATACGCTTTTGAAAACGCGTGTTAATTTCATGGTTCACCCAACTGGTTGTTGTGTTGTTAGCCAGGGGCAAGGGTGCAGACACCACATCCACTTTACCCGGCCAATCAAAGGCATTGCGTAGTGCACACTTCAATGTGATGCGCTCTCTTTTTTTCGCCGCTGTGTTGGCATCAAAGGGGCGATGAATCACTTTATTGTCATTCAATGCGCCATCATTCAAACGACTTGTTAAGGTTTGATACGCCGCCGACAACAAAAGCAGCGGAAACAAGCAGGCTTTCACGCATTGATAAGTGAGGGTTTTCTTCGATTCTTTCCAAAAGAAAGGACCATCTTGCAAAGCTTCATTCCCTGCCGACGCTGTGGCTAATAAAGCCGTGGGTAATTTACCGAATTTATCACCCCCGGTGCCGCCGGCTGCCACGTGACCTAAATACATAATTAGCACCGACAATTTCAAAATAATATTACTAACAAAACGAAAGGGGTCGATGATTTGCAAAATATTTTCACGTCGATATAAAGCACGCAACGGTTTTTTAATGGCTTCAATGGTTGCTGCAATTAAGTGTTTATTTTTAACTTCCACACGAATGCGATGCGCCGCTTTACGCACAAAACGCACCATTTCTTGCACGCTGTTGCCAGAATTAGTGACTGCAAACACGGCACCCGAGGCGAAAAATACCGGTGCGATGATATCGCGCAACCATTTTGCCGCTTTGGCTAAATGCGGAATTAAACTGGCACCCGCTTTCATGGCTGGCCACGATAACCCGAAAGAACCTAAAAATGACAAAACAAAAACAGCGCCCAGTGCAGCAACACCTATGCCCAAGCCCACAATTTTGAAAACATATTTCGCGCTCACGCCTTCGGCGGGAACTTTAAATAATTTTTTGAGTGTATTTTTGCAGCGATCAAACCAACCACTAATCATCATATCTCGGATATTGTGAAATATTAAAAATGCGCCCCCAATGCCCGCTGCGGCGATAAGCGGCCACACAAAAGCCGCGCTGATACCCAAGGCTGCCAATGCGCTGGGTAAAAATGCACTGCTTAATAAAGCAAAACCACTGCCGCTGATGGCGCCGATAGGTAAGCCCAGGCGAATAATCCACTGTTTTAAGCGCCAGTTTTTTTGGCTGAGATGCGTGATGATGGCGTTAAAGTGTGTGTCTTGATCGTAGCTGTAAGCCGGTGCTTGTGCTTCGGCATCGTCCATCACGAGGGCGTTAAAGAGCTGACCGCGTTTTTTCGCGAGTACTTGTTCTGCCAGCCAGGTTTGCATCAGGGCTAAGCGTTTTTTGGCTTTGGCCTGTTGCGTTTTTTGTTCGTCGGTACGTTTGATAAGATTCCACGCATTGCTGGAGGCTTCTTCGTCGAATTGCTTAACGGCATCGTAGAGTTTGATGTAATAGTCAAACCACGCCGAGTGTTGATAGCGTCGTTTTGTGCGAGATTTATCAAGCTCAAGTTCGGTGTGTAAGGCTTCAATGATTAAATCTTGATAGCCGCGTTTACCGAGCCGGTTTAAGGCTTTCACGCCACCGGAAATGCTTTGGAAGAAGGCTTCCCCTTCTGCTACGCCACCGAAAACAAAGGCACCCACGGCTAGACCGAGGGCTGGGCTAATGAGAGCCGCACCGGCGACGCTGACGAGGCCGACGGCAGTGACAACGCCGGTGGTGGTAATGCCGGTGAATAAATAGCGCGCGGCGTTCGCGGCAAATGTTTTAAGTTTCATGATCTTAGCTCTCGTTTTTGTGTCCGCTGTTTTTATCAAAAAAGGTTTAGTGAAGTCTATAAGACTTTCTTTTTAAATGCAAATGATTCTCATTACGGTGCTTGCCATTAACTTGCCCGCCTCCTCCTTCGCCCCTGAAGGATAGACGCAAAATTTAAAATAAGCGCAGAAGGCGCGTGACATCTCTTGAAGCTTTTAAAAGCCTGTATACCCGCCACGCTCATTCGTGCTTTCCGCCGTGACTATTTTCCTCGCTGACTTCGCGGTGCAAAAGGCGCACTGCCCTCGCCGTTTGCTGAATCTGCCGTCGTGGCCGACTCGCTCCCGGCGAGGCGACCACTCGGTGCGATCCCGCGCACCGCCGGCAGATTCAGCTTCACGCCTCGGCGCTCGTCTTTATGCGAGGAAAATAGTAACGGCTACAAGCACTTCTTCGCTTTGTGCTAATAAATTAGAAGCGGTAACAACCTATCGTTTCCTTAAATTTTGCGTCTATCTTTCAGCCCTTACCCCCTCTAAGAGGAAAAAATGTGTTTTAAAGCGTAGTTTACACGCAAGTAAATGAGCATTTAAAACACATTTTTGACGATGAGTTAGTCAAAAAGACGACGATGCCACGTGAGCATCACAACACTAAGCATCGCAGGTTAGGTGCGGCACACAGGCATATCCTAGAAAACGTGCCTTGGTCTTACCAGAAGGCATATTGAAGCTAAATACCCCCACGCCATCTTGCGGCTTACCTTTAAAATATCGGCTGGCCGATGCACCGAACATCAACGGCCGGTTTTGTTTATCACGGCCGATATACATCATTACGTGCGTGACATCGGTATCACGCTGCACGGGATAGGTGCCCGACCAAAATAATAAATCACCGGGTTTTAATTTCGAAAATTCAAATGAACCGATGCGTTTGCTATTCACTGCTGAAAACTCACCGTTTTCCCATGCCCACTGATAAATTTGATCAGCCTGACGCGGCACATCAGAAATCGCTGATTCTTTCAGCAAATAAGTAATCGCGCCTGAGCAATCTAACCCGTTATTGTCAGGGTTATCAGACCCAAAACGATAGGGTAAATGCTGGGCTGAAATAGCCAAGGCATCGGAGATTAATTTTTTCACATCACGCGGATAATCATTAAACCCGACAATATCGTCAGACGAAATTTCCATGGGCGGCGGCGTATGGGTGGTTGTGGCAACACGCGTAGAGGCATGTTTCGTTAATTTACTGTGTTTGGACGTTTTGTGCTTCACTTGCTCAGTGTGTGGTTTTTTAGCGACTGCACTCATGGGTAGCAGCAAACAAAACACGAGCATTAATAGCTTGAAATATCGCATGCTATTCCTATGGTTTATGTTAAAAATTAAAGGAATTATATCGCATTAAACCAACGCTGAAAACCTATGATATACTGTTTTGTCATCCCTCATTTTACAGGAGTTTGTATGTTTCTTTTTCATATTGCCCTCGCCTTAAATTTATTAGCCTTAACCGCTGGTTGCGCGTTATACATGTTTTCATCCTCACGCTGTGATTGCAAAGGCGCTTGCTTTGCGAAAATGGTTGCGATTCTTGTCATCTTATTCTCGATTGTTTCAACCGTATGCACCATCAATGCTGGCTTACAAGCTTGGCAAGGCAGAACCTGCACAGAAGCTGCCGCAACGACCGATCCGCAAAATTCAGCCACAACCACCCCTGCAGAAAAAGCCCCCGCTGCAAAAGCCAAACCCGCCGCTAAAAAGCATTAATAATCAACCCTCGCCCTCATTGGGGCGGGGGCTTGTTTCGCTTGCCTCCCCGCTTAATTTTGTGTATAATTTGCACAAATTATACTAAAAACGGGGACTGTTATGCCAATTATTACGCTTAGCGTAACCGATGATGCTTTAGCGAACTGGGTTATTGAAAACGCACCCAAGGTCAACCCCATGACGCTGCTCAACCTCATGGCTCACACCTTTTCTGTCAAATACACCACGCTCATCCAAAATTTAATCAAAGCGGGATATGCCAAAACACTCACCTGTCTAGTCGAAAGAAAGATTGTTGATCTCAATGAAAATTATTATTTTGAAATTGCAGAACAAAAATATTTCAAACTCACACCACCGATGATGGCTGCCAAACAAGACAATATGGAAATGGTTAAATTAATGATTGAACAAGGTGCGGACATTAGCGTTTGTGACCTCAGCAGAACAGCTAATATTCTAACGTGCTCTTTTATGAACCCAGCAATGTTTGGTTGGTTATTACAGCTTGCACAAGCGCGCAATCAACTTGAAAAGATGTTGCTTTGTGGTGAAAGCCCTCAATCTGCGACTGCACCCAATTTATATAAAAGAAACGCTGATGAAAATAACATTACATCATACACCTTGTTATTAGATTATTCTGTTGCGCTTTTTGAACGATATCCAGCGATTGCAAACAAAGTATTAAATAATATTATTAGCCGGTATATACTCGAACCTGCCAATTTTGAGCATGACGTTAAACCGCTGCTTGATCATCGCTGCTTCAAGCCCGCTTATCAGTACAAAGTGCAATTCCAAGGTCGCAAAACACCCTTATTCAAGACGAATGAAGATAAATTAAAACCGCCGAGCTCAGTTAACCCCCATTCAGCAGAAGCGAAAATAGTCTATTTAATGATGGCTTTCAGAAAATTATTAGCAAACAAAGAAAGATATCAACCTTACTTAGCCTTATTAGAAAGTGATTTGCAAAAAGCCGTCGACGAAGAACAACAAGGGTTGCTTTTTGATGAACTGTGTCAAAAACAAAATTATACACACAAATATATTGATGATATTTTATTTCCTATTCCTCATGCGAATTATCAAAAGACAAAGAAAAGTAGTTTACTAATGCGGGTATTGCTAAAAAGATTAAGACATTATCAATTTGCAAACCATGTTGAACGATGGTCAGGCTATATTCCGAGTGCAAGAGCGAATGCAACGCTTGCCAATCAAGTGATATTTACTGAAAGCCAATACGGTACGGGGTTATTTCATGGCAAGTTTTCGCATGCAATTCAGCTATGTTTGCTGGGTGAGTTTATGCAGCAACATCCTGAATTAACGGCCTATACGAATGAGGCTGGCGAATCGACACACTTAACGCTCAGTCAGGCTGTCGCATTAATGGTGACGGTGAATACACCAGGGTCTGATAATAAATGGTGGAATCGTACCATTGATTTTCGTTTGCGACCGTATGCAAGTTTAGGCGACCCATTTCAACTTCACTCAGTGTTAATGTTTGATGAAGCCTATCCGTTTTTGTCTGCCTATTCACGCGATTCATTTTGCGGCGGGTTTATTGATTTAATGAATGCCTTTAATCGCAGCAGTTTTCACCAATTTACGACCGAAACGTTTGCTGATTTCATGGCAAAAACAGAAATAGGCAGTTTCTTTTTCACGCATTATTTATGCGATGCGGCTGCACATGATTACGGGGTGATTCGTGATGAAAACAACACCCGACCTTCAAAGCATGAGCTGTTGTTTTTTAAACCCATGACACGTGAAAATCCGACGAAAATCGGATATCTTATTACCGAAAAACACTACGATGATTTAGCGATACAGCTAACACCGTTGCCAAGACAACCTAAATAAAATTGATAGCGAGGAAAACTAATGTATCTTGATGAACCTGAGATTGATGACATCACTTTAGAGGAATGGACAGACAATGAGGCATTTCGCGAAATGATGTTAGACCACCCCAATTTTGTCAAAAAAATGTTAGATTACGCAGTTGCCAATAATCAGCTTGAAAGAGTCTTACTTTGCAATGAAGACGCTGAAAGCATTCATGCTTCGATTGTGTACAATAATGCGATTACACTTCATCACGTGAATACATTGATGGTGCTTTTAGATTATTCAACAGCGCATTTTGAAAAATACCCAAAGATTGCTGAAACTGTTGTAGCGTTTTTGGTTCATGATTATATCAATTACCGTGTAGACTTTGAAAACTGCACACAGCGCGCATTGCAACATCCTTGCTTTCAACCTGTTTATGATGCCTATCTTCTTCCGCCACCGCCTAAAATGCCTCTTGATAGACGCTATATCGATTTACCCAACACTGGGCTTGGGCCAGACACAGCCATCGAAAAAACGAGGGTGTTATTACAAAGATTTAAAGCGTTATTGGCTGATGAAGGGCTTTGTCAGCCTTATTTCGCGCAAATTGAAAGTGATTTACAAAAAGCAGTTGAGACGGATAATCAACAGGGTTTATATCAAACGCTGCTGAATAAACAAAATTATACGCGCAAACGCTTTGATGATTTAACATTTCCTGTACCGAATGCGAACTTTGAGAAAACCAGGAAAAGTAGTTTACTAATGCGTGTGTTGCAAACGCGGTTAAGGAGCCATTCATGCACGGTGACAATACAGCGTTGGGCAGGCAAGGTGCCTGATGACCGCGCGAATGACCTTATTCAAAATAAAGCTGTTTTATTCACTGAAAGCCAGTACGGTGGAGGTTTGTTTCATGGTAAATTCATGCATCTAATACAGCTGTGCATGTTAGGTGAATTCATGAAAAATAATCCTGAGTTAACAAGCTACGAGAATGGGTCAACGTTGTCGTTAAGTCAAGTGATTACTCACATGGTGTCGTTCAAATTAATAGGTGGCAATAAAGAAACTAACTGGTGGAATGTTATTATTGATTCTCGCTTTAAAAGTTACGCAAGCTTTACTGACCCATATCAATTACACGCGTATCTTTTATCTGCTGTGCATTTACCGTATTTATCAGCTTATTTACGCGATTCTTTCTGTGGTGGATTTTTAGATTTATTAAATGCGATGAATGAAGGTAACGAAATCACTTTTACCTCAGAGACGTTTTCTGCGCTGCTTTCTAATGCGGGCTTCGACGCATTTAATTTTCCAGCCTATCTCCACGAAGCAGTCGAGCGTGATTATCTCACACCAACTGACAACAAACCCTTAAAACACACCCGAATGTTCTCCCAAAAACCTGAGCCTGATGCTGGCATATCGGCTGACAGCCACGTCATCACCGGAAAACACTATCAGGATGTTCCGATAGCACTTACCCCGTTTAAATCATAACAATCGACTATCCCCGGGCGCAAAAACGCGCTCGGGTTAGCTTGCAACTAACGCTTTAATTTCTTCTGCATGGTTGTTTGGAGGGCGGCGCAGTCAAGTTCGCGCATTTGTTTGGCGATGAATTGGAGTTGACGGCGTTTTGCGCCGTTGGTTTTGATGCGCTTGAATTCATTGATAGATTCAAGCAAATCGTCTGGCAAGTCGAGTTGGGCAAGTTGCGTCGGCGCGAGCGTGGTGAGCTTTGCCGCAAGATCGTGCACGGCAAGTGCATCACGTTTACGCTGTGATTTACTAAACTCATCGGGTAGTTGTTTTTCTGATTCTGGCATACATCACCTCGTTTAATTAGTTTTACGTGCTATTTGCATGACAGAGGCTTGATCTGTCGACATCATAATGATTTCACTCACGTTGACGTGTTCTGGTCTTGTTGCACAATATAGCACAGCATCAGCCACATCGTCGGCTGATAATGCGCGCATGCCGGCGTAAACTGATTTTGCGCGGGCAGCATCGCCTTTAAATCGGGTGAGGCTAAATTCAGTTTCAGCGGCACCGGGGTCGACTGTCGAGACACGAATATTTTTGCCTAGAACGTCCATTCTTAACGATTGGGTCAGCGAATTAACAGCATGTTTTGTTGCGCAATAAATAGCGCCGTTAGGGTAGATTTCGTGCCCGGCGATAGAACCCATATTGATAATATGCCCAGATTCACGCGCCACCATTTGCGGCAATATGGCACGCGTCATGTAAAGCAAGCCTTTCACGTTGGTATCGATCATCGTTTCCCAATCTTCGATATTTCCAGTTTGCATCGGGTCAAGACCGAGCGCTAAGCCCGCGTTATTGATCAGAATATCAATGTTAGCCCATGCTGCCGGCAAAGCAGCGATAGATTGCTGCACGGCGTTTTTATCACGCACATCGAGCGTGAAAGTGTGTACGTCGGCATTAAATTTTTCACGGCAATTATTCGCAACACTCGTTAGCGCCTCTAAACGACGCGCACAGAGAATTAAACGCGCCCCGGCTTCTGCGAACCGATACGCAAACGCTTCGCCAAACCCACTCGAAGCCCCGGTGATTAAAACGGTTTTTTGTTTTAGATTGAACATGTTGTTAATACCTCTGATTCAAATAATCCACTGACCTGCTTGAAACACATTCACATCATCCAAATAGACCCCTTCCGTCACTGCAAACACATCAACGTGGTGTTTAGCCGTTGAGCGTGTAAATTGGGGTTTTCGATACATCGAATGCTTTGCCCCTAACGACAAATGAATGCCGCACATTCTCTCATACGTGCCAATATCCGTCACGGTTTTTTCCCGCGTAAACGCGCGGTTTAACCCAAACCCGCACTCGCGCACCCACACTTCCCCTTCATCTTTCCGAATGTTTTCTAACACGGCATCAAACTCAGCATTCGAGTGTTCGACACCCACCACGCGACCGCGCTCAATGATCAACACAATCGGCTGCAGCACACGATGCACAGAAAAAGTTAAATCGCCAAACGCGTGTATACAAACACGGCCGTTCACCGCTTCTAAATCGAGGCTTTCAGTAAATACTTCTCCAATCGGAAATTGTCCGCCTACGTTTTTCATTTCGTGATAATCACCAATATTCAATTTGGCGGGCTCCAAACCGGCAGAAAAAACCAAATATTCCCCACCACTATCAATTTTTGCAATATTCGCTGCATCAATTTTATGTTTTAAAGCACGACCGACGGTTCGATAATATGGGGCATCGTAATTTAAAGACTCGATATAATAATTCATTTCATCGCCTTGCATGCGCGCCAAATGCGGATGCTCTATCACTTTCAAGCCTTGATTGAATAGCTCAACCCGAATTCGAAATGCATTCAAACGAAAACTTTCAGATTGTATTAATACGACTAAATCTGCGGGTTTTAATGCTTGAAATTCTTCAATAATCTTCTCAGCCGTTGTTTCATGAAAAGCGATAAATGTTGCCGACGGCAAACACGCACGATACGCTTTCGCAAGCAAACTCGCGAGTGGCGAGAAATTATCCGCAATAATCAATGCACGCGCATCACGGTGGTGCAAGATGGCATCTGTTAATAACCGATTGATATAAGTCACTGCATTATTCATTTATTTCTCATTTATTTCTCAATTATTTTCAAAAAAATTTTCAAATCATTGCTGATTTTGCCCTTTTTTCCAACCATGGTCTATACTCAAGAAGGTTGCAGGATCGCTTTAGTGACAAATAGAAGGATAATGCTATGAATAATAATAAAAATTGCCAACAATGTCATGGCCCATTACAAGACGATGATGTTCTGTGCTCGCGCTGCGGCGCCGGGGTCATTCGCACTTTCAAGAGTCCTAAATCAGCCGTAACAGCTTTGCTGCTTTGCTTATTCTTGGGGTTCTTAGGGGCGCATCGTTTCTATGTTGGCCGCACTAAGTCAGCATTAATCATGCTTGTCACCGCTGGGGGCTTAGGCTTCTGGACACTGTTTGACCTGATTACCCTTGCTTGCTGTCGCTTTAAAGACGACGAAGGTCGTACTTTAATTTTCGGCCAAGTCAGTGATTCGTATTTCAAAAAAGTAGTATTGGCTTTGATGAGCCTTCTTGGTGGCATCATCGTCTATGCAGCTTTGATTGTGGGACTTGTCTTTATCTTTACCACTTCATTCACAAGTGTCATTCAATCTCAATTAAAAGCCATTCGCGAAGGTGATTTAGCGGTTGCGTATTCCTATATGGCCGATGAAAAGACCTCTGGGGTGAGTTTTGATGATTTCAAAAATTATATCAATTCACATCCGGCTATTTTAAATAATGTGAGCGCCTCCTTCCCCGAGCGTGAAATGCAAGACGATAGCGCGCATGCGGCAGGGAGCATGAAAACCAAAGATGGTAAGAAATACGAAGTTGAATATATGCTGATAAAAGAAGATAAACAATGGAAAATTATCGGCTTGCGTATTGGCACCTTACAAACAGCTGTGAATAATGACGCTACCCCAACGGCATATACAAACGCCGCTGCAGGGTATAGTTTAATGGCGCCTGCGAATTGGAATCACGAAGATAATGATGATTCTGTGTTATTTACAGGCCCTGAAGGCACCGATTCATTCAGCACTGCAATTACCATTCAAGCGATGAATGCAAATGTTCCAGAAGGGAAGCAAGCAGAAGCAGTGAAGTCTGTGATTGATGATTTAAAAAATCAAATTAAAACACAAGCGTCCAATCCAGTATTTTTAGAAAGCGGTAGCTTTAAATTGCCAAGTGATGCGAGCATTCAAGGGGAATATTTTATCGCGACGTATACTTACAAAGGTCACGAGATGAAAAAATTGCAATACATATTCGTGAATAAAACAGGCAAGACAATTTACGCCTGGGGGTATACAACACTCGCGACACAGTATGAAAAAGATTTACCGGTCGCGAATATGATATTTAATTCCTTGAAGATTAAATAATTATCTTAAAGGAAGCAGCCAACGCGTTATCAATGATCAAAACCCGGCACGATGCCAAGCATCAATGCCACCTGCAAGGCTGTAAGCATCAAGGTCGGGTTTTTCACTTAATAACTTTTCACAAGCCATCGCACTGCGTTTACCTAAGTGGCAATGAATAATAAGCTTCTTGCCATCCAACGGCGGTAGTTTATCAAGCGATAAACTACCCAGTGGGATTAAATGCGAACCAGCAATATGCGCCGTGTTATATTCATGTGGCTCACGCACATCAACCAACACAGCTTCTTGCTCATCCAGCCAATGCTTAGCCAGGCTGGGTTCAACCGTTTTAATCATGCGATTTCCTTCTTAGCTCACTAAATCGTGTTTAGACTGAACAACGACACCAATGATTTTATCTTGTGCGTTCAATTTAGGCATTTTGAATTGATCAAAGTCAGGGCTGAGTGCTTTTAAGTATACGGAACCTGCATCTAAACGCACTTGTCTAAAAACAGCCTCAGGATGGCCCATTAACTTCACAACAACCAAACTTTTATCTTGATATTCTCTGTCAGGGTCGACAATTAATAACGTGTTACGTGGGAAAATAGGATCCATCGCAGAATCAACCACTTTCACAGCATACGCATTTTCACCCACGACCGCATCGGTCAAAATGGTTTCTTTTTGATCGGTGTCTTTCTTTTTACCCCAAACCAATGCTTCTTTCCAATTTAATAAAGGTACGCGCGCAATGCGGTCTAACCAAGGAATGTGATCATGACCTTTCAATTGCTCAACCGTAATGCCGAAGTATTCTGCTAAGGGTTTTAAACTGGACTGGTGCGGATGCTCACACACACCGGCGGCAATACGGTGCACGGTAGGCTGTGGCAAATTAGTGCGGCGCGCAAGCTCAGTGACTCGAATAGATTTATCAGACATCAGCCTATTTAAAATTTGAGATATTTTCGTTTGCTTCATAACAACCCCTCTTTCTCTAAGTGTTTATATTCGCCTTTGTTTGTATTGACTAACCTAAAACTGGTGTATAACATACACAAATTGAATAAGATTAACAACCTTTTTATTAACGGATATTTTATGCACGTGTGCAGCCCCGTCAATACAGCCTTTTTTAAAGCCACCCCTGTTCGTTTAACCGCCAAAATTGAAAGGGGGCTTACAAAAATGACCCTATTATGCCTAATTCAAAATTTCTTACAAGAAATGAATCACTTTTCTTATATCGATACAAAAATAAGGACACACACAATGGACGGCCCGCTCATCCAAATGCTAATACAAGCCATTATCGAAAGCGGAGAATACACGCTCGAAGGCATTGCCTACTATACACAAACCCCACTTGATATCTTAATGGATGCTGCCACTGGCGTACGTTGTGATTTCTCAATACATTCTTGGACGCGGCTCACTGCATTATTTTTGAATGCTCGGCCTGATATTGGGAATATCATCATCAACCGTTTACTACATTCCTTACAAAAAGGAAAATCGGCCTTTGAGTATTTATTAACAGAACAATAAATTTTTTCACTGAGGGTGTACTAGCACAATACACCCTCTTCAGTCTGGCAAAATTATGGTCGAATATTCCAGTTGACCAATTCAAAAGATTTGTCATATCTTAGAGAGCTCATTCTGAAAAAGATGCCTAAAAATGTTAAGCACAAGAAAAGAACATCTGAGCCTGCAACCCATTCACTATTCCTACCTTGTGGAAAAAATATTTAAAGCGCTCGCATCACTTGAAAGGCCTGTTTATCTCAACCCCGTTCTTGCGAGAGCATTCCCCCACCCTGAAACACATCGCGCACCGCAATATGTTTTTGTTTGCAACGGCATCAATACGAAAACGCTCACTGCGCAAGGCTTCGTTCCACTGAATAATCACACCGATCGCTATGCGAAAAACATCTACGGTGTACAAATTGAATTACATACCACAACACCCAGCAAAGATTGGATGATACACTATCTGCTTGCCACGCAAACATTTGCGCATACCGCTATATTAAGCGACATTAATGGCAACCTCTATGCACCACTACCCATCACAATAGAGTCGCATCACTCAAAAATTATTTATGCGTTACACGATGCAGGGCAACTTTTTAACAACAATATTGAAGTTTTATTTGACGTGATTGAATTGCTAGCCAATGGCTACCGCGTTTCAGATGCCTTGTATATTGCAGCAGAATACTGGAACCCTGATTCTAAAGCTGCTGAAAGAGAAGCAACCATTGCACTGCTTCAACGCATTGCCTCATTGAGAAACAACGAACCCTTACATGGCAATTTTTTAAAATGCTTAGCAAAGCTCGATAATTTCTTTGCGCATCAAACCATTCGAACCCATGGCGCTTTTTCGCTTTACAATACAAAAATCGCTGTTGATGACGATATACCCATCACCGCTGAGTTAATTCATAAAGTGTCACCGTTTTTGTAAAACCGCTGACTTTAATGTCGAGAGGTTTTCGTCAAAATACGCAATCCCACCAACTGAGAAATCCAGACCGCTAAATAAATTTGGCCAACCACTGCCTCAAGCCATGAAAACATTCTGGCAACGTCAGTGTTTCCAACAATATCGCCGTAGCCAACGGTGGTGAGCGTAATAAAACTATAATAAATAAAATGCTGAAATTGATCACGCGAATTGGTATAAACTAAATGATCTGAAAATGCTTCTGGTGTGTAGCTATCAATCGTTAAATATAAAAAACTCCACGCAAGACCAATTAAAAAATACCCTGTAATTGCTCCGAACATTGTATCTGCTGTCACCGTTTTTTGACTCGCGACGGTAGACAATACCGCATAGGTAATTAACCCCATGAAAATTATATTCACGCCGTAGTGACGCACGTCCATTTTGACAGACGGATTGAAATAAACCATATCCCAATAACTCGCTACAGATAAGGTTCCAAAGAACAAGGTTGATGCAAGCACCCAACGATTTTCTGTCGTGGCATTAATACTCACCACAATGAAAAGACTGAATAAAACGCTTAAAATAAGATCACTGATTCGGTCATTGGTTAAAAAAGGTGAGGCGACAAAAAATATCATTAAAGCGAGCAGTACGTAGAAAAATTTACTGTGCAAAACATCGTGTTTAAAATCCATGATAAACTCCTTTATCCTTAAAATCATTTTAGGGAGAGCGCCCACACAAGTAAAGGGTTTACTGAACCCTCGTATTGCGCTACCATGACAGCATGAAACCTATCCCTAAGCTGCTTAGCAAAACCAAGCTCATGCGCGGCTTTCGCTGTCATAAAGCACTCTATTTAACCATTCAATTTCCTGAACTTGAACCGCCCATTGATGCCGAGAAACAAGCCTTGTTTGATCAAGGCAATGAAGTGGGAGCGCTCGCACGTTCTTATTTCAAACCAGGCGTCCTCATTGATAATAAGCCCTGGGATTTTACCGGTGCTTTAGCAAGAACGCGTGAAATCATCGCAAAAAAAACACCGGTGGTATTTGAAGCCGCATTTGAACATGCGGGTTTTTATGCACGCGCTGATGTGCTTGAATTTGACCCGGCGCTTGAGCGCTGGTGCATCACTGAAGTCAAATCATCAACGAAAGTCAAACCTGAACATATTCAAGATGCTGCTTTACAAGCCTGGATTTTTGCTAAAAATAATTTTCACATTCATCGCATTCAAGTGATGCATTTAAATTCGGCATGTCGTTATCCTAATTTAGAGAATTTATTTACGATTGTCGATGTGACTGACGCCGTGCGCGAACGCTATAAAACGATTGCACCGACACTACAATCCATTTTAAATGATTTATACAAACCTACCGTACCCAATATTCCTATCGGCTCACACTGTGAAAACCCAAACCCATGTGAATTTATGGCGCACTGCTGGAAAGAGAGTCGCATTCCACCCATGAGCATTCTTGATTTGCCGGGGTTACGTGATAAAAAATGGGCATTATTCAACGAAGGTATTATCAACCTAGATGACGCGCGTTTAACAGATTTAAACGAATTACAAACACGCATTATTGAAGCGCATCGTCATAACACACGCTATCACGACATCAATGCGTTACGTAATGCTATTAACACTTGGGAATATCCGCATTATTATCTCGATTTTGAAACCATCAACCCCGCTATTCCACGTTATGACAACACAGGGCCTTATCAACAAGTACCGTTTCAATTCAGCGTGCACGTACAAGCAGCGTCAAATAGTGAAGTTTTACATCTTGCTTATTTACACGACGATGCAAGCGACCCCCGCCCTGCGTTGATTGAAGCATTATTACAGGCTTGCGGTGAACAAGGTGCCATTATTGCCTATCACAGTAAATTTGAAGAAGCACGCATTAAAGAATTAGCGGATTATTCTGAACAACACCGTGAAGCGCTTGAAGCATTAATTCCACGTTTAGTAGACCCCCTGCCGTTAATGCGTGAATTTATTTACGACCCTGCCTTTCATGGCAAGTTCGGATTAAAATCAGTCGCACCTGCCTTATTAGGTGAAAGTGAAAGTTACGAAGGCATGTTAGTTGCGAATGGTGGCGAAGCTCAACGTGCCTTTGAAAAATTAATCTCCCCCAAAACTCCCATCAAAGAAAAAGAGGCGCTAAAACAAGCCATGCTCGATTATTGCAATAAAGATACAGCCATTATGCTGCCCTTAATTCGAGCTTTAATAACTTAATGATTTATTGTAAAAAATATAATTAACTAAAATTATGCTAAAATAAGATAATAACTATATATCTATATATAATAATAAGGAGCTCATCATGTTTCGGCAAGGACTCGCCCGCTTCGCACTCACCGTTTGCTTCGCCACACTCAGTCTTATCAGTTTCAATGCGCAAGCTTGTACAGGCATTCAATTAAAAGCCACTGATGGTTCACATATTAATGGCAGAACTGTCGAGTTCGGCATTTCACTTGATCTATCCGCGAAAGTCATTCCACGCAATTACGCCTTTCAAGGCACCTTACCCGATGATACGGGTGGTTTAACTTTCCGCGCAAAGTATGGCGCAGTGGGTGGCACAGCATTTAACGAAGCAACCATTATTGATGGCATGAATGAAAAAGGCTTATCTGTCGGAACATTTTATTTCCCTGGTTATGCAGAATATGCAAAAGTCGTTCCTGAAAATAAAATGAAAGCACTTTCTCCAACGGAATTTCCGACTTGGATAGTGACACAGTTTGCAACCGTTGACGAAGTAAAAGCGGCGATAAAAAATGTTGTGATTGTACCGACCACACCAAAAGGCTGGCCTGTGCTACCACCGTTTCATTACGTGGTTTATGATAAAGCTGGCAATAGTGTTGTGATTGAACCTATTAAAGGCCGTTTACGTGTTTACGACAACCCCTTAGGTGTCTTTACCAACTCACCTACCTTTGGTTGGCATTTAACGAATTTATCGAACTATATTAATTTATCGCCAATTAACCCAGGCCCTGTGAAAGTTGATGCAGTACAATTGCAATCTTTTGGAGAAGGTGCGGGTTTACATGGTTTACCCGGTGATTTTACACCGCCTTCACGTTTCGTACGCGCTGCAATATTTTCAGTGTCTGCCATTCCTTCTGCGAATGCGACTGCAACGGTAATGCAAGCATTTCATCTATTAAATCAGTTTGATATTCCGGTGGGTGCTGTTCGCACCGCTGCGCAAGGGAAAACGTATTCTGAATATACGCTTGCAACCACAGTGAAAGACCCACAAAATTTAAAATATTATTTTAGAACGTTTGAAGACCAATCCGTAAAAGTGATTGATTTAACCAAAATTGATTTTGCAGCTAAAACATTAAAAACCATTCCAATGAGTGGTGGCAATACACCTGTGACAGATATTACCAATACTGCTAAATAGTGTCATTAAAACGTCTGATTGCACAAAATATCACATGCATCAGACGTTTTTCTTTATCTAATTGTTTTTCTTTTCTCACAAAGAGTTAGCTGAATTTTGCTTAAAATAAGCTTAAATTACGCTAAAAAAATTAAAATATTTTTTTCCGTGAGAACAATGAGTTATTAACATTGGTGCATTTTTCACCAGCCAAAGGGTTCACAAGTGGCCTGCTTTCGGGTATGATGCCCCCATGCAAAAAATATTATCAAGCTTATCAAAATATTTTATTTGGGCCGTGCTAAGTTGCAGCCTCTTAATCACGTGGAATGTTGTGCAGACCGATGCAGGCATTTTTAGTGAAGTAGGCGGCATGACTACTGACGGTGCGACAACGAATACCATTTGGTATTCCATCGCACAGAATTTCCAAATTGATCATCAAACCGATTCTGCACAAGTACAAAAAGAAATTCAGTACTTAGTGAAAAATCAAGATCAGTTTTATCAAATTCTGCAAGCAGCGGGTCCTTACATTTACTTTATTTTTAAAGAAACCAAAACCCATAATTTACCCGCTGAAATTGCGTTAATTCCTTTTATTGAAAGTGAGTTTAATCCTAATAACACTTCTGACAAAGGCGCATTAGGTTTATGGCAATTAATGCCGCAAACCGCGAAAGATTTAGGCGTAAAAGTCAAATCAGGTTACGACGGTCGTCGTAATGTGGTTGCCTCGACGGAAGCTGCGTTAAATTACTTTAAAGATTTAGAAAATTCGAATAACCAAAATTGGTATCTAGCGATTGCTGCTTACAATTGTGGTCAAGGTAAAATTGATTCTGTGACTAAGCGCACAGGCACACAAGATTTTTGGAAATTACCACTGCCCACTGAAACGAAATTATATGTTCCTAAATTATTAGCGGTTGCTGCCATTTTAGAAAATCCTGCAAAATACGGCATGCAATTACCACCCATTAGCAACCAACCTTATTTCAAAGAAGTACCTGTTGATAATAAAACAGTGAATTTAGCGACGGTTGCGAAACAAACTGGGGTGAGTGTTGATACCTTACAGAAATTAAACCCTGATCTTAAACATTCTGGTACTGTGTCAACGAAAGTTGCTTCAACCGTATTGGTGCCTGTCACAAAAACAGCCTAACGATTACTCGCTAGGCTGCTCTCTTTTCTTTTTTATTAGTAAGGTTTCACAACCACTTTGGTGCCAATTTTCACAAAGTTGAAACGTAACCATTCAGCATCTGCCACTTTCAATCGCACACAGCCGTGGCTAGCATTACCATCTACCACATTATATGACCCGTGTAGGCCTTGGTTCTTGTTAAAGAACATGCAATAAGGCATAGGTGCCCCGCCTTTGGGCAAGGGATAGATAGACGATTTACAGCTAGCTGCACCTAATGATTGAACGCGGAAAGACCCTGTTTTGGTGTGGCATGCACGTTTAATATCCGGGCAATAGCTCGCTCCCGCGGTCGCTAACCCTGCTCGAATCAGGTTTCCATCCGACCCATACGCGCCCCACGCATGTACTCGAGGGTCAACCACTACAATCCGCTCCCCATGAGTATCTATATGAGAAGGCAGACGAGAGGCATAATTGGGCGTGGGGGCGCTGGCCGGGCCTGGGTGGACGGCGCGTGACGCATGCTGATTGGCCGCTGGTGCTTTATAAGCACAAGCGCTGAAGGTAAAAGGGAGAATACAAAGGGCTACGATATTAACCGCTGCTTTCATCCTACGCATATCACCACTCCTTCTTTTTTGTGTTCTAACTTAAGTGTAGCAGTGAATTTAAAGAAGTGGTTTAAGTTTGGTCTATAACTACCTGATTTGGTTATTTAATCCACGAGTTAGCACGGGAATTTATTTGGTTTTTTAGATTATTCATAAGGTTAACTTCACTTTATTAAACAGTGTGTTAGAAAAATACAGGGTTTTGAAGGTGAAAATCAAAGGGTTAGCGCGCGCTCTTAAAGTAAAAAAGGCGGATTTGTTAATAATTCATTAAGATAATGATGATAAAGTGTGCGGTAAATATAAATAGATAAAACGAGGTGTGAGATGCCAGGTGAAAAATTGAATGATCAAGCTTTGTTGAAAGCAAAAGTTGTTCGGCTTGCGCAGCAGATGCTGGATGCGGGCTTGGCAATTGAGTCTAAGGATGCAGAGCACTTTTATGCATCCCCTTTCGTGGGTAAAGGCGGAGGTAAGTTTGTTTCCCACCCACACATTACCGCTCAATATTTTGACAATAGTCAAAGCCGTAGTGATTCTATCATCCCTCTTTTTATCATTGCTAAATCTGCAGATGACGAAACTCAGTTTATAGCGGGAGTGCACACATTTAAGGAAGCGTTTATAAATAACAACCATTTAAATAACTTATTTCAGGCATGCAAAAAAATAAATCTAGAACGTAAATGCTGCAGGGGTCAAACGGCAAGATATCTTGTATTTAGCGGCACCCTGCAAGAGGAAGAAGCACGTTTGGAAATATTTAACCAGTCAATTCAAGATCTCATCGCTGATTACGATGTTCGGTTTAAAGGCATTTGCGCTTACAACCAAGCAAAGTGTGCATTAAGCAAGTATTATGAAAATGATACGACAGATAAAAAAGAAAACCTGTTTCGCTTAATGGACTCCATTAGAGAGAACTTGAGAGATATATACAATTTACCTAAAGATACACTTAATACATTCAAAAAGAATCTTTCCGAACTTGAAATAGAAGTCTCTCGCCTTAACGGTGAAGCACGACGATGCCAGTCTGCAAGTCGCGGCGCGAGAGCACTTATAAACTTTCTTAGCTTTGTCCGCCTTTTCATTTCATGGAGCCGGATTGATGCTAAAATTGACAGCTTAGCGAAGGAAAACACACAAAATACAACCGAAAGAGAAAAACACGCCCATGCGAAACAGTCGATACAACTGTTCCAGTCGGCAATTAACGTAAAAAATATTGAAAAAGCTATTAACACAGCACTAAGAAAAAAGGGAGCCTAATGAAAAACCAAGAGAAGTTACAGCAAGAATTAGACGCGTTGGTGCAGTTAATGCTCGATACGGGGATAGCTGTGAAGGAAGAAAAAATAGGGTCTGCTGTGCGGGTTGCTCGAAAAGACCACACCAAATATATTATTTCATACGACGACAAAACCATTCGTCTATGCGACATGGGACTCAAAAATACACTCTCCAATGATACGGATAATAAAAAATTAAACCCATTTATCCCAAATAAATTTGGAGAATACGTATTAAATCATCGATCTAGCAACAATCAAATTAGTCAGACTATACTCAACGCTTTTAAAAAATTATTAAATCAGCAGATTAATACATGCAATCGAGAGAAAAACGGGGCATGTGCGTATTTTCAAGCACTCGCAGCGTTAGACAACATTAAAAAATTCGGCGTTAAAACAATTACAGATCCAAGCCGTATTCGCTGCAGCCTTGAAATCATTAGAAAAAACAATAATAACAACAAAGACGAAGTCATCGTGCTTGAAGCTGCAATGAAAATGCTTAAAAAAGAAGCCTTTCAACACAACTATAACGCTTTCAAATCACAATTAAATCTACTCGGATTATATATCAGAAAATTTTTAAGCTACTGCGGTGAAAAGCTGGAAATGACTGATGCTGCTGAGTCTAAAATTCAAATCGAAGTCAGAATTGAAAGCAAAAAACGTAATATTAAAAGCAATAAATTAGATGCTAAATTGAAATTAGCCGTTTGCTCATCGGTAAATTTTTTCCGTAAAACGATGAAGCGGCAGGTGAGTAATGTTAAACTTAGCAATACGGGTCATCAACCACTGTCGTTTTAATTTTTTAAAAGCTTTAATCGATGGCGGATTACGCGGCGAAAAACACGCCGCTAATCACGCCCTACGCTGCTTTCGAGGCTCGGATTTTCAACAATGCACAAATTAAAATAGTTAATAAAAAAGAGAATGATATGCCAGAAACGATTATTCAGCTATTAAAAGAAACCGGGCTCGCATCGGAAGAGTCTCATGGTGGAAATGATACGCCAGCACATGATGATGTGAATAATTTTTTAAATCCTCAAGCAGTGAAAGAAACCTTGCCCCCTTTGTTTCGTATACAGTGTAAACCCAGTGGGAAATTGTATCTATCATTGCAATTAATGGAAAATGGTCAGCCTGAAAAATTAAGTTATTTATACGGTCTTGCTGATCAAGATGAGGGACTTCGAGATATTCTGTCTAACTCATCTTACCCCACAATGCCCATGAATAATGAAACCGATTCCATTTATTATAACACCCCAGGGTTTCCTGATTTTATCCACGCGCTTATTGCGCATTTTGACAAAACAAGATATGCACACTGCGCTTATCAACGTGCGCTGAAGGTGATTGACGAATACTACGCTGCTGATCAAGAAAAATGTAAAGATATAAAAACATTACTGGCGCATATTCGAACGATGGCGATTGATTTAAATGGGGTTAGAGCAACCAACCAACTTGACCAGTTAAAACCTAGTAATTTTGTCGCCTATCAACAGCACTTATCAAGCCTTGAAACAGAAATTAAGACCCTTGAGAAAATAACGCGCTCACACAAAAATTATGCCAAACTTTGGAATTCACTTCGCCTGTTTCTGTTGGTTGTTAAAACAATTTTCCCAACGACGCTAATGAAAGAAAAATTCAATCATGCGTTTACAAAAATAAATGACTATCATTACTTAGCAAGTAAAACAACACACGCCGCGCACTCACTCCGATTATTCCAACAAAACATCGGCGCAAAAACAATGCAGGCGGAGATTACAGGTTTAATCAAAACAAAAAAACCAGGGGCGGTTTAAAAAGTTTCGCAGTCAATGGATTGACTTAGCAACACAAAAGCATCACCCCTAGCCGCGGTTTTTGCTTTTTATCGTAAAGGCAAGGGGCTGGAGGGGGATGTCCTCTGCTAGATTGCCGGGATGAAGATATGCCTCATGCGGGTTTGAGGAAATAATGAATAAATTTTTTAACGACTAAAAAGAGGTACAAAAAATGCCACAGACTATTCCATGCACAATGAGCGATGTTACTAACTTTCTTGGTAGTGTTGAGTTTTCCGAGCTTGAACTTGATGCGATCAGTCACATTACCACCTTTATGACTCAGGCAGGGTTTGCGCCTGGCAAGTTCAACAGAAACAATCTCGCTGAAACACCCCAATCTCTTTTTGAAATTTCATACGATTCAGAAGCTAAATTACTCCCTCGCATTACGCCTCGCATGAGCGGTGCGACTCCATTACTAAAAAAATATTTTATACCCTATGGCACCCAAGACTCTCTTAATAATTTTATTTTAAATTTATACGATGCGCTTTTCCCGCAAAATAATAGCCTCATCCTTGACTCCAGAAACGCTGAAGACTTTTCAAAATTAATTTCTGAACTAGCCTATGGCTTTAATAAGGGCTATCACAACATCTGCAACCTTCACCAATTAAATGTGGCCATTATTCTGTACTATCAATCCAGTAGTCCGCCAGAAAAAATAAAAAATATCATGGATAACTTATTTGAGTACACAATCCAAATGCGTCGCCCAGACTCATCTGTCTCTATCCCCGAGCTTAACTCCTTGAGAATTGCCAAAGTGAAAGAAGGCATCAAATTCCTCAATTCGTCAGCAAGAACGGCTAGCAATGCGCATAAGCTGGAAAGTTTGGTGCGGTTATTTTATCAATTTATGCGGTTTTTAAGACGCTGCACAAATCCTGAGACGTCTTTTAATGATAAGTATAAAAACGCAAAAAAAGCAGCTGCCTCTTATAAAGAACAGGTTGTTTTGTTTAAAAAGACACGTGATACGGTGGCTGAGTTTCAAAAGAAAATTTCGCCGATGAAGAAAAAGGTTTAGTTTTTTAAAAAATCAAAAGAGAAAATGACAATGCCAAAAATTCGTTGGAATGAAAATATTAATGCGTTTTTAAGTGTAACTGGGCTTGGGTCGTCTGATATTCATCAGACCGTTAATCATAATCAGTACTGGGAAAATTATATTAACCCTGAAAATCCGCATGGTAGTATTCTTCCGCTTTTCCAGCTGCCAGATTTTTTATCAAAGCCAAGCGATACTGTTACCCTACAGTGTGATCAATACAGTCCTGATTATGAAAAATATTACTTAGCTCATTTAGCAAAGTCTGATCTTGGCCTTGCCAACATTTTACAACAATATGAATTCAACGAAAAATTTGTGAAAGATGAATCGCATTACGCAGGCCCAATCTATGTCAGACAATTCACCGTTGACAGCAAGCAAGAAGGGTTTTCAGATTTTATTCAAGCGATCGCTGATCATTTTGATCGAACACGATTTGGGTATTGTTCTCACCAACGCGCTATTAATCTTGTTAATAGTTATTTCTATGAAAACGAAGAAAAAGAAAAATTCGTGAATCTACTGAATGATATTAGAAATACAACCATTGAGCTCCATCGAGAAGCTGCGAAAAATCAAAGTCATTTATTTCCGAAAGATAAATTAAATGCGTATCACAGCAACTTGAAAGAACTCGAAAAAGCGATTAAAAGTTTTGCAAGTGATGCAAGCTCACGTAGAATCAAAGCCGGGTTGTGGGGTGCGCTTCGTGTATTTCTTTTGGTGATTAAAACGATTTGCCCGATAGCATGGATGGAAAAGAACTATAACAATGTGAGCGGAAATAGAAATTTTCACCGGCATTATTCGCACGCACCTGAAAGATTAAGTCAATCGTTTCGGTTGTTTCAAGAGCGAATTGATGATTGCAGGAGGCAGGGAGTGAAAAAGGGTTTTGGTTTTTAAAAGCAACCTCCCCCTTGTTTTGTGCCCCCCCCTTGCCCCTGAAGGATAGGTGCAAAATTTTATAGTCGTTGGCTGTAAGCCAATAACATCTCAGCCTAGGGTTAGGCGAGCGCGCAGCGAACGCCGTAACCCTAGGTTGCATGCACCCCACACCCGCCTTGAGCGCTGAAGGCGCGTGAGAAGATTTTGGGTTCGTTATAAAAGCCTTGCGTGCTTACCACGCTCATTCGTGCTTTGTGCTAATAAATTAAAAGCGGTAAAAATCTATCGTTTCCTTAAATGTTGCGTCTATCCTTCAGCCCTTGCCTTCGCCTCACGCTTAGCCAAAAATCACGCCGATCACCAGAAATTCTGGGGCGGAGACGTATTCACTAACGTTGCCGACGCTGCCGGCGGACATGACGGCGGAGCGGGCGGAGTCATCGAGTACGCCGGAGTCGCTGGATTTTACGATGCGGGTGTCGGTGATGTAACCTTCGGGGTGTAAGGTGAAACCAACGAGGACAACGCCGCGTAAGTTAAATTCAGCGGCGACGCGTGGGTAGTATAAGTGTGGCCCAATGGCACGCGCAAGTATGCGCACGAGGGGTTGGACGATTTTACTTTCGCCGATTAAACGCAAGGGTTCCCGGTCGTAGGGGTGGGTTAAATCGATGGGTGGGCTGGCGGTGCTGAAAGTGATTTCTCGTTTTGACGAAGATTTTGCAGCGCGTGCTGCGGTTTTGGGTTGGGGTTTAGGTTTGATAGGGTTTAAGACGATGGCTTTATCTTGTTTCGCTGGCGCTTGTTCAGTGTGGGTTAAGTTCGTTTGCGTGGGTTGTTTTGCGGGTTGTGCCGCACTCATGGGAGTCGCCGCAACGGTGTAGGCGGAAACGGAATTCGGTTGTTGATTAATCACCGGTTTTTTAGACCATTCAAATTGCACAACCGACACCAAAGTTACCAAAAACAATACGTGCGCGAGCAGCGAAAGCACCAACGCGTAGTCTCGAATCCATTTGATGTGTGTCTTGGTTTGCATGGGTGACATGGTAGCATGGTTAAGATGTGCTTGAAAGGATGGGCAGGATGGAGCCGTTCATCCTTCGAGACGCGCAAACTACGCGCTCCTCAGGACGAACGGAGTCAGGTCGTATTAACTCTTCTGGAAAAATCTTTCAGGACGCACGTGAAAGAGAATTCTAACTGAAACCTCACCGTTCGTCCTGAGGAGCACACGTTTTATGTGTGTGTCTCGAAGGATGAACGGTTTTCACAATTATTTAGATAAAGACTCCAACTCACTCCAGCGTTGATAAGCCGCTTCGAGGCTAGCATTCAGTGCTGCGAGTTTTGCCAAAGCATCGGCCACGGTTTGTGGAGGTTGCTGGTAGAAGGCGGGGTCGTTGCTGGCGGCGGTCAGGGTTGCAATCTCTGTTTCTAGCGCTTCAATTCTGGCGGGAAGTTCGTTCAATTCACGCTGATCTTTGAAAGACAGTTTCTGGTTAGTTTTCGCGCGCGATGCTTCCGCGGGTTTAACAACTTCCACTTTCACTTTCGCAGCCGCTTCTACAGGTTTAGAAGCCACAGTCCGCTGCCAATCGGCATAACCGCCCACATATTCTTGAACACGCCCTTCCCCCTCAAACACAAACACACTCGTCACCACATTATCTAAAAATTCTCTATCGTGGCTCACCAATAAAATTGTGCCTTTATATTGCATTAACATTTCTTCTAACAACGCCAAGGTATCAATATCTAAATCGTTGGTCGGCTCGTCCAACACCAACAAATTACTCGGCTTACTGAATAATTTTGCCAATAACAAACGATTACACTCACCACCCGACAAAGCTTTCACCGGTGTGCGTGCACGCTCTGGCGTAAATAAAAAATCACCCAAATAACTAATAATATGTCGACGTCCATCCGCCAACTCAATGGTGTCACTGCCTTCTGTCACATTCTCCGCCACCGATTTTTCCAAATCTAAGGCTGCACGATGCTGATCAAAATACGCAATATCTAAATTCACACCACGCTTCACTTTACCTCGCGTTGGTGTCAAATCTCCCAGCAATAACTGCAACAAAGTCGACTTGCCCACCCCATTCGGACCGATTAACCCAATGCGATCACCCCGCATCACTCGACAATTAAAATCGTTAATCAACACACGATCTTGAATTTGATAACTCACATGCTCAGCTTCAAAAATTAAATGACTCGATGTTGATACGGTATTCAAAGACAAATTCACTTGCCCTGTTTGCTCACGCCGCTGTTTTCTCTCTTCACGCAAACGCTGTAACGCACGCACACGGCCTTCATTACGCGTACGACGCGCTTTAATCCCTTGTCGTATCCACACTTCTTCTTGCGCCAATTTCTTATCAAACTCAGCATTCGCTTTTGTTTCAGCATCTAAAGCCGCTTGTTTACGTTCTAAAAATTGATAATACGTGCACGGCCATGAGGTTAATTGCCCACGATCTAACTCAATAATACGTGTTGCGAGTTTTTGCAATAAAGCTCTATCGTGCGTGATAAACACCATTGCACCATTGAAACTCAATAAGGCTTCTTCTAGCCACTGAATGGCTTCAATGTCTAAATGGTTAGTTGGCTCGTCTAATAATAATAAATCAGGCTCTAACACCCACGCACGTGCCAATGCGGCACGACGCTGCCAACCACCCGATAATTCGCTCACTAACACATCTGCATTCAATTCCAAACGCGTTAATACCGTTTGAATTTTCTGATCAAACCGCCAACCATCTTTCACTTCAAGCGCGTGTTGGCATTTCTCGAACCGTTTTAAATCAGCGTCTGTCGGGTGCGCCAAGGTTTGTAATAATTGATGATATTCAATTAATAATTTCCCAGTTTCCGCCAAGCCTTCTGCAACGTATTGAAACACCGTTAAATTAACATCCGTGGGTAAGGTTTGATTTAAGCGTGCAATTTTCAGCGTGGGTTCACGCCAAATGGTGCCAGCGTCGGGTTTTTCAACGCCTTCAATGATTTTCATTAAAGACGATTTCCCTGCCCCGTTGCGACCAATTAAACACACGCGCTCACCGCGAGCAACTTGTAATTTCACTTGCTCTAACAACGGTGATAAGCCGTAAGCCAAACTCACATTCTCTAAACTAATTAACGGTGCGCTCATTACTTATCCTTACGTGCTTCACGTCGTGCGGCTCTGGCGGCTTCTGCTTCCGGGCTGCGATCAACAAAATAATGCGATGCCACATCAAATAATAATAATTGTGCGGGCAAGGCGCCGTTAAATAAAGCGTATTGTTTATTAGAACGTAAGCCCATCGTTTTGCCCAGTTGAATATTGCTGGTGAAAACCGCTGCTTGCCACCCTTCAAAGTGTTGTTTCAGTTTATCACCCAGTAAAGTATAAAGCGGGCGTAAGCTTTCTTCATCGCCTAAACGTTCACCGTAGGGCGGGTTTGTGACTAACAAGCCTTTTTCGATGTGATCGGGGCGGGCTAAATCGGCTAAGGGTTTTGTTTCAACGTGAATGTGTTCAGCAAAACCCGCGCGTTGAATGTTTTCTAGGCTGCATTCAATGGCTTCGGGGTCTTGGTCGCAACCAACGATGGGAGGAAGGCGTTTTAAACCGGCTTTTGCGCGGGCTTTGGCTTCAGTCAGGAGCTTGTCCCAAATTTTAGGTTGGTGTTGTTTCCAGCCTAAAAAGCCAAAATAATCGCGCGAAAGTTGTGGAGCACAATCAGAGGCCATCATTGCCGCTTCGATAAGCAAAGTGCCCGAGCCACACATGGGGTCAAGTAATCCTGCGCCTTCTTCTGCGAGCTTAGGCCACT
The DNA here is from genome assembly GCA_965653045.1 of uncultured Gammaproteobacteria bacterium. Classification (GTDB taxonomy): domain Bacteria; phylum Pseudomonadota; class Gammaproteobacteria; order DSM-16500; family DSM-16500; genus Aquicella. The sequence goes on from CBFGYM010000006.1 coordinate 33,968, forward strand.
TTGCGCGAGTTAATATTGCAGCGGCTAAATTTTCTTTGAGGGGCGCTTCCATTTGAGCGAGACGGTAGCCGCGTTTGTGTAAGCTTACGCCGGATAAGTCGATGTAGAGTTGTGCGATGTCGCGGTTGAGGTAAACGTAGACTAAAATATCGGGTTCGTCACGGTCAACGTCGGGGCGTTCGCGGTATTTATCGCGGAATTGATCGACGATGGCGTCTTTAACTTTTTGCGCACCGAATAAAGTGTGGGTAATGGTTGAATTGACTGAGACGAAATGAACCGCGAGCGAACCGTTGGGGTCTAAGTGTTTATCCCAGGCGATGGATTGCACACCGGTGTAAAGCATTTCGGCTGATGAGGCGGGAATTTCTTTTAAGGGGAGTAAAATTCGGTTAGCAAAGCGCGACCATAAACACGCGCGGTAAGCGGTTTCGAGGTCGCCTTCGAAAGCAACGCCTGCGAGTTTTTCAGCGGCTTTCGTCGCACCGAGGGCTTTTAATTCATCGACGAGTAAATATTCTAAGCCTTTTGGCGTGGTGGCAAATAAGTTCATTTTGTTGTTCCTGTTGTATTATTTTAAAATTAATAAAATCATTAAAAGCGGCCTCCCCCTGCCCCCTCCAGGTGTTTCTACCTTATTCCATCGAGCAGCCTGTTGACTGGAGGGGGGACGAAACTTTGCTATTTCTGCTTACACCTTACCTCGAACGAAGCGTAGGGCGTGCACGGCAAACGTGTTTTTTACGTTTGGCGTAATCCGCCCTACGCCTCATTCGAGTCACGTTACAAATCATTTCGCATTTTCATAAGCAATATATAATCCCTCTAACACCAAATCTGGCAAGATCACATCGAATAAGTTTTTATCGCGGTAGAGTTGTGCGAAGCCGCCGGTACCGATAACCATTACCTCACGGTTGAGGTAAATTTCTTGTTTCATCCCTGCAATCAATTCTTTCAACGCACCCATTTGCCCGAAATACAAACCCGCTTGAATGCTCTCGCGCGTTGTGCGGCCGACAAACGAATCGGGTGTTTCAATATTCACTTCCATCAATTTCGCAGTATTCGAGCGAAGCGATTCCATCCCCAAGCGCATGCCCGGCAAAATTGCACCCCCTAAATAATCACGCTCAGCCGTCACCGCATCAAGTGTGGTTGCCGTGCCCATATCAATAATAATTAAATCTTTATCAGGGTAAGCTTTCACTGCCCCAATCGCATTCGCAATACGGTCAGCCCCGACTTCATTCGGGTTTTTATAACGAATATTCAAGCCCGTTTTCACGCCACCCTTCAGCATAAAATAATCAACATTGAAATATTGCGCGACGGTATGACGAATGGTGTAATCGCAACCAGGCACGACCGAACTCACGGCAACCCCTTGAATTTGTGAAGCGGCCACTTGGTTCACAGATAACATATTCACTAAAAACAACCCAAACTGATCAGCTGTTCCAATTAAAGGCGTTGCATAACGAAAACGAAATTTTAATTTATCTTCCGAAAAAACACCGCCTAAAATATGTGTGTTACCCACGTCTAAACATAACAACATGTTAATTCTCCCACGCGATATTATCGATTAACCGAACACCCTCTAACCACACTGCGCCTAAACGACGCCCCCATTGTTCTGCAATATAATCAACCTCAAACCCGTGTTGTTGTAATTGTGCTTTAATCACATCACAACTAAATGAGGAGCTTAATAATTCATGAAATGTAGGTGCCAACATCAGCGCCGCCTCACTCAAGCGTGAATTGCGTGATGATAAGGCCAAGCCATTTTCATTGCGTATGGTTTCACAGCCAATAATTTCAACCGGCACAAACAAGGCTTCACACATTTTTTTCACGAGATATAATTGCTGATAATCTTTTTCACCGAAATAGGCTTTATGCGGTTGCACGATGTTTAATAATTTTAAAACAATACTCAACATGCCGGTAAAATGCCCGGGGCGATATTCGCCTTCTAACAAGGTTGCCACTGCATGTTCACTAATTTGAACGGTATATTGGTCAGGATATAATTCATCTGCGCCCGGCAACAATACCGCATCAACACCCACACTTTGTAATTTTGCTAAATCAGCCTCAAGCGTTCTTGGATATTTTTCAAAATCGCTTGCCTGATTAAATTGTGTTGGGTTTACAAAAATGCTAACGACTAAATATTGCTGATTTTCTTTCGCTGCACGACAAAGCGCAAGGTGACCCTCGTGCAAATTCCCCATCGTCGGCACGAAGCTGATTTTTTTATCTTGCAGCGTGGCGCGGTGTGCGCGCCACGTGCTGAGGCTAGTATAAGTGTTCATGGGTGGGGAATGCCTGAGTTTTAACTTCCGTGCAATATTGATCAATGGCTGCTTGAACCATCTCAGCACCGTTTGTGTAATATTTCACAAATTTGGGTTTAAATTGCGTGTTGAGGCCGAGCAAGTCTTGGAAGACCAACACTTGACCATCGGTTTGCGCACCTGCGCCTATGCCGATGGTCGGAATAGAGAGCATTTGCGTAATCTGCGTGGCAAGGTCTGCAGGAATACATTCCAGCACAATGGCAAAGCAACCAGCCGCTTCAAGAGCTTTGGCATCGTCGATTAGCGTTTGCGCAGCAGCCTCTGAGCGGCCTTGAACGCGGTATCCACCAAGCGCGTGGATAGTTTGCGGGGTGAGGCCTAGATGGCCCATCACAGGCACGCCTGAGGCGGTGATGTGGCGGATGGACTCAAGGTTGCCGGCGGCGCCTTCGAGTTTCACAGCGTGGGCACCCGCGCGCATGAGCACTTCGACGGCTTGCATGGTTTCGCTGAGCGATTTTCGGTAGCTCAGGAAGGGTAAGTCGCTGACGATGAATTTCTTGCCGGCACCGCGTTTAACGGCCGCGGTATGGAGGCTCATCATTTCTAAGGTGGCGCCCAGGGTATCTTCATAGCCGTGCATGGTCATTGCGAGGCTGTCGCCGACTAAGAGGCAGTCAATGGTGGTTTGGGCAAGACAGAGCGCGCTGGTGTAGTCGTAGCACGTGACCATTGTGATTTTTTCGTTTTTTTGCTTTTTTTGGTGAAAATCGAGAACGTTCATGACGTGTTCTCCTCGTTGAGGGTGTAAGCAGTGTCTCTGCCGCGGTGGGTCAGATCGGCGTCAGGTTACAAGAAACGGGGGGAAAGATCAACGGAGGGAGGTGTGTGTTTCCCTTGAAAAGCGGCCTCCCCCTACCCCCTCCAGGTGGTTTTACCTCATTCCATCGGGCAGCCAGTTGACTGGAGGGGGACGATACTTTGCTATTTCCGTTTACACCTTACCCTGAACAAAGCGTAGGGCGGATTAGGTTTGCGTCTTTTGCAAACCGTAATCCGCCAACTTTAAAAGCTTTTTGAAATTTTAAAAGCTTTTAAAGTTGGCGGATTACGACACAAAAAACGTGTCTAATCCGCCCTACGCTTCGTTCGAATCAAATACAAAACCCAAAAGGATGAGTAACAAAATAAGAAAAAAACTTCAATTAACGAGCATTTCGTGATAATAAAGGCAATTGAAAGCAGAACATCGACAGGAGTCTTTATGCTACAAAAAGCGCGTTCTAATATTTTTATGGTTTCGGCCATTGCCGCCCTTGCCGGGTTATTATTTGGGTTTGACACCGGCATCATCTCAGGTGCCCTATTATTCATCAGTAAAGACTTCACCATTTCCACCGTTTTAAAAGAACTCATCGTGAGCAGCGTGTTATTCGGTGCGATGTTTGGCTCACTCGCGAGCGGCTATTTAACCGACCGTTTCGGTCGCAGGCGTTTAATGCTACTGATTTCCGGCTTATTTATCGCCGGCACCCTCATTGCCTCACTCGCCACGAATGTTTACGGCATTTTATTCGGCCGCATTTTTATCGGGCTTGCGATCGGCATTGGGTCTTACACTGCCCCCTTATATATCGCCGAAGTCGCCCCCCATCAATGGCGCGGCGGCTTGGTATCGCTCAACCAACTGGCTATTACCCTCGGCATTCTTTGTTCTTATCTCATTAATTATGCTTTCACTAACTTTGATGGTTCTTGGCGCTGGATGTTTGGCATAGGTGTTATTCCTGCTGTATTACTCAGCATCGGCATGTTATTCCTCCCTGAAAGCCCACGCTTTCTCGTGAAAGAAAATCGCCTCGTTGAAGCAAGAGCCACACTGAGCTTACTACGCCAAACCCCGCATGTTGATGCTGAATTGCACGATATTCAAAACAGTTTAAAAATAAAAGCCGTTCGCTTTCGAGAAGTTTTCTCACCGTGGGTATTACCCGTTTTATTTTTAGGCGCAATGCTCGGCCTGATTCAACAAATCACGGGCATTAACACCATTATTTATTACGCCCCCACTATTTTCCAACTTGCGGGTTTCCACGATGCGCAAAGCTCTATTTTTGCAACCGTTGGCATAGGCGTTGTTAACGTTTTATCGACTATTTTTGCAGTGATTTATCTAGATAAACTCGGACGCCGACCTTTATTGATGACAGGCTTATCAGGCATGCTTGTGTGCTTACTCGTTTTAAGCTTCGCCTTTAAAATAGGCACACCCGATGAAGCCCTTCGCATTATCACGCTCACTTGCACATTTCTTTATATTATATGTTTTGCTTTTAGTTTAGGTGCTATTTTATGGTTAGTGGTGTCTGAAATTTTCCCCTTAGACATTCGCGCAACTGCCATGGGTGTGGCTGTTTTTAGCTGTTGGTTTTGGAATTTCGCAGTCTCATCAACCTTCTTAACCTTATTAAATGAATTGGGGCCTTCCAACACGTTTTTATTTTACGCCAGCATGTGCGTGCTGAGTTTAATTTTCTGTTACTACAAAGTGCCCGAAACCAACGGCGTAACGCTTGAACAAATTGAACAAAACATTCGTAGCCGTAAACCGCTGCGTGATATTGGCCAAGACTCCGCTGATGTTATTACCTCGAGCGTGACATGAGCATTACTTTAATCACCTGGGACATGGGTGCCACGAAATGTGCGGCGGGCGTTGTTTCTTACGACACCCGCAATCATGAGTTTCGCTGTGAACGCACCGCAAATGTAAAACTCGCACACACGCAATCGTTAGAAAATTTAGTGGAATCCCTCGAAGCCCATTTAGGGGTAAAAATGGCAGATGCTGATGCCATTTGCATTGGTGCCGCAGGACAATACGACGGCCAACACTTAAATCATTTAGCCGGTGTTTATCCGTATCACATGCCGTTTGCAAAACTCGCGAAATCACAACGCTGGCCCGCGTTTGATGTGATACACGATTACTCCCCCATTGTGTGCGCAACATTTACATCCTACTTCAAAGAAACAAGTAACTTAAAAATATTAAACCCTGCACCCATCGACCCTCATGGTCGCCGTGTTGCGGTTGGCATTGGCACCGGGCTTGGCATGAAAGACGGCGTTTTATTATCAAATGGACAATTCTGGTTAGGCAAAAATGAAGTTGGGCATATTGGTGTACCGTATCCGCCGTGTGTAAGCGATGCCTTACAAGCACAACATCAAGCGCTCATGCGATTTTTAGCCACTGAAAACCCGAATGATCGCAGCGTGACCTTTGAGAAAATTCTCTCTGGTCGCGGATTGAGTCGTTTACATCAATTTCTTTATCCGACTGAAGGCTCACTCAGCCCTGAAGCAGTTGGAAAAAAACTCGAAGCGGGCTTAGCGCCTGAATTACTCAGTTTATTTGCGTTTTATTTAGGTTTGCTCGTTGGCACATTGGAATTAATGTTTATGCCGGCCGGCGGTATTTGGATTTCAGGCGGTGTGACACTACATCATTTAAACGCGTTTGATCACCCTAACTTCAAAGCCGGCATTACAGCATCACCGGCTTATCAAGAAGAACGCGCAGCCTATCCGCTAGGCATTATGCTAAACCCCCAACACGCCCTCATTGGCGGCGGATTTTACGCCGTGAAGCGTTTGATGTGAGGCGACATTACCGCGACCAATTGCGGTATATTGAAACCCTGCGGCTTGTACTTGTTTCGGGTCGTATTGATTACGTCCGTCAAAAATCATACGGCCGCGCATGGTGTTTTTAATGGCTGCCCAATCGGGGTAGCAAAACGGTTTCCATTCTGTCACTAACACTAAAGCATCCGCATCTTTCAGCGCATCGTATTGATGTTCTGCAAACATCACTAAGCCGTTATTCAACCACTCAACCGGCATCATGCCTTTTGCAACGTTCATGGCTGCCGGGTCGTAAGCTTGCACACGACCGCCGCGTTTAACAATTTTATCAATGAGCACGAGTGAAGAGGCTTCACGCATATCGTCTGTGCCGGGCTTAAACGCCAAGCCCCACACGGCAAAGGTTTTGCCTTTTAAATCGTGGCCGTAGACAGCTTCAATTTTATCGGGCAATACTTGTTTTTGTTCAAAGTTGCGCGCTTCAACCGCATTTAAAATCATTGCATTCACGTGATGGTTTTCAGCCATTTTCATCAGCGCGCGTACATCTTTAGGGAAGCACGAACCGCCGTAACCACAGCCCGGGTTTAAAAACGCAGGGCCAATACGCGCATCAGACCCAATGCCAATACGCACGTTTTCAATATCAACACCCATGCGGTCACATAACAAAGCCATTTCATTCATGAACGAAATGCGGGTTGCGAGCATCGCATTCGCGGCATATTTTGTCATTTCTGCATCTTTTACGTTCATAAAATATAAACGTTCAGGGCTGCGTAAAATTGGCAAATATAAATCAAGCATCACGGCACGCGCAGCATCGGACGATAAGCCAATAATCACACGGTCAGGTTTCATAAAATCTTCAATGGCAGCGCCTTCACGTAAAAATTCAGGGTTGCTGACCACTTCAAACGATACTTTAACATTGCGTTTATCTAATTCATTTTGAATGAGGGCGTGCACTTCATCAGCCATGCCCACGGGCACGGTTGATTTATCAACGATAACGCATTTTTGTGTAATGCGTTGGCCAATATTGCGCGCAGCCGCTTGCACGTATTGAATATCTGCTGCGCCGTCTTTATCGCTAGGCGTACCCACGGCAATAAAAATTAAATCGGGTTCATGCGCTAACTCGTTCAAAGACGTGACAAAATGCAAACGGCCTTCATTGAAATTAGAAATCACCATTGGCTCTAAACCAGGTTCGTAAATAGGCAAAATACCTTGTTTTAAATCTTGGATTTTTGCTTCATTCACATCCACGCAGGTGACGTGATTCCCTAATTCTGCAAAGCAAGCGCCGGTCACCAAGCCAACATAACCCGCGCCTATGACTGTAATATTCAAAAGATGTCTCCTTAAACCTGTGAAACTTTATAAATTAAAACGGTATCACCGTGCGGACCACTAAAGGTTTTGACGGGTTGCTGGTTCATTGCAATCGCAATACTTGCCCAGCGGGTATCATCACCACGAATGCGAAGCGCGACATATTCATAATGCTTCCACAACCCGTCGGCTAAATTTGTGGGTTCACGCATCACGGGAATTTTTTTGAAAATATCAAAGCCTTCGTGTTTGGAATAATACATGAGTTGAAAATCATTCACATATAATGAAGCCCCTTGAGGCACATTCATAGCTATCCAATTGCCGGCTTCTCGCACGTAAGTTTTGGCAGGCCCTCGGTCTAAAATAACGCCCATGGATGAGAGCACCACTAAAAACAAAGCCGTATAGTAGATAAATTTACGTTGACCCGCTAAGGCAGCCTCTGATAAACGCGCTAAGCCAAACGGTGCCCAGAGCAATAAGGTTAAGCTCAGTGCAATTAAATAGCGTTTTGATAAAAACAAATGCTGCGCGAAAAACACAAGCGTAATAACAATATTTACCAGCACGTAAGACCAAACAGCCGTTTTTGCAGGGCGCGACCACTGGGCTGCCCGGCGTAACCACGCGTAAACCACTAATGCTGTGCCAATGAATGATAAGTTTTCAAGAATGCTGGTTGCGTAAAATAACACAAGCGCTAAAAACCAGATGGTGCCTGCATCACGCGCGCCTTCCAAAGGCAAGACGTGCGCCACTAAAGCCGCTTTGGTTTCCGTAAATCGCGCTACAATCGCTGAGCTGCTTTGGGTTAAATAGTGACCTAATTCAGCAATACGATGCCAAGCACTGAAAGTATCCGGCGCGAGCCGATTGACGATCACAGCACAAAACGCTAAGGCAATGATAGGAGCAAATAAGCCAAATTGCACAGCGCGTCGATGCCGCGTGGCTTTTGCGATGAAGAATGCCGCAAAAGGTAATAATAAAAAGAACACGGCACCTTCAATGCGAAATAACGTGGCTAAGCCTAAACTCAATACCCACCCTAACCACCGTATCACGCGGGGTTTTTGTAGATATTGAATAAAACAAATTAATGAAATTAAATAAAATGCGTAATAACCGTGATCGCGCACAATGTATTGTCTGACGCTATTAAATTCGTGCGAAAATAGAATAATGAAACCTGCAAACGCAACCACGCGTTTCGAGCCGCCCAAACATTGCACCAGCCCCATAAACGCAAGCACTGAAATTAAGCTAAAAAACGCATCAATGCTATTCGCTGATGCTAAGGCCGATGCGCCAGTGAGTGACATCACCGCGTGAATCAACCACGAATAAAACGGCCAGCCTGATTGCGGGCACAACTGCATTACCTGTGAGAAAGACATTACATCAAATGCTTGCGCGCTCATTAAATAACAAATGCCATCGGGGTTGATAACGGTTTCGCGTGTGCTAATCCATGCCGATAATAACAAACTCATTATCGCGGCTACAAAATAATAGAGCCGCACACGTCCTGATGATTGGTTGAAAGATTTCACGCAAAACTCTCCAATGTCCTTTTAAAATCGTTCGCTAATTCCGGATGCTTTAAAGCATAAGCAATGGTTGCCTCAAGATACCCGAGCTTACTGCCACAATCAAAACGTCGACCTTCAAACTGATAAGCATTGACGGTTTCATGTGACAGCAGTTTTTGGATTGCATCGGTTAATTGAATTTCACCGCCTGAGCCTGCATTCACTTGGCTCAATAAATTAAAAATGCGCGGGGTTAAAATATAACGCCCGACCACGGCACGATCAGATGGTGCTTTTTCAGGCACGGGTTTTTCAACAATGCCGCGCATGGGCATTAAGCGCTCAGCGGTTGAGGGCACATCCACAATACCGTATTTCGTGGTTTCGCTTTTATCAATTTGCTGAACGGCGACAACGCTGGCTTGTGTGGCTTGAAATTGCTCAACCATTTGCTGCAGGCAAGATTTTGCACCGCCGTCAATGAGGTCGTCGGCTAATAACACAGCAAAGGGCTCGTCTGACACTAACTGACGGGCGCACCAAACTGCATGCCCAAGCCCTTGGGGCGATTTTTGGCGAATATACGCACACGACACACCCTCAGGCAAAATACCGCGCACAATCGCAAGCAAATCGTCTTTACCGCGGTTCTCAAGGGTGGCTTCAAGCTCAAAATTGGAATCGAAATGATCTTCAATCGCGCGTTTGCTGCTGCTAGTAACGAAAATTAACTCAGTAATGCCCGCTGCGACCGCTTCTTCGACCGCGTATTGAATCAAGGGTTTATCGACAATGGGGAGCATTTCTTTGGGATTAGCTTTGGTGGCGGGTAAAAAACGGGTACCTAGCCCTGCCACAGGAAAAATTGCTTTGGTGAGTTTCATCATAATTGTGACCGATAAATGAACAGTAAGTGATTGTGCAGCATAGTAACATATTTGTTTATATGCTATAAAGGGGCACTGGTTTTTAACTGAGATTATCATGCGATCACGCGTTCTTATTTTGGGGCATAACGATGCCACCCAATTCATTGATATTTTCAACCAATATACGCGGTTGTTTGACCCTGCGCGTTATGAAGTGACGGTGGCTTATCTCACCGGCAGCGCCAATGCGTTGACACGTGAGCGCACACTGGCTGAAAACATTCTTTTTTTAGAAGTACCGAAATCAGGTTTGCGTGGTTTAAAATTACGTGCATTTTACCAACTTTATAAACTCACCCGTGCACAGGCCTACGATATTGTTATTTGTCATCGTTATAAACCCTCGTATTTAATGCTGTTAGTCTCGCAGTTTGTCACAATTAAACATTTAGTGTGTGTCATGCATGAATTAGGCACCATGCAAGCGGCAGGACGCCAGTGGTTAATGACCGCTTTAGCAAAACCAGGCACGGTGTTTGCAGGTGTTTCTAATGCCGTGCGTGATGATTTGCGTGCTTCGTTAAAACGCATTCCGCCAGAACGCATACAAACGCTTTATAATGTGATTGATGTTGATTTAATTACACCGTCTTTTATTGAACGGCAAGCTGCTCGTGAATTATTAAAACTGCCGACAGATCGTTTTATATTTGGCAATATTGCAAGATTAGCCGTGAATAAAGATCATCAAACTTTAATTCAAGCCTTTGCAACCGTCCATGCAGCTCACCCCAATACAATGTTAGTGATTATGGGGGATGGTGAATTAGAACCTGCCTTGAAGTTGCAAATTGAAACCTTAGGCTTGCAAGATCACGTATTATTATTAGGCTTTGTGCCAACGGCATTTCATTATTTAAAAGCTTTCGATGCGTTTGTGCTCTCTTCTATTCAAGAAGCCTTTGGACGTGTGTTAATTGAAGCGATGTTAGCAAAATGCCCCATTGTGGCGACGCACGTGAATGGCATTCCTGAAGTGGTGGGCGAATGCGCTTTACTGATTGCCCCGCGTGAGGCAGCAGCCCTCACACATGCCATGCAAACACTGATTACCATGGATGAGCATACACGTCGCATGTTTATTGATAAAGCGCACCAGCGTGTGTGTACGCAATTTGCAATTCCCGCTTTCAACCAACAATTTTGGAATGTGATTCAATGAAAATAGCCTATACCACGACGTTTGATGCCAGCGATGTTCACAATTGGTCGGGTACGCCTTATCACATGTCTCAAGCATTAGCAGAGACCGGCATGGAAGTGCACTATATTGGGTCTTTGAAACGCAAATTGCCGCCCTTATTTAAATTAAAACAAACTTGGCATAAGTGGGTGTCAGACCAACGGCTTAGTCCACGCTTTAATATCACCGCCGCAAAACATTATTCTGCGCAAGTATCCAAGCAATTGCGAAATAGCAATATTGATGCCATTGTTTCACCGTTAATTAACCCGATTGCGTATCTCGACACTGACAAACCCATTATTCTTTGGACTGATGGGCTTTACGCGTCGTTATTAGGTTTTTATCCGCCGTTTGCTTATCACAGCGCGCAAACCATTCAACAAGGAAATGCAATCACACACGCTTGTTTAAGCCGATGCACGTATGCGGTGTTTTCATCCGATTGGGCAGCGCGCAGTGCCATTGAAATTTACGGTATTCATCGTGAAAAAGTAAAAGTCATTCCTTTTGGTGCAAATTTACGTGAAGCCCCTGCCGCTGATTTAGTCCACGCGCACATTGCCAAACGTGCGACTGATAAAATTAAATTATTGTTTCTTGCGAAAAGCTGGGAAAGAAAAGGGGGCGATGTTGTGCTTGCGGTTGCGAAAACATTGCATGAAGCTGGCTACCCTGTTGAACTACACATTGTCGGCTATAATCACATCCCACATGAAAAAAATATTCCGTCTTATGTGCACTGTCACGGGTTTATGTCTAAGCATCATCCCGAACAAAATTTAGCATTGAAAAATTTATTAATGAGCAGTCATTTCTTGTTTGTGCCTTCTCGTGCCGAAGCATACGGCATTGTATTTTGTGAAGCAAATGCTTACGGCGTGCCGTGTTTAACAACGCACGTGGGCGGTATTAATACTGTTATTCAAGAAGGGGTGAATGGATTTACGTTTAGTTTACAAGCCAAGCCCGAAGAATATGCAGCGATCATTGTGAAACAATGGGAAGATCGCGCGGGGTATCAAGCACTCGCGCAATCTTCCTATCAGGCGTTTACGACGCGTTTGAACTGGCACTCAGCCGCATCCCAGGTGAAGACCTTGCTTGCTCATTCACCGTAACACGTAATGCATCGAAGGCGGACGCAATAATTGTCTGCACTGCTGGCAACATTGTCGTGCTTCTTCGCTCAGTGAGCACGCCTTCGAGCTCAATCAATTTTTGCAATAGCGTTTTAGGGTCTAAATTCTTTTCAAAAAAAGTTAATGCGTTTTGCACGATATCCGTGTTGGGTGGCGAGGTATATAATCGTGACCATCGACTCGCCAAGTATCCTTTAAAAGCCGCAATAGCACGCTTTCTGACAGGATAGACACGCTCGAGTTGCTCACGAGAAAAGTCGCCGCTCATTAAAGACTCTAAAACAACTAATTTACTATAATCGCGTGTTGCAGGCACCGTATCAAGCGATGACAGCGGAATACCGGCAGCATTATAACGCTGCGGCTGCTCAAGCTCGTAACTGACGATTTTACGGCGAATTTTGCCGGCCACAATGTCGCAAGCCGCCGCAAAGGTTTTACCACTCACCCCTGCCACATCTTGCAGCGGTGGAACATGCGTTTCCATATTGCGCAGGGTGGTTTCTGCTTGGCGTTGCGAGAATGAGTCGGTTAATGAATTGTACGAAGCCTCAGGTGGCACATACAATTGCGCAATTGCTTCTAATAAAACCGCGACAACTTTCCAATGTTCTTTCGTTTTATTGGAAATAAAAATTTCATCGGTTTTTAACTCAAACTGCTTGATAGAATTACTAACCATTTGCGTGGTTAAACCCCAAGTTTGATACCACATCGTATAATGCGTTGTTTGTAGATTTAATATTATTTCAGCATAGTCAATTGCCGAGGTCAGAATCGCAAACAGCTGATCATACACCTTCGGGGCGTATTCAACGGCTTTCAATTCTTCATCCGTCAGTTGTTTTAATATCGTTAAGATATTAATGAGTTCTTTCAACAAACCCACGGCACCCACTTCACAGCTATAAGCATATTTTAGCTGGTTATTGTCGTAAGCAGATTTTAAATCAATCATACTCCCCCTCCTTTATGACATGGTCAATGATGTTTTGGGTTGCAAATGCTGTAAGCGTGTTAAGATGTTTTCAAAAACCAATAACAATAGGCCATTAATTCTAATGAGTAAATCACCGCTATTTTTGCCTGTTAATTCATTTCTGATATTAAATAGCAGTGCTAGCTGCGTATTAGGTGATGAATCAGGCGAGTCGATAGAAGTGATAATATCACTCGCGATAGAAGCATGCGCCCTTGGAAAAAAATTATAATAAGCTTTGTACGAATTTTTATAACTTTCGCACTGCGCTTTCATGCCGTCACCAAGTGTTGTTAATGCCGACTCTAATTCTTCGGTCAATCCGAATTGTAAATAAAGATTATGCAACTTATCAATTTTAACGGCATCATCTCTTTTTTCTTTGACCGTTTCTAGCTCTAACCAACCTTTATGCACGGCTGCAATCTCCGAATGCGCTTGAAATTGAGCCATGACTTCATCAGGATTTTTGAGGAACTCAGCACATAATAAACGAAACTGACTAAGTGACTCATTGGGAATGCTCACTGAACAAGTCGTTATTTTATCGTCTTGCGCAATTATCTTAATACTATCTTCCTCCGCACCAGGCATCATTGGCTGCTCCGGCTGAGGCGGCGCATTAAACGCCTTAAGTTTTTCTTCAAAAATAAGCGCCGCTTCATGATAATAAACGGCAATTCCGTATTTCGTTTGCCCCGTCATTGAATGAAAGACTCTATCTTGTAAATCAATACGTGCATAAGTGCCGTCGGTTTCTTTGCGAGGAAGTTTATTAAACTTTGGAATTTTATTGTAAACATGTTGATGCAGCGCTTCCAAACAAATATAGATGGAAAGCCATAGCACCTCATCTTCTTTTTTAAATTGAATATTAGCTATTTTCGCCATCAATGCTTTTAAATCTTTATTCAATAAATCTGTTAACTCGCCGGCAATAGACCCCAATTGCAGTTTTGGGTAATCTAAATAAAAATCTGCCTTAATAAACAATTGAATGGCATCTTTGATGACCGGCAAGGAGTTATCCTGCGCATAGATAGGCAGCAGTTTTTCTTCTAATAAAAAAATAATAATCGGTATAATGTCTTCTGCTTCTGGCTGCGAGAGTGCATCAATTATTTTTTTTTGGTTTTCCGGTGTCGCGCCTGACAATAGGTCAACCCGCTCATTAAACTTTGCATTCCATTTTTTATCCTTTTTTCTTTTTTCGAGGATGCATTTTCTCCATTCAGCAATTTCCTCTGGTGTGGTAGGCATAAACTTCCCCTGTTCTCGTTGTGTTCTCCTTCGAGATATATCATAAGCAAAAATGATCGGCAAATACTTGATGAAATTCTTAAGAATTTCTTAAGCATTCATTACGTGGGTTTCGTTGAGGGGTGTATATTTAATAAGCATTCCGATTAATAAAGCCGCGCAACAGCGTCAGTGCGATAATTTTAAGATCAAAGCCGAGCGACCAGTTATTGATATAAAATAAATCGTATTCAACCCGTTTTTGCATTTTATGAAGGGTATCTGTTTCACCGCGCCAGCCATTCACTTGCGCCCAGCCCGTGATACCTGGCTTCACGCGGTGCCGCTGCATGTAAGTGTTAATCATTTCTTTGTATTGTTCATTATGGGCCAAAGCATGCGGACGGGGACCAACAATCGACATTTTTCCTTGTAACACATTCAAAAATTGCGGTAATTCATCTAAGCTAGTACGCCGCAACAAACGCCCAAAGGGAGTCACGCGCGTATCATTCGCGCTTGCTTGCGTCACCTGCCCGGCGTGCTCTTCATGCACAACCATGGTTCTGAATTTATAAACATTAATTTCACGGTTATCTAAACCTAAGCGCCGTTGCTTGAATAACACGGGACCTTTTGAACTTAATTTTACACCACAGGCTAGCAGCAATAATAAAGGGCTAATCACACTCAAAATAATAAACGCAATGCAGCGGTCTTCCATGCCTTTAATGAAGCGGTTGATACCCACCATCGGGCTAGAGCGAATATCAACCACTGGAAAACCAGCTACATCGATAATTTGATGATTTAATAAATCTAGGCCAAAAATATCCAAAACAAAACGCAACGTAATGGTTTCGTGTCGCAAGTCGTGAATAATGGTTTTCACACGTGCTTCTGCGCTTAAAGGCAGCGCCAACCACACTTCATCAACACGGTTTTCTTTTAAATACAGCGATAAATCAGTCGGTGTTTGAATAATGGGAATGTCTTTTACAAACGTTGGTTTTTTTGCTGCTTCATCGTCCATTAAGGTAACAATACGATACCCCGTCCATAAAGCTTGTTGCACGGACATTGCAAACCGTGTGCCTAACACGCCTGCGCCAATAATCACAACGCGTCTTTCATTCAAACCGTGCCGACGCATCCACCGTAAGGTTAAAATAATAGAACCACGATATAACACCAGAAAACAAAATGCGCTTGCCATCCATAGTCCAAACCACGCGCGCGAAAAAAATTCGCCGGATTTCGTTAAAAAAGCGAGGCCTGAAAGTAATACAGTTAATACGATTAATGCTTGCGCCAAATTCAAGCAATGTGTGAAATAGCCTTTATTGCGAACAGAAGAATAAATACTAAACGCGTTTAAGGTAAAACCCGCAAGCAAGCTACCCGTGAAAATGGCTTGCAAATACACTAAAGGCAAGTGAGCATTGTTAAACTTATAAACATAAGTGAGTATTCCTGAAAAAAATATAACAGAAATATCAAGTACGCGTATGATTAGCGAGAGAAGATGCGAATATTCCTTTAACAATCCTTTGGGTAACATAGCCCTTGTGTTATCCTTTCCGTTTTCAACCTACGTAGCTTAACTGACTTTATGAAAACTGCAATCGTTTGTGACTGGCTGGTGACTATTGGCGGCGCTGAAAAATTTTTAGGTCATCTTTTAGACTGCTTCCCAGAGGCCGATCTTTTCGCCGTAGTGAATTTTGTGCACCCCAGCCAACGTGGCTTCTTGCGCGGCAAATCGGTTAAAACCACGTTTATTCAACACTTACCATGGGCGAAAAAACATTACCGTCATTATCTGCCCCTCATGCCGCTTGCCATTGAGCAACTTGATTTATCATCTTACGATTTAATTATTTCAAGCTCGCACGCCGTCGCGAAAGGCGTGATTACAGGGCCTGACCAAGTACACATTAGCTACATACACTCGCCCATGCGCTACGCCTGGGATTTACAACACCATTATTTACGTGAAACCGGGCTAGATAAACGCAAACGTGGCTGGCTAGCACGCTATTTTCTGCATAAATTAAGGGCTTGGGATTTTAGAAGCGCTTACGGTGTTGATTACCTCCTTGCCAATTCCAACTTTATTGCAAAACGAATAAACAAAGTTTACCGGCGTGAAGCAACGGTTATTTATCCACCCATTGATTTAGCACGCTTTAAACCCGCCGCCAGTAAATCCAATTTTTATTTAGCCGCGTCGCGCTTAGTGCCTTATAAAAAAATTGATTTAATTGTTGAAGCGTTTAAACACTTGCCTGATAAAACGCTTATTGTCATTGGAGATGGGCCTGAAGCGAAAAAAATTCAGTCTAAGGCCGGCGCTAATGTGAAATGTTTGGGGTATCAATCAGACGATGTTTTAATTGAACATTTACAACAAGCAAAAGCTTTTATTTTTGCCGCGGAAGAAGATTTTGGCTTAATGCCATTAGAGGCGCAGGCGTGCGGCACACCCGTTATTGCTTACGGCAAAGGCGGCGCACTTGAAACCGTGCGTGGTTTAGACAAAGACAAACCTACTGGAATTTTTTTCGACGAACAAACGGTTAATAGCTTAGCAGTCGCGATTCAACACTTTGAAAAACAAACGCATTTAATTACGCCCGAAAACTGCATTGCAAATGCAGCGCTATTTGACCCGACACATTTTAAAGATCAACTTTTAAGCTATGTTAAAGAAAAAATGAAAGATGGTTCAAATTTAGCAAACGGCGTGCTATCCTCAGCGCCTTAATATTCACGATGAATGCTAAACGGAAATGTCAGTTAAAGAAGAAATGATTTCATCCTTACAGGATTTTTCACCCACTGCGCTCGCAGACGACGTGGTATACCCTGATGCTTCGCAGGCGAAACTTGCAAAACAAGACATGCTAGAAGGCTTACAAAAGTGGCCTATTTGGCTGATGCTTGCCTATCAAGACATTAAATTACGTTACCGGCGCTCTGTGCTGGGACCTTTGTGGTTAACCCTCAGCATGGCAATTACCGTGTATTCCATGGGTTTTCTATACAGCCATTTATTTCATATTGAACTTGCGCATTATTTCCCGTTTTTGGTCGCGGGCATGTTAGGCTGGTCACTTATTTCAACTGTCGTCATTGAAACCATTGATGGGTTAATGACCTCTGATAGCTTTATCAAGCAAATTAAACTGCCTTATACGGTCTATATTCACCGTATTGCGGCGCGAAATATGTTAATTTTCTTTCACAATATTTTAGTAATTGTGCCTATTTATTTAATTTTTCATGCAACGGTGCAGGTGAATTACCACACCTTTTTAGTGTTACCGGGTTTATTTGTGATTTACATCAATGCAATTTCCTTCGGGCTTATTTTAGGAATGATAGGCGCACGCTATCGCGATGTTTCACAAATTATTAAAAATTTAGTGCAAGTTATTTTCTTTATCACCCCTGTTATGTGGTCGCCGGATGTCTTAAAAGGGCGTAATCGCTTAATTGCCGATGTGAACCCGTTTTATTCTTTCTTAGAATTGGTACGCGCGCCTTTGCTGGGCAAGGTGCCGACCCTATTAAATATCGGCGTTGTGGGCGTGATTACTTTGTTAGGTGGCTTTGTGGCGTACCGGATGTTAGTGAAATTCCGCGCACGCATTATTTATTGGTTATAGGGATGTGACATGGCTGAAATTCATATCAAAAATGTGTCTGTCGAATTTCCCGTTTATAATATTTCGGCAAGATCGTTCAAGAAAAATTTTTTACGCATGGCAACGGGCGGGAATGTTTCACGCGATGCGAAAGCGCATGTGGTGGTTAAATCGTTAAACGATATTTCTTTATCGATTCAGCACGGCGACCGTATCGGCTTAATCGGACACAATGGCGCTGGCAAAAGCACTTTATTAAAATTATTAGCGCGCATTTACGAACCCTCTTACGGAAATATTTTAATTAACGGTCAAGTCTCACCAATGTTAAATATTATGCACGGCATTGAGGCTGAGTTTACGGGTTATGAAAATATTTATATTCGCGGCACCATTTTGGGGTTAACGCGTAAAGAAATTCAAGCCAAAATGGCAGATATTGCTGCATTTACTGAACTGGGCGATTATTTGGCAATGCCAGTGCGCACCTATTCCGCGGGGATGATGGTGAGACTGGCATTTTCTATTTCAACCAGCATCAACCCTGATATTTTATTAATTGATGAAGTCTTTGGCGCGGGTGATACCAGCTTTATGAATAAAGCCCGTCAGCGCATGATTGAATTATTAAATCAATCCAGCATCGTTGTGATGGCGACTCATTCTGATGAACTGATTAAAGAATTTTGTAATAAAGCCCTATTATTGGATGGCGGGCGTATTCAGTTTTTTGGTGACACCCATGAAGCACTGAAAATTTATCGAGCGACGCAACAAAACCGTTAGATAAACTTAAAATCTAGGATAGATCATAAGGAGTATCAGGATGATTATCAGCAGGACGCCGTATCGCATTTCATTTTTTGGGGGCGGCACCGATTATCACACATGGTATCAAACCCATGGCGCGGCCGTTTTATCAACCACCATCAATCAATATTGTTATTTAAATTGCCGGTTATTGCCGCCATTTTTTAATCATCAATCTCGCATTGTGTGGTCACAAATTGAAGAAGTTGAAAATAACCGTGTAATACAACACCCCGCTGTGCGTGCGATTTTAGAATATTTACATATTCAACAAGGCGTAGAAGTTCATCACCAAGGTGATTTACCCGCGCGGTCTGGTTTAGGGTCTAGCTCAGCATTCACGGTCGGTTTATTGCACGCGATGTATGCAATGCGCGGGCAGATGTCGAGTAAACGTGAGTTGGCCTGTGAAGCGATACACATTGAACGTGATATTTTACGTGAAAATGTGGGTGTGCAAGATCAAATTGCGACAGCTTACGGTGGGCTGAACAAAATTATTGTTCAACCCGATGGTGAATTTGAAGTTACCCCCCTCATTTTGCCATTATCAAGACAGCGCGAATTAAAAGACCATTTGCTGTTGTTTTTTACAGGCATTTCTCGCACCGCATCTGATATTGCGGCTGATAAAATTAAATCAATTCCAAATAAAACCTTAGAATTGCAGCAAATGCAAACAATGGTAGAAGAAGCAGAAAAAATTCTGTGCTCTGGTCGCGATATTACTGCGTTCGGTGAACTCTTGCATGAATCTTGGCAATTAAAACGCCAAATTAGCAGCAAAATTGCGCCAGCGTTTGTTGACGATGTGTATGCACGTGCACGAAAAGCCGGTGCCATTGGTGGGAAATTATTAGGCGCAGGTGGCGGCGGGTTTATGTTGTTTTTTGTTGAACCCGATAAAAAACCAGCTGTGTGTGATGCTTTAAGTGAATTATTATTGGTGCCGTTTGATTTTGAAAGCAGCGGTTCGCAAATTATTTTTTACGATCAAACACAATATAGCCAAAGTTCATTAGTGCGGCGTGATTACGAGCACTTATTTAGAGGTCCCAGTGAAGAACCCCTACAACAACCTGTACAACGATTAATGCGTTTATTAACTGTTGAAAATGAATAAGAGGAAACCATCATGAGTGAACAAAAAGAATTATTAAGCCGAATTCAATCGGATATTCAAACGTATTGCGATACTTACTTCGATTTTGCATTTAATCCTGAAAAACCGATTGTGCGCTTACATGAACCCACTGCGAGTGGCGCAGAAGTATTTGCAGCCGTTGATACGATGTTATCAACATTTACAACGATGGGAAAGAAAGTACGTGCGTTTGAAAACCAATATGCGGCGTATACGAGTAGTGCACATGCGGTAATGTCTAACTCTGGGTCATCCGCGAATTTATTATCTGTCGCGGCGTTAGCCAACCCCTTCACGCCTGATTATTTGAAACCCGGTGATGAAGTGATTGTGCCGGCTTTATCTTGGTCTACGACTATTTGGCCTTTGGTGCAACACCAATTGGTGCCTGTTATTGTGGATTGTGATATCAACGATTTCAACCTAGATTTGAATAAATTAGAAGCGGCGATTGGCCCCAAAACGCGTGCTATCAAATTAGTGCACGTCTACGGCAACCCTTGCCACATGGATGCGATTATGGGGCTTGCGCGCAAGCACAACCTATTTGTGATTGAAGATTGTTGTGAAGCGATGGGTGCGTTTTATAAAGGCCAGGCCGTTGGTAGTTTTGGACATGTGGGGAATTATAGTTTCTTCTTCTCACACCACATTAGCACGATGGAAGGCGGCATTTCTGTTACCAACGATTTCAATTTAACTGAAACCATGCGTGTATTACGCGCACACGGCTGGTCACGTGAAGCTGACGAACATCAGAAGTATGTAGCGATGTACCCGGATATTGACCCACGGTTCATTTTTATTAACCAAGGGTATAATTTAAGACCAACGGAAGTAAATGCAGCGATGGGCCAGTTACAGCTGCCCAAATTAGATGGCTTCATTGAGAAACGTCGTGAAACAGCGGCTTATTATTTGAAAACCTTAGCTAAGTTCGAGGAATTCTTCCATTTCCAACAAGAAACACCGGAAAGTAAGCATGTTTGGTTTGGCTTTCCAATCATTTTGAAAGACAATTGTCCGTTTACTGTGAAAGAAATTACGAGTTATTTACAGAAAAACAATATTGAAACTCGACCAGTCATTGCTGGCAACATGGCCAGACACCCAGCATTTAACATGTTTGAACATCGCATTGCGGGTGATTTAAGCAGTGCTGATACCGTGATGAAACGCGGGTTTGCGTTTGCTTGCCATCATGCGGTGGATGCGGCAGCGCGTGAGTATATTACGCAGCACATTGAAACATTCATTCGTGAATTTTTACAACAACAAGCAGCCTAAGGTAAAGTGCTATGAAATTGAAAGTATTAATTTGTGGTGCAACCGGGTTTATTGGGCGTAATTTGACGGAACATTTTAGCAAGCGTGCGGATATTGAATTGCACGCCGTACATTTTAACCGGCCAAGTTATGCGTGTGAGGGTAAGGTGCATTGGCATGAGGCTGATTTACGTCAGCCTGATGACGTTGAGCGTGTTGTGAAAGGCATGGATATTATCATTCAAGCGGCAGCAACAACCTCGGGCGCAAAAGATATTGTGAGCCGTCCTTTTATTCACGTGACGGATAATGCCGTGATGAACTCTTATTTGTTTCGTGCTGCGCACGAACATAAGGTTAAGCACGTTATTTTCTTTAGTTGTACGGTGATGTATGCCTCCAGTGATGTGCCGTTAAAAGAAACCGATTTTGACGCGAACCGTGCCTTGCATCCGCGTTATTTTGGCGTGGGAAATACGAAGTTGTATGTTGAGAAAATGTGTGAGTTTTATGCGGGCATTTCTCAAACGAAATATACAGCAATTCGTCATTCTAACATCTACGGCCCACATGATAAGTTTGATTTAGAACGCAGTCACGTTTTCGGCGCAACCATTACGAAAGTAATGAATGCGAAGAATAATTTAGTGGTGTGGGGAACCGGTGAAGAAGAACGTGATTTGTTATACGTTGATGATTTGGTTGATTTTGTAGAGCGTGCGATGCATAAACAAACTGAGTCTTATCGTTTGTATAATTGCGGTTACGGCCAGGCGATTGCCATTCGTGATTTGGTGAATAAAATTGTTGGGTATTCTGGGAAAGAGTTGGTTATAGACCACGATTTGTCTCAACCAACCATTAAAACCAGTCTTTCATTAGATTGCAGCTTAGCCAAACAAGAACTCGGGTGGATGCCGAAAACCAGCTTAGACGAAGGCATTCAGAAGACCTTGGCGTGGTGGAAAGAACACGTCGGCGTGACGGTTAAAACCGGTGAAACAACACCGGTTTGAGGTTTTTTATTCCGCTCGTCCTGAAAGGCTTTACCAGAATGATTCATTCGACATAACCCCGTTCGTCCTGAGGAGCACACGTTTTTTGTGTGCGTCTCGAAGGATGAACGGTAAACTAACACCTCACGCACGAAAGCTTAACCCGTCTGTTGTTTCACCACGCGGCCGCCTTTGACTTGGCCTAAGATGGTTGATGAGCTGTCGATGTTGACAATGCCCTGTTTGCCTTGGAAGGTGATGTTATGCACCACGGTGCCGTTTTTGAGTGAAATTATCTGACGTTGATGATGGTTTGGTTTGGTGACGATGACGTTGTTTAATTTGCTTTGAAAAAATGCATTACGGCTAGAGTTTAAATTTAAATCACCTAACACTTCAGAATCACTGATCACTACATCACCGTATAAGGTGGCGTTTTTCTCGAACACGCAATGATCACAATCTACCACGCCCCGAATTTTCGAATTCGCTGACAATGTAGTATTCGCGCCATAAAACCCACCCGACACATTCGCATCGCCTAAAATTTTCACATCTTTCGTGTAAACACTACCCTTCACATCCATTTGATTCACTTGTGAATTCGACAAAGCCCCATTGCCGGAGAAATTTAAATTGGAAAGCGTGACACCTGTGCAATTTAATTGTTTGTTATGCTGCTGACACTCATTCGCCGCAAAACTTTGAATTGAAACAAAGACTAAAGCCATGCTGATAAGCTTTTTCATGATCAAACTCCCTTTATTTGTCTTAAATCCACCCCAATGTTAGCAGCATTGATGGAGAGAAGAAAGTGAAAATAAAGTGAGTATTAATCACCCAAGTGCTGCGATGACAGCCTTAGGATTTTTTTCGATAACCACCAAATAAGCTCTCGCTGCGCCGTCTGGTTGTCTTACGCCCTGCTCCCACTTTTCTAAAGTTCGTATGCTAAAACCAAAACGATCCGCGAACGCCTGTCGTGTTAAATGCAATTTTTCACGAATGCTTTTAACATCGACTTGTTTAGGCACTTTCACTTTATGCACCTTTACCCGCGACTTTTCCCCTCGCGCATGCGCTAAAGCTTGCTTTGCTCCGCTTAAAAGACTATCGCTAATTTTAGCCATTATGATTCTCCAAGATACGCATGAACAATTGATTTAACCACACCGTATAAAACTTTTTTATCTTTTTCAGTTAAATTAACTTTTTCATTTTTCTTATAAGCTGTAAACAAATAGATAGGAATGTGCTCATCATAAAAATAATAAATTATTCTTGCGCCACCACGCTTGCCACTATACGCATTGGTTTGCCATCTAATCTTTCTTGCGCCGCCCGTTCCTGTAATTAAAGACCCTGCGGTTGGATTTTCAGCAATATAATCAATAAATTCGTGTTTAACATCTTCTGTCATACATTCATTTGCGCGGTGGATAAATTCCTCAGTTTCTATAACTGTTTGTAATTGCATACCATGCATAATTAAGTTTACCCTCCTCTTAGTATTTTGTCAACCCCAATGGGGTTTCTAGCTATGTGTTTAATATTTTGAAATTATATTGTTTAAATTGACGTATGCAATGATAAAAAATACAATAAATAACGAATTTATATTACTTTTACATGACTGGGGACGTTATGAAGTTTACTGCCATCAATGGGAATACACAGCGGTTGGATGGTGGCGCGATGTTTGGCAATGCGCCTAAGGTGTTGTGGGAGCGATGGATAGCGCCGGATGCGTTGAATCGTATTCAGTTGGCATGTCGGTCTTTGTTGGTGGAAGATGGTGGGAAGTTAATTTTATGTGAAACAGGTGCTGGGTTGTGTTTTGATCCGAACATTCGTGAGCGTTACGGCATTGAAGGAGATGAGCATCTTTTATTAAAGTCGTTAAATACTTTAGGTATTGATGAAAACGATATTGATTTTGTGATTCTTTCCCATCTACATTTTGATCATGCCGGTGGCATGTTATCGGCTTGGTCTGCGGATGAACCACCACATTTACTTTTTCCGAAAGCAAAATATATTGTCAGCAAAACCGGATGGGAGCGTGCATGCAAACCCCACGCGAGAGATCGTGCTTCTTTTATTCCACACTTAAATAATTTGTTAGAAAAATCGGGTCGTTTAATCATTCAAGAAAACACGCACAATGCAGCACTCGGTGAAGCATTCAATTTTACTTACACCGACGGTCACACCCCTGGCCTGCTTCACACACACATCCACCCCGCCAACGACTCCCCCATCATCTTCGCTAGCGACCTCATCCCCGGCACACCGTGGGTTCACCTCCCTATCACCATGGGTTACGACCGCGCCCCGGAACAACTCATCAACGAAAAACAAACCATGCTCAACACCGCTATCGATCAAAACGCTTATTTATTCTATACACACGATATGAAAACGGAAATGTCAAAAGTTAAATTAGACGAGAAAGGAAGATATACACCGGTTAATTAATTTTTTACAACAAGTTGCGTCAGTCGCTTAATAATAAGTTCTAATTGATTGCTTGAAACGCAGCGTGCAATGGTGTGGTTTTGTTGAAGCGTGGCAGTCATGACTTTCCTTAGTTATTATTATCGCTGTGAGCACGGCACGGCTTGAAGCAACAAGAACCGTGCCACGCCACCACAGCAGAGGGTTACAAGAAACAATATTGGTTTGAACAAGCCCCATTCCATAATGCTTGATTGTCAGCAGGCACATTCACACTCGCACCACCACTTACTAAAGCCAGCATTTCATCGTCATTCACTAACAAACGACCTAATGCATCTAACGCCAACCCTTCTTTCGCAATTTTCTGACTTAATTTTTTATCTAACTCACTAAACATTTCAAACTCCTTCTTATTGTTGACTAACAACACCACCCACTACTCGACCCAATACTTTAGAACCCTCACTGATACTCACTTTGCCTCGACCAGACAGAAATTCGATATCACCATCGACCGTAGATTCATTGGTTAAATATAAATGTTGTGTTTTTTGTGTTGGATCAACGGTAATAGAATGGGTTTGTGCGTGGGAGAAATTCGCTTCATTCGCCACAATTGTTAGTTTTTTTGCGAAATAGACATTATTAATATTAACATCGCCGATGATATTAACTTCATCAAAGCATTGCGTATCTGATATTTTCGCATCACCCACCACCCGAATGGGGGCTTTAATTTGCATTGCTGCAAGCGTTGCATCGCCTTTTACATCTGTTGCGCCGTCAATTTCAGAATCTGTTGCGGTTAAATCACCGATAACATTCGCTTCAGTGATATTCGAATGACGCATTTCTAAATCACCAATCACGCGCATGGAAGACGTTACCTGTGTGCCATTTAACACCACATCACCCAAATAATTAAACCCTTTTACTTCCCCCGCCCCACACACCAACTTTCCACTCTTAGACTGACAAACCGTGTCAGCATAGGCACAGGCACTTAATAACAAAATAACTACACCCATAAACATATTAAATTTCACAAAACCGATCATATTTTAACCTCTATCTAGGCGTTAATTAACTGTTGCGCGAAAAATAATACATCAAATATACATTGTCAATTGATATTGTATTTTAATTTTATTTTGCCTCTAAATAGAACACTACTGCCACCCCTTTCGATTCATATAAACGCGTGCTACCATACGGCAAAATTAAGGATAGGGATTAAAGAGGATTTATGTCATTTTATAATGGAAAGCGTGTACTCGTCACAGGTGGCACAGGCTTGATTGGTCGACCCTTGGTTGAGATGTTGGTGGCGGCTGGGGCGGTGGTGACGGTGGTTTCGTTGGATGACCCGAGCCGCGCGCCGGCTGGTGTCACCTTCAAGCGCGCTGATTTGCGCGAATTCAACAGTTGCTTAGAAGCTTGCCAAGGCCAAGAGATTGTTTTTCAATTAGCCGGCGTGAAAGGCTCGCCTGCAATGACGGCAAAGCGTCCTGCTAGCTTTTTTGTGCCCACTATTACCTTTAGCGTGAATATGATGGAAGCTGCGCGCCGCGCTGGCGTTGAGCGTTTCTTATTCACCAGCTCCGTTGGCGTTTATTCCCCCGCTGAAGTCTTTTACGAAGACGATGTTTGGAAAACCTTCCCCTCGCCTAACGACCGCTTCGCCGGCTGGGCAAAGCGCATGGGCGAATTGCAAGCTGAAGCGTATAAAATAGAATATAACTGGGATAAAATTTCGATTGTGCGCCCCGCGAATGTTTACGGGCCGTATGATAATTTTGACCCTGCGAATGCGATGGTTATTCCTTCTTTAATTCGTCGTGTATTAGACGGTGAGCGCCCTCTAACAGTATGGGGCGATGGTTCTCCGATTCGTGATTTTATCTTCTCAAAAGACGTTGCACGCGGTATGTTATTAGCCGTTGAAAAAGGTATTAATGAACCCATTAATTTAGGCAGCGGGTCTGGCGTGACGATTAAGCAAATTGCTGAAATCGTGGCTGCTAACGTACCTGGGGGACCTGTTGATATTCAGTGGGATATCACCAAACCCAAAGGCGATGCCAAACGCTTAATGGACATGACGCGCGCCAACGGTTACGGCTTCGCGCCTGAAACCAACATTGAAGAAGGTATTAAACAAACCATTCAATGGTATTTGGAAAACAGCGGGATGACTGATAATCGCTATAATGCTTTTACAGAAACTGTTCACTTGCCCAAGGAAGTGCTTGCCTCATGAAAAAAGTGGCTATTGTCACCGGTGCCAGCCGCGGTATTGGTGCGGCAACTGCTAAGTTGCTTGCGAAGAATGGATATGCGGTTTGTGTGAATTATCACCAAAGCGCCGCAGAAGCAGAGAAAGTGGTTGCTGACATTACCGCGCACGGCGGCGAAGCTATTGCTGTTAAAGCCGATATGGGGCGCGAGGATGACATTATTGCGCTGTTTAATACGGTTGATGCACGCTTGGGAACGGTGACGGCATTGGTGAATAATGCGGGGATTAATGGTGGCATTAGTAAAGTCGAAGATTTATTGCCTAGCAACTTAGACGCTGTTTTCAAAACCAATGTTTACGGTGCCTTTTACGCCTGCCGTGAAGCCTTAAAACGCATGAAAACACAAAAACACGGCGCGATTGTGAATGTGACGTCTGAAGCAGCACGCTTTGGCGGCAACCACATGGCGCATTACGCTGCATCAAAAGCGGCCGTCAACACGTTTACGATTGCCTTCGCGCGAGAAGCCGGCCTTGATAACGTGCGCGTGAATGCTGTGAGCCCTGGCATCATTGAAACTGATATGTATAAAGACGCAAGCGATGAACGTATTGCCCAACTGAAAAAAAGCATTCCACTCTCACGTCTTGGCAGTGCTGATGAAGTTGCAAAGACGATTGAGTGGCTGATTTCGGAGTCGGCGTCGTATGTGAATGGGGTAGTTTTACCGGTAGCAGCGGGGCGGTAAAATGAATGAATAACAATTAATTTTACTTCACCCAAGAATCAAGTTTATTCCTTTCAGCAAAAGCAATCGCATCACTTGCATTTGTAAACGAATTTAAAAAATTTCGTTGTTTTGACCATGCACTTCCTTCCGGGTGAATGATGCTCGGAAGATCGAGGAAAGTCGCGATTTTTTGCATGGATTCCGGGAGTTTAATTTCTTCGTAATAAAAATGGATATATTTATGACGCGCTAATGAGAGCTCCGAAATAATTTTATTAAAATACAATTTTTCAGCCTCAATATCTTTAAAGTAAGTCTGTTCATCGAATTGTATTTGATGGGTTTGTGATTTTTCAGGGTGATTGTACCAATCACCCGTTTCTAGTGCGACTCGAAATGAAGCATGCCAGGCTAATTTATTCCTTCTTTCTAAGAAAATAATTTTACTGACCTTATCAAATAAAGGTTTTAGTCCATATTCTACTTGATGGTGGTGCACCAACAATTTCGCACCGATGATTTTCTTAGCTCGAGTAGCAAAGCGATTTCGGCTATATAATTGCCTAACAAATCGTTCTGGGTGACGATCTCTATGTTGAGGTGTATATCGTTTACCGAATGACAGCCAATCGTTTAACTGCAAGGGAACTATGTCTGGATGAAAAACCTCGAGGTAACACTTCACGTCAGCCTGTTGATTTAACAAACCACAGAGATAATTCGAACCTGAGCGCGGTGAAGCAACAATTAAAAAATTATCCGTCATTATATCAAAGCTCCGATTATTTCGATTTGATAATGTAAGCACCAGGGTTGCTTGCCCAATCAAACCGTTGCAGGTTGACTGATTTATCAGCGAAGAACTCATCAACGGCTTTACTTTCCCCTTCCCAGGGTGGAATGCCGTATTCATCAAAAATGACAACGCCACCAGGCACAACTAAATCCCACATGTGTTGTAGAGCGACTAAAGTTGGGCGATATAAATCAACATCGAAATGCAGCAATGAAATACGCATGCCGGGATTTTCTTGAATATACTGCGGAATCGTTTCTTCGATATTCCCTTTGACTAAGTGAATACGGGGTTTATAAGGAATAAAGCGGTCATTATCGAAGATATTAATCGCATCTCTTAGTTGATCTTCAAATTCATTACTATTAAATCCCCCTGCTTTTTTACCGACATCGGGGCTTTCTTTGCCGTCTTTTTCATCAAAGTCACCAAAGCCTTTAAAATTATCAAAGCCGACAATTTTTTTATGTCTATCGCCCATGTTACGAATTTCCATGAAATTCGCCCAAGACATTAATGAACTGCCGCGATAAACACCTAATTCAACGATATCGCCAGGCAAATTAACGACTTTCTGAAATAATTCGTAGTGGGCTAAAAAGCGTTTTAAAAAAACTCTGCGGGTGTAAAGTTGAAAATTACGCCAAATCTCACGTTTAGAGATATTATATTTATCAAAATGGACTTCGAGCATAGCCTCGACTTGATCATCGGCAGAAAAGTTTTTTCTACCATCGAATTGACTTTCATCTGTTTTTAAAGCAGTAGTGCTTGTCATTTTAAAACCTCTCTTTTAAATTACAGTGTTTTAGGCAAAACAGAAACATTTAAAACATCATCATAATTACACAATCGACGTCGACGATCAACAAACCCACCGACAATTATATTTGCTTGTGAAGGCTGTGCTTTCACATCTTCCGATATTTTTATTAAATCAGAAATAGTTTGTTCAGGTGACAAATGTGATACTTCAGAAATTAATCTTTTTACGTTATCTAGTTGAGATACTTCCTTAGCAAAATATTTAGAAGCCAATTCTAATGCAAAGTCATAATACCCTAACAATAATGCACAGGTATATAAGGCATAAATACTGCGCGTTGATAAATTCTGACTATTCGGCAATCTTGACAAGGGATCTTTAAAAAAAACAGCATCTGCATAAAATGCACGCTCAGCGGTAGTTTGGTTATTTTTATCAAGCAACTTACATGAGCGTCCGTGAAACTTAGAAAAACCATAAAATGAAAAACCGTGAGAACGCAATAACATTTCAACCTCAGAGAAAAGTTTCTGTCCTTGATATAACTCGCAAAATGCAACTTCAGTTACAATTGCGACAGTTCTTTCATCCAAAGTACGAGAACTACCTTTCAACACTTCATATTCTGTTCCTTGTGTATCTAATTTAATAAATTCACCAAAATACGTATTAATATATTTCTCTGAGAAAACTACATTATCCATTAAATCAGTATTTAACTTTTCTTTTCCAATTTCTAACCACTTCACCATATTATAACGTTGAGTAAATACTGAATTTGGTGGTAACAAGGAGTGATTTGTGTTTGCCGATAAAAGATGCAATGTTGCCTCATCCACTTTATCAGCCACTGCAACTGGAACAAGTTCAAACTTAGCCCATGGTTGGTAGACAGCGGGAATAGACATTAAACGGTGACATTCAGCAACATCAGGCTCAAAACCTAAAACAGCAGTTATATCTGCAATAGGATCCACAACATCATGTGCACCACCTCGCGCACCAACATCAATAAAACCAAGTGGCATTCTTGATAGTGCCTCGCCAGGTTCTGAATTAACAAATAAAGGATGTGAGGATAACGAACAACGACCAGACAAAGAAAACATAGCAAAAACGCTCCTTTTCGAATAAATGCAAATTTAATCCAATGAAATGAGTTCCATTTGAGATTCAACAGGTACTCCATTTTCATTGGTTAATACAAACTGACCCGTAATAATATCAAAATAATCTTTGCCAGGAAGCACATGCTCAGGCTTGACTAATCGAAATTCTAAAGAACGTCTTTCGGGCTGGCAACCATCTGGCAAAAATGTGCGGTGCAAGACATAATCACCGAAGATTAAAGCATCACCTAATGATAATGGAAAATGCTTCAAATCACTAAAATTATGGTTAATAATTCCCGCACCAAACTGATTAACTGATTGATGAACATATTCCTGCATCTGCTTATCATGGAAATTATCGAGTGCAAATTGTATCGTCGTACACTGACTAGGTTCGGGTTCTAGCGGTATAAAACAAGTCATCACTTGTTTTGGTGCTCGATTGCCCAATAATTTCATATAACCAATATCTTGATGCCACGGCACATAATGATTAACAGCTGTCACGTGCCTCACTTGTACTGGAAAAGTTACATACCGGTATGGTGAAAGTGTTCTCACTAATCGAGAATGCGAATCGCCCGACTGCCAAACACGGTACCAGTGGGATTGCATACGTGTTTTATCTGCTGACTCTCCACGATTCACAGCATGAAGCTCTCTCTGCGTCAAAGAAGATCTTTTTTCATGCGCGTGACGCAATGCATCCATCTTAATTCGTAGATTAGCGAGTAAACCTGGGTCGAAGAGGTTTCTTTCATGCTTCAAAAATAGCCGTGAATTCATATCTTCCATCTCTTTCTCCTTCTCATCAACTATCTACTTGTTCAATTTAACTATCAAATTACGTTTAAAATAAAATTGAAGAAACACCTACACAATGGATGATATAACACGCATACTAACCCTTTTTAATCTACCTACAACTTTTCTTGCACGACTAAAATAACGCCATGATCGTGAGTTCAAAATTTCGTTCATTGATATCTCGCGAAGAATTAAATCAGTTTCAAGTTTTTTCACCTGGCTCACATAATATAAATTCTTACTTGCGTAGTACCTATCGATTAAAACAGATAAAGCAATATTTGGAATGATAATGGGATTGACACCAAGCGTTGATAGCGTTTGAATAGTAAATTCGTTCAAATGATAAAGTGTTTTATCCTTTATGATAGCAGAAAACAAATTTGAAGAAAATATAATTGATGAAATTGGAAATTGCTCGCCTGTTAAAAAGGATTGAATTTTAGAGAAATCATGATATTTAATAATATGCGGGTCATCACACTGTTCTAACGAATCATCGAACCGAGAATGACTTAATGAACCCATCACAAATGCGCTATAATTTGTAAATTCTGATTCTGACACTGAAACAAAATTCGTCAAACAAGCCGTATAGTGATCAAATAAGATATCTCCTGGGTTTAGAATGACAAGCAGATCACAATGTTGTTGATTTAGAGCGTTTATTAATCCATCATTTGTACGTTCATCCTGATAACTTATCCATGAAACATGCACTTTAGGATAAAAGTTTTTAATATGTTCAATCAATCCTCGGGGTTCGTTTTTTGAAATAAGAAATACGTTAGGATTGTCAACTCCTTGTGCAACAATTGAGGCTATTGTATCTGCCGCACTCGAATCTAAGACAGGATTGGCAATGATATAACACAATGACATTTCTGAGTTTGCTAGTTTATTCGTGATTGCCATTTTTTGTTGTTGAATTTTACTCAAATATTTTTGGTGCATTGCAAGCATTTGATCTAAGTAATACTCCATTGAAAGATTTTTATTGAATAAATCATGAGCGGCGGCTGTCATTGATTCAGTCAATTTCGGATTAGACCTTACCCACTGAACAGCATGAATAATCTGATCGGCCACTTCATTTGGAGCGGCGAGATGATTAAAGTATAATATCGTATCACCATAAAATTCTTTTGTGAGTGAATTATTCGAAGCAATTGGCATTGCACCCGCAGCAACAATTTCATACATACGATTATTTGCAATGCCTTCTTCGTCAAATTGAGGGTGACCAATGCATAAACCCATTCCACTATTATTATACATTTTGAGTGTAGAGACACCGTCAAAAGGCACCTCACCACCAAACAAGGAATCTGGATATAATTTCCAACTTTCTCTTGGGCCATAACATTTAAGATATTTTCCATCACTCAATCTATTAAAAATTGATGAATGACGCGTGCCATCCCAATTTGTTCCCATGTATGCACAAACAGCATGCTCATAATTTGCAGGTTTGAACTCGGTTTTTTCAACAGAAAAATATCCATCACAACATATATATGTTTTATTATACTGCTGACAAATTTTCATCAGCCATGATTTAACAGACTCAGATACTGTAACAAAACCATCACACGATAAAATATTTCTTACAAAACGATGAACATCATGAATCATCGTTACAGGAATATTTACATTCATATAAGTTGGAAATGGTGTTAACTTACCTGTTTGATAGGTAATTGAAAACACAAAATCTGGTTTAAACAACATAATGTCGTGCGAGTTATCAAACATTTTAACTTGAATTCCACGATGTTCAGCACAAGCAACAAATCTTGCGGTTGATTCCATCTCTGCTGTTTTTGTATGACCACCCTGTAAATAGGGATTAAAAACAGCAATTCGTTTGACAACCGCTTCAGAAATAAATGGTTTAATATCAGACACTGTCGCTCCTTACTGAGTAAATCAAACGGTATGCCCACTGCTTCAAGGGTCGAATAAAAGAAAAAGATTTTTTAGTGGAATAATCATTAAGTTTCTTTTCTTGCAGATAAATAGTTTCTTTAAGCTTCTTAATATAACTGACTAATGACTTATCTGTTGCAGAGCTCAGCTTCTCGATCAATCGATTTAATGATTTGTAACCTTCAAAAGAAGCCAAGTCATCGACATTTACTTGTGATGTTACTTCTTCATTAGTAGTAAAACTAAATGACTTCAAAAAGTTTATAGGTAGAAGGTTATTCGACAATAAGAATTTCAAAGAAAAACTTTCTAAAATTATCAACTTAAACATAAAAACACTTCGTGGATGTCGCGCATTTTGTGCGTGATTTTCAAGTCTCAGATTATTTTCATCGTATATTTTGTGAACATCCTGAATATAATCAGGCAAATGAAATAAATTAGATTGCTCAACATATCTAGCCTTAACGATATCAAAACTGTACCCATTTTTCATATTTCTGCTCGCTGCATTCAAACAGGTTGCAATATGATTACTGAATAATCTAACATTCACATCTAGACAAGCTACCCAAGGATGATATTTTTGATTATCGATATTTTTAAGATACAGCTCCAGCTCAAAAATATCCTGAAAGAATTTTATATAATGTTTTTTCGAGTCTAAAAAATGCTCTTCAATAAATTTTTTATATTCGCCTTCAATATCATGAAAACATAGAATGATATTTGATGCTGTTTGATTTTTTATGTCATCGAGTAAAATTTTATATTCTTCGAATGAACTAATTTTTGGCATAATCAAATAAACTGGGTTTTGTACGTTTATATTAGCTGAGCTATTCACATCATACTTTTCTCGCATCACAGCTGTATGCAGTTCGATTAAATTCAAAATATGCTGCTCCATACATAGCTTTGAATTATAAATTCGATGCGTCTCGTGTGCCATTTCAGCGGCAATTTTCGGATTTGCTCTCACCCATTCAACATAACTAATAAATTGCTCAGTGTACCCTGATTGATTTAATTGATGATCTAACACTAACGCAGCATCGCCATACCATTTTCTCGCTAACGCGTTATCACCACAAATCACCAGAGCACTTGCAGCTGGAATTTCGAACAATCGATTATTAGGAATTCCTTCAGCATCAAATACAGGATGACCGATTGCTAGACCTATACCGTGTGATTGATATCGATTTATAACAGATACCCCATCAAACGGAATTTGACCGCCATATAAACCATGTGAATAATTTTTCCAACTGTTTTCTGGCCCATAGCACATTAAATAACCGCTACCATCTAGCGCGGTAAAAAAATTTGCATGTCGGTTTCCATCCCAATTGGTGCCCATATACATAGCTGTGGCTTTTGAAAAATCACATTCAAAAAACTTTGTTTTTGGTACTGAAAATGCTGCTTTTGCAAAAAAAAATGGCTTACTATATTTTTGACAAACTTTTTCAAGCCAATCTATCATGTGTGTTGATAGAGTCAAATATCCATCAAATGAGAGAATATTTCTCAAAAAGCGCTCTTCATTTTTGATTAATGAAGGCGGTGCATTTAATGATACATACGTTGGGTATTTCGTTAATTTACCTTCCTGGTACGTAATTGCAACAACAATATCAGGCTTAAACAGGTCAATATCATCGGAATTTGAAAACATTTCAGCGACTATACCTAAATTTCTCGCAGCATCAATATATCTTGTTGCTGATTCAGTTTCTGCGATTTGAACATGACCCCCTTGCAAATATGGATTTAATATCGCAATTTTATTGACTAAATTCCGTGTTATATGCTCATTCCCTTGCATAAGTATGATTCCTTGCGATTAACCCAAATTTAAGGGTGAGCGTTGCGCATATGCGCCACTTCTGAATGCTTCACCGTCTTTGATATATGTATTTAATAAAACCGAACGATCAGCATTTGATAGATTGGGATTTGAGCCATGCACAACGTGACCATGGATAAATAAGACACTTCCTTGTTTGACACTTAAATGCGTTTCTTTGTATTTCTCTGGAATAATGACCTCTTCATTATTTGCATTTGGGTCTTGATTTATATCACGCACCAAACTCAACTTCCTAACAGGAAGATCCCCTTCGATATGCGTACCTGGATAAACAATCAAGCCCGCATTATTTGGGGTGGTATCAACCAAAGCTATCCATGCAGAGACGAACACACCATGCTTGGCTTGCACAAAGAAATTGTCTTGATGCATTGAAAATCCACGAGTGCCTGGTTTACAAAAGAAAAATTGTGACTGCAATCCAACTGCATTGCCTCCGACGAATGCATCGATAATTTGAACAATTCTTTTATCTTTCATTGCATCGAGGAATTCAGGACGTTCCCGATGAGGCATCATGAATGGTTTAAAATCGCCTTGTTTAGCTGCACTTAATTCGTTAGCAATTCTTATATAATTATCACATTGTTCTGGTGTAAAAATATTTTCTTCGATATGAAAGCCGACCTGATGATAATTCGCAACCGCGTTATCTCTATTTTCAAAAAATGATTTTTGAGTATTTTTTTGCAGCACAGCCATTTAAATTTCTCCTTTCACCAGAAAAACATCATATATTATTCGCCGTTTTTACACCCAGCAAGGTCAAAAGATGTTTCAATCCTTTATAAATAAATGAATGCTTCGCACCCAATGAAAATTCCGCTACTTGACCACGCTCAATTAAATTGTGGATTTTGAAGAGTGTTTTTAACACTCCATGCTCTTCAATGTTACGTAAAACCTTGTTCATATACTCGGTTTTTCGTGACTTTTCTAGATTAAAAAACTTAAAAACATAACCAATTAACTTGATGGGAATAAAAATTATTTTGACCAATGATTTTAATCGTTCATGATTTCCGAAACCATATGTAGCTGCACTCGATACAACAAAAGTCGGCTTCATTGATCTCGTTTGATAAAACTGATTAAGCGTGTAATCAAATTCCGCGCTAGGTAAAGCATCAGCAAATCGAACCCAAGCTTGCTCTCGAACTTGTTTTCCAATCAACCAAAACTTTTCAGCTATATCGTAATTCGAGTCTGATGGGAAAGTTCTTGCAAAGTTTCTTAGTGCAATACGTTGTGTATCGGGTAAATGCTTGTGACTGTCATCTATGGTGGAATTACCGAGATGATGAAAGTGATGAATAGCCGTGACCTCACCTGTAAACGCAAAATGTGTTTTTTGAGCTATTTGTAATTCAAAATACAAATCTTCACAGGTATCCAAGCCTGGATCAGTTAATAACTCATTATCAATCAAAGATTTTCGTGCTAACCAACCATTCGGCATAAACCAATTATGCATTGACATCATATTTGAATTATAATAACGATAATGCTCAATTGCACGCTTTTCGCCTTTCCCAATCAATTTATAATCTTGAAATTCTGCGCGCTCAGGAACGGGATAAGTGTCATCGGCGTGAATACTAGCACTATATACCATGCCTATTTCACCACGCCAATCACGATGATTGTGATATTGCATAGTATAAACTAAAGAACGAACATGGTTTGGAAACAATTCGTCATCATCGTCAAATAATCCAAACAAATCTGTTTCAACAGCCGCCATACCATCTCGAATAGCTTGTGAACGTTTTGATTTGATACTTTCCAGCACTTTAAACTTAATTGTCTTATATTTCTCTATAATTTCGGGCAA
This sequence comes from uncultured Gammaproteobacteria bacterium, assembly GCA_965653045.1. Taxonomy (GTDB): domain Bacteria; phylum Pseudomonadota; class Gammaproteobacteria; order DSM-16500; family DSM-16500; genus Aquicella. The sequence goes on from CBFGYM010000006.1 coordinate 70,688, forward strand.
ATAAGGAACTTTTACGTGAGTCACAAATATGACTCGTAAATCGGGATAGTTTTGCGCAACCAAGCAATCTAAGGCTCTTTCGAGAAAAGGTCTATGCTTTCCACCTGTTCGCATAATATATGTAACTGATGGAAGTCTTTCTTCAAATATATTATCAGGTTTAGGAAGATAACCTTTATTGATCATGGTTTCGTTATACATTTTTATCAATCTTGGCATAGAGACTGTTAAAGCATATTTTTCATTAAAAACCTTTACAGCTTCGTGCACCTTCTGAACACTAGCTGATGGATTTTCATATATCTTTTTCACCATTAACTCAATCAGGTTTGGCAATGCTGATATAGAGATGGTATTCGGTATATAGCTCAAATTATCGTTAAACTCGCGTTTCAATATCTCAGTTTCACGTACAATAATAGGAACCGAAAGTGAAATACATTTCATTAATGAAGTGGTAATATTCCCATCATCACCAGATGATAAACAAATAGCGACCGTATTTTCATTAAAAATATTTGGTAATGCGTAATAATCTTCAAATGAAATAATTTTATTTGAGGATATTTTAGGGATATCATGCTGATTGGTGAGCAAATAAATATTATTGCAACCTTTCAATATTTTTTTAATCGCCTCTTTAAAGTTTGACTGTTCGAAGTTAGGCTCAAAAATTATAACTTTACGATTTTCATATTTCAAATTTAATGCACGACAGTCTGCTTTAATTGGGTATAAATTCATTCCGATAATTTGAGAATCGATTTTTCTCGCACCAAACATCAAATCGCCAAGTGTTTGAGCCATGATAGGTGATTGAATAAGGTATCCATCATATGTTAAAGCGTTTCGGATATATCTTGGCAATTGCAAAAATTGCCCTCTGCTAAGATTTAAAATACCAAAGGTAGGGTAAGGTGTCAGCTTTGCATCACTGGGTGATGTTACAATAACACAACATGGTTTATAATCTAAAATACTTTCACTTTTATCAAATACTCGAGATTCAATGTCATATCTTTTCAATGTATCCTGGAATTCTAAAATCTCAAAACTAAACTGACAATCTGTCCCTTTTAATATTGCTATTTTATTAATTTTTATCACTTTAGAAATTCCTCTGTTTACACTGTCAATGATTCAAATGCTGAATATCATTAGCCGCTTCAAAAACGCAATCTAAATATTTAGCAATATTATTGTTTGACGAAAATGCTCGAGACGCATTCTTCATCATTTCTGAATCTGGGGTATAGTCGGTAATTGCTAAATCCAATGCTTGAATAACTGAATCGGCATCAAAATAATCAAACTTTTTCACGTCCACAGAATATTGTTCTGCTATTTCAGCCATCCATGTTTCCGAAGGAATAACCATCAATTTACCGAAAGTTAATGCTTCCATGAACACAGCTGATGGACATGTTGCATATTTTTTGTGTGAGTATGGCAAAATAACGATATCCACTAGATTAATTAACTGTATCATCAATGCTTGTTGAATATGACCATGATAAAAATGAACGCGTGGAGAATCTATCAAGCACAGTTTATCAAAATATTGTTTCGCTTCGTCGCTAGGATTAGCATGAATATAAAATTCAATATTTTTATCTTTTATTAATATTTTTCTTATGATATCTTCCAATAATGCTGCACCTTTATCAATACACCCATGACCAAAATACCCAATCTTTATTGAAGTTGAATCGCTGGTTGATACCGGAAAAACAGTACTAGACGAATTAATATCATTTAAAATCAAGCCTGGCATTGGTATAGGGTGCACTTTTAAACCAAACAACAAACTGTAATTTCTCGCCAGACCGCCAGAATTAGCACATAATACATGGGTATTTTTAATCAAATCGCCTAAATCTTTAATGCTTTTCTGGTAAAAACGCACATGGTTATTGTCAGACCATTGAAGATCGTTAACACTCTGTGGCTCAAGTGAAATTATGCGACGCAACCGATAATAAATATTTTTAAAAATTCCAGCATGTTTTTTAGTATCAGATGGCGGAAATTGAAATACAAAATAAGATAGTATTCTTTTTTTGTTCACAATCGTTTTTGTCCACTCAATTGCTGCATTAAAATAAGTCGGATATATTGAATGAAACATGAAAATGTCAGATTCAGAAAACTGCTCAACGTCAATTTTTTTAAAATCATTTAAAAATAATTTTTTAATTGATTCTAAATCAGCCATGTTTTTAGCGGGTAAAAATGGACTTGTTGTGAAAACTGGATAAAAAGTTAACTGGGCAATCATTGCTGATTGAAAGTCATTTTGCCCAAAAATAATCACTTCATAATGACGATTACTGAACTCTTGACATAAGCGCTTGCAATAATTTTCCCAATGGCCTGTTAAACCACCAAAACATGGGTCAAATATGAAGACTCGTTGAGATTGGGTTTTGTTTAACAAATTATACACTTCCTTCGATCAATCAGCTTCTTCCTGCACTAAATGCTAACAGAAATCTCCCACGTGTCCAGCAAATTCTTCAACCTGTACTTTCGTAAAGAATCAAGTCACTTTCATGATCAATCTCACCCCACGGTAATTGATATGGTATTGTCAAAATCGCGATCTTGTCTTGCAAAGCAAGGTTTAATAAACTCGTCATATCCAGCTTTTTAAGTTTTTCCAACGTTAATTTTTCTAATATTTTTTCAATTTGACACCACCCATGTGGTGTAATTTTTAACAATCCCATATACTGTCCTTGCACATCCGCGAGGGTTTTTGGTTTGTTCCCAATTTCTGAAAGTTGGTTATTTTCAAATTTAAAGGTTTCAAGGTCATCCAGTGGGTTTGCGAAGCGTTTAGACCAGTTCTCGAGGTAATTTTTATCGTAGGTAATGACAATGTCGCCGCTTGCTTCTTTCAATGACTTAATCGCATCCGAGTGATAAAAAATATCAGAATAGCTCACAATGCACGGGGTTTCAGTTAACCAAGCTTCTGCTTGCATCAAAGACCATACCATATTTGAGCTTGACCAATCTGCGTTATAAAATCGCCGAGATTCATTGATGTTAATAATTTTATCTTGCAAATAGCCGGTTACAATTGCAATTTCATCCACTCCGCCTTCCCTTAATGTTTCAGCTTGATGTGAAATTAAAGGCTTGCCATGCAATGACACCATGCATTTGGGTTTCTCATTCGTTAATTGTTTTAAGCGACTGCCACGACCGGCTGCTAGTATGATTGCTCGCATTGCTGCTCTCCTGAATAAAGACCTTTAACGAATGCAATATCTTGCTTTGAAAAATGTGTTTGGCGTTCTGGATGCCACATTAGACCATATAATCGATGTTGCTTGTGCTTAATCGCTTTAATGACACCATCTTGGTGCGTTGCAAAAATGGTTAAATCAGGGTGCGCTGTTTTCACACCATAATCATGATAAGAGTTTGTTTGATACGCTTTGTTATTAACAAAAATAGTTTGCTCCGCCTGAACATGCCCCTCAACAGGTATTAAAACTTGTCCGATAAATTGTTGCAAACGTTGCATGCCTTGGCAAACACCCAATAAGGGAATTTGTTTTGAAATAGCCTGTGCTATTAAGAAATTCTCAATATCAGCCCGTTCTGATGTCACATTTCCACCGCTTAATAACACACCATCGAAAGCAATTTCTTGCGTTAAACGTTTTGCCACCTCAAACACGTTTGGAATAATGATAGGCAAACAATCGCAGGTATATAAAAACTGAGATAATTGTGGGTCGAGCATATCATGGCCTTGCAAATAAGTAGGTTCTTTTGCAACACGCTGTGTAATAGCAATTAATTTCATAAACAAATGACCTGTCTATTTCCACAATCAATTTTAACTTTCATTGATGCTTTCCAGCGAGTGTAATTTAAGCCACCGCAACCAATAACTGCAGGTAAGCCTAATTCACCAGCACGAATCGCCATATGTGAGTTTACACCACCATATTGCGTCACAAACCCTGCAATGCCGGTTGTAAATATCCAGTCATAACCCGGGTCAGCACTTGGAATAAACATAATGCTATCTTTCAATTGTTCACGAGGTGATGATGGGTTGGTGCACCGCCCAATCGCTTGTTTTTGCGTAATAAAATTTGGCAGCGACTGAGAAATTGTGAATTGATAAAGATCGTCCGGCTCAACAATCAAGGATGGTAATTGAATACCGCAGGTGATTCTATGCTGATTTTTCCCTGCTTCAATTGATTGCTTCATTAATTCTGCCGGGTCACGGCTGCAACTGTATAAATTAATTAACGTTTGAATGTTCAAATAGGCGCAATCTGATCGATCAATACCGTGTTGCGTTGCTGTAATTTCAATTAATTTTAAAATATCGCTCACGCTTTTTGTAAAGATAAATTTTGAATACTCTCTTGATTCAATCCCTGTTTTAATAAATTCAAGCAATTCAAGCACATTCACATTCAAACCATCGCGGTCGATATATTCTTGTAATTGTCTTAATTGCTGTATAGACAATGTAAAGTGAGAATGGGGTGAAGTATTATCTTGTGTTGTCGCTGCCCAATCAAAGTAATAATCAGGTGTTTCATCGTAACGTGCCGATAAAATATCGTAAGTTCCTGGGCGCAAATGACCGTACTTATTCAAAAAATCTTCGCGTGATAAATCGGTGAAGTCATTTGTCATATCAGAGCTTACTGAGTTTACAGAAGCAATAAATCGCGTATAGTCATCAGCCGTTAAAATGCCAACATTCACAAATGATCGCAACAACTGTACTGCAACAAAACCTGCACGCGCCAAACCTGCAAAGGGTAAGGTGCCGTAACGCTTGCAATCTTCAATAAGCCAATAAATTTTAGAGGTAATATCTAAATTGGAATGGAAAATCGTTTCTTGTCGTTGTTTTAATTCTTCTATTTTTTCAAGGTCAGCACGCCATAATCCTGCTTTGTGGTCAATAATTTGGTTCGTTAAATGAATTAAGGCGTCTTTAATTTCTTTGATTTCTAGCTCAGAAAAATTTTCTTCTTTCAAACAGGCCAAACGTTCAGATAAATCGAGGGTATAACAAGAATATACAATATCAAATTCAACTTTATCGTGTAGCTCAGGAGAAGCAGCAAGCTTACCAAGATAATAATTAACAAGTTTTTCAGAAACAGCATCTGATAAGTGGCTTGGTAAAAAAGAATTAAAGCTGACGCGCACATCAATGTAAGGCAAGCCTTCAAAATCTAATAAAAGCGGAAAACTGCGCAAATTTTTATAACCGTAGTTACTTCGCTGGTAAGCCCAAACCGCATCTGTAATCAGCTCTCGATACAAACTCATCGCTAAGGGTTTCGGGCGAATGCCGATAATTTCTGCCGGGTTCCAATCGGGCATAATGCCGTAAACCGTACTACACCCATATAAATATGGGTGTCTTGCAAAGCCAACTTTAATTTTATCTTCTATTCTTTTTAAAATTTTTAAATGTTGTTGTGTTTCAAATACAGGTGATCCCGTATTTAAAATTAAAGGTCTTACTTGAAATAAAATTAGCTCACCCGCCGAGGTGATTGCAAACTCTATATCTAAGCATTCAGATTCAAACTTTTCTTCAAGCTCTTTTGCTAAAGTTAAAATATTCGAAAATTCATGATGGCATTCAGCGGAACTGCGATGAATAACACGACAATGATGGTTGGTGTTACCGCCAGTAATTGTTGTTGTATCACCTGTATGGCTATCATAGTTTAAAATATAATAAGGCGCATTGGTGTTTGGGTCTGCTGTAAATAAAACCCCTGAAATTTTCACATCCTTTGCCATAGGCTGAATAAGAATTTCATCAGCATCCTCTCCTTCACCAAACGATTCCATGACCTGATTCACGGCTACAATGAAGGCATCAACCCCTTGCACATTCAAAATTGAATCATACTTCCCCGCCGCTGACGATGTTTCATTATCTTCACTCAAAGCACTACTGCGCACAATTAATGATTGCATTGCCCAATCAAGTTCTGATAAATCACGTAAAACTTGATCGCGTTTATTCAACCAAGTTAATTTCGTAAAATAAAATAACGGAAGAATCGTTGCTGCATTAATGTTTCCAGATAAAGCAGACAAAGTTTTTGCTTTCGATAAAAAGTGATATTCAGCTTTTTTTACAATCCGACTTGCGACCATAATCAATTCTTCCGTTTGTTTTGTTAGCGCTTTTTTGCAACCCAAGCACGTGTTAAGTAAGTACAGCTTATTTTTCCTAAAGGCATAATTTTCGATTTTACATATGCCATAAACTGCGCAAAATTATCTTCACCCATTTGTACACGTACATCGTTCACAGATTCCCAAGCACCAATATATTGTTCTGCGCTCATGACAATTTGATGTTTACCTTGCAAATAAACTACTTCACTGAGCAATGCTGAATTTTCGAGTTTTTGTGATAGCTCATCAACAAAAGCTGATTTACCTGATGAAACACGTTTAACATTCGGTGATAATTCGTAAATTTTATTTTCAATATCGACTAAAATAGGATTATCGTTAATATATCTTGGGTTCCATATCGCAACAAAATAGCCGTTTGGTTTCAATATACGGCAAAATTCAGTCGTCCCTTTTTCAAAATCAACCCAATGAAATGAAGAGGCCATGCTAACTAAATCACATGATTCATCTGCTAACGTCGTAGCTTCACCTGACCCTTTGTGCCAAGTAATACGGCCGTTGTTAACATCTGTTTCACCCATACGACGCATTTCATCATTCGGTTCGACGGCGGTGATTGAACGACAACCTGAAGCTGACAGCATACGCGTCCAAATACCGGTTCCCGCGCCGACGTCTGCAACATCAATTTCTGATCTTGGTTTATTAACCATTCCAAATATAGCATTCAACACAGACAATGAATAATCGGGTCTATTTGTCGAATATTTTTCTGCTAGTGTTGTAAAGTCACCATGCAAACATGCGGCTGCTTTCATTTAAATCTCCTTGGCTGTTAAATCATTATTTAAATACAGGTTGTTCATTTGCAGTATTCGTTTAACACTATCTTCGACGGATAAGTTCTCATTACACTTAAGGCATAAATCAGGATTTTTCGGATACTCAGGGAGTATATCAACACCAACGACATTCTTTAATTCGCCCTTTAATGCTCTATCGTAAATTTTTTTATAATCACGCTTCATAAGCTCGGGTTGTGATACATCTAAGAAAATTTCATAATAAGCAGGAATATTTTTTCGATTCCAGGCTTGCGTTTCATGAAACAATGAAATTGTTGAACATACTACATTCACACCTTGCGATAATAAATATCGACAAAGCTGACTATAGCGTTTGCTTAATACAAGACGTGTTGCTCTATCATAGGACTCTGTATCACCATAAAGCTCACGAATGACATCCCCATCAACCAATACCGACACTAAATTTAATCGACGAAATGCATCGATTAAGGCATTTGCCAGTGTCGTTTTACCCGCGCCTGATAGCCCTGTAATCCAATAAACTTTAGGCCCAAATTTAGTGCTCACAATAACTCCACGTAATTCGCTTTAACCGCTTCATTTTTACCTAAAATAGCAGGAATAATCCATTTCATACGGCAATGCAATCCGTTTTTAATGTTCAATAGTTTCAAATAAACATCATTCCCTACTGCAGGCAAATGTTTTAAAAATCTTGTGCTTTGTTTTTTGGAATTTAACAATTCATTTTTTCTAGCTTTCCTATCTGCTAAGTTTTCCATTCTAAAGGGTAAAAATATTAAAAATAATAAAATCATTTTTTTGAAAGATGACAAAGATGTGGTCTGATATTGATAATGCTGGCTAAATTTCATTGTTAATAATTTAAATCGATATTTATCGAGTTTTGTTAAAATATCAGTATGATTCTGCTTGATCGTTTCAGCACCAACACCTGACTGACGAATACTTTCAGGGCGATTATGCCATGTTAACCCATTGAATGTGCTTTTTAATAAATTATCATTCCAGGGTATGTCTAACCATGCACAAATCTTCTCCATCACTTCGCGCGTTGATCGATGCACGTCTTCTAAACGAATTGCTTTATTTCGTATATGAAAATTTTTTGTATCTTCAAAGTAGGGTCGCATTCCATAAACATCATGGGGGCCCACATGTATCGTAAAATCACACACCATTTGAGCAGCAATACAACTCAATAAGTGCAAATGATCCCACGCTCTATCTTTATTGATATGTTTCGCAGCCGAACCAATAGCTTGAACTGGCTCGCGAATGGTATAGAGAAATCGAACGCACTCAAAATTATCGACAATAATTTTGGCAAAGCGCTTATTCAGTGAGTGTATCGGATATAAAATATAGGATGACTCAGAATATGGCCGACCTAAACATTCATGATAAGCACGATAGACAGCTGTCAAATAACGATTAAAGTTAAATGTCATTTGACTGAAATAAAGTTTTATTTTCTGCGTAAACATCTCTTCATCAACACAAGCAAGCTCATTGCGATGATCGCCAAGTTCTCTTAACCCTAAGCCATTGGGAACAAGTTCAGGCTTATAGTAAAAACGAAAATGATGAATAAATTTTTCATAAAATTCACTTTTATTTGCGCCACAGTGTGCTTCCCAGAAAATCACTAATTCTAACGCATGTAAGGCAGGCAAAGACATAATGCTAGGATGAGCATCTAATAAACTTTGCACCAAGGTGCTACCGCTTGGCCCACAATTTTGTACTGCTAATATTTTATGTGTCATTCTATTTATTTTCCAAAACAGGATAAAATTTCTTTTGCGTGCACCACCAAACAACTTTCCCCACCCGCTGCACCGGCAGCTCCACCAAGCAATACAGCCATCTAAACGGTGTGAACCTCAGTCCTGCTTTTGCACTCTTTACAGCAGCGCCCCATTCGCGTCGCATCAGTTGATAGGCGAATAGGCGAACCGACTGGTGGGCGTACCAGTGTTTAAAAAAGCCGGTGTTTTCGCGGGCTTCAGGATATTTTTCTAGGTAGTTAACAACCAGCGCCATGTGTTCTTTGAATATTTTAAGCTGGTTATTAAGATTATTTCCAAACGTGGCTGATTGGTCGTGGATGTAGTAAGTGTGCCCAAGATCAGGAATCACCACATTCCGGCACCCCAGCAGAGCAGCGCGTATCATATATTCACGGTCGGTGCTAAAGTTGTGTTTACCGTCGGCATCTAGGGCATCTAATAACCCCAACTTATCCATATATGCCTTTGCAAAATATCGCGAACTCATGGCAGGAATACCGTAGCACATATTATATAAATTAATTTTCAATTTACGCGGTGAGGTATAGCGCACTTTAACAATAATTTTGTTTTTCGTTTTATCAAAATAAGCAAACTGGCCGCCGCAGCTAATGATATCAATATTACTATTTCGCGCATAAACAGCCGCAACTTTATGAAAAATGTTGGGCTCAAACCAATCATCCGCCATCAAGGGTACAATCAAATCACCCGTTGCTTTCATAAACCCAACATTTAACGCAAGCCCCGGGCTGCCATCGGGTTTGCTATGCCAATAAGCGATTTTATCTTGATATTTCTCAATGATTGCAACTGTACCATCTGTCGAGCCGGCATCTAATACAATAATTTCAGTTGCATCGTATGCTTGGTTCACAATACTCAACAGCGCCTTTTCCATCGTCGAGGCGCTGTTTAATACAGGAATGACCACTGAAATTTTGGGTTGCGTCAAGCTCACACAGCCACCTTAAGTGTTTCAATTTGAAAACCAGCGGCGGTTGCATCGCGGTAAAACATTTCAACGGTTTCTAAGGAATAATCCGTTAAATCTTTCCCGACTAAAGTTAATTTTTTAATAATATCATTCGTTGCCGTAATAATTTGGCAACCAATGTCATTCGCTTGAAATACGTTTAATAATTCACGCGGACTTGCCCAAATTAATTCCAGCTGTGAATATGGCTGCATGATTTCAACCGATTGTTTCATTATCGGCATGGGGTCTATGCCTGTGTCTGCAATACGCCCTGCAAAGACTGAAATATAAGAATTTGGTGCGTTTTTCAGCGCCTCTGTCACAGTGGTGACTTGGTCTAGGGTCATTAACGCCGTCACATTCATTTTCACTTCTTTATCAGCCAAGGCGTTAATCATCGAACAAGCCGATTCTGCCTTCGTATTCGTCACTGGAATTTTTACATAAACATTCTCACCCCAGCTTGCAATTTCTAGCGCCTGCTCGTACATTTCATCAAAATCATCTGAAAACACTTCAAATGAAATTGATCGGTCAGGAATTGCTTGCAACACATCTAAAGCAAAAGCTTTATAATCGGAAATACCAGCCTTGCGCATTAAGGTTGGGTTCGTAGTGAAGCCTTTCACATAAGGGTGTTGATACATCTCTAACATCCCTTTTTTATCTGCCCCATCCGCGTAAATTTTTACGTTCAAATTTAAAATTGATTGCATTTGTCGCTCCTTGATTAATTCTTGCTATTTAAAATCCATGCCGCTGCTTCACTCAAGTTTTTCACTTCTTTATCAGGTGCACTCAAAGGCTCTCGTTCTTGATAACCGCGGTTAATCCATACGGTTTTACAACCCGCTTGATAGCCTGCTTCAACATCACGCCAACGGTCACCTATCATAAAACTGTTTTTAATATCTACCCCAAATTTTTCCGCGGCCGATAAAATTAAACCCGGCTTTGGTTTACGGCACGCGCAGTTATCTTCATCATCGTGATAACACACGCGCATTTCATCTAAGGGCAAGGTTTGCATTAAATGTGTATTCATCGCTTCAACCGTTTCACGTGCGGTTTTACCGCGCACCACATCAGGTTGGTTCGTTGCCCCTAGCAGTAAAAAACCCGCCTGTTTTAGCTGTGTTAATGCTGGCAACACATCATCTGCTACACGTAACTCAGCCAAAGACGCAGGCGGAAAGGGCTTTCCTTCTCGCACAATCGCATCATTTAACACACCATCACGATCTAAAAAAACAGCGCGCACCATTATTTAACAGATTCCCACTTGGTTTCAGCCGTTTTCAATTTCGGGTGCGACACTAACAAATGCCAAACTACCGCTTGGAATGCTTCTGCGTGCGGCGTGGTATTTTGCGGGTTAGGCGTTGGAATAATCACGCATGCATCGGCTACTTGACCCGTGTATCCACCATCTCGCCCCACAATGCCCATCACTTTAGAGCCAATTTTTTTCGCATACTGCAAAGCAGATACTAAATTCGGGCTTACGTTTTTTTCTAAATTACCACCACCCACTGATAACACCAAAATCGTATCTTTCGCTTTTAATCGGCTTACTTCTAACCATTTTGCAAAAATGGTACTCCAACCTTCATCGTTAGTCCGTGCGGTTAATTCAGACACATTGTCTGTGGGGGCGTAAGCTTCAATCCCGACAATTTTTCTAAAATCGTTGACGGCATGTGAGGCATTTGCCGCGCTGCCGCCAACGCCTAAAATAAATAAACGACCTTCGTTTTCACGCGTAGTTGCCAGCAAATCAACTGATTTTTCGATTTCTGAGCGGTTCAGTTGATTAATAATGCTCGTCGCTTCCGATAAAAACTCATCAATAAATTGCATAGATACTCCTTGTTTGTCTTAAACCATTGCTAAATGCGCTTCAAAAGCCTCAATGCCTGCAAATGACCCCACTTCATAAAATCGATGTTTCACTTCATAGCCCATTAAAGCGTGTTGTTGCACTAAAGTCTCGTAAATATCGGCTAAATCAGTCGGTTGTTGCAATGAAATATGCTCAAATACTGAGGCTTTCACCAGGCCTAAGCCGTAATCAATGTACGCCATGCGTGGTGTTTTAAAGCGTTTGCTATACGTGATTAATTCACCGTTTTGAAATTCAACGTTGCTGCTATCCCATAGCCCTTCGTTTTTAAACACGGTCATTAAGGCTAATTTATCTGATTGATTAAACGCAGCTTGAATTGCTGCATAATCACATTGCAAATATGAATCGCCGTATAAAATGAAGAATTGCTCATCAAGCAAAGGTAGCGCTTGTGCAATCGCGCCGCCGGTTCCTAATAAAGTGTCTCCATCGTAGGCATAGTCAACTTTCAACCCGAATGCTTCGCCTTCACCCACAGCTGTTTCAATTTGCTCACCCAAATAACCCACGCATAACACCACGCGGCTCACACCCTGTTGTTTTAGCGCTCGTAATTGATGAAAAATAAACGGCTCGCCGCGTATGGGCAGCAACGCTTTAGGAACGGTTTCTGTCACCGGTCTTAAGCGTGTGGCCAAACCACCCGCTAAAATAACAACAGGGCTTAAAACATTTTTCACGACTGGGTAACCACCTGTGTTCCATGAAAGTCAAAACGAAAACGCACTTCTTGCAGGCCTTCTGCGCGCATGGCGTGTCGTAACTTAGCTTTATCGTCGGCGTAAAACATTAAAAAACCACCGCCGCCTGCACCGATCACTTTACCGCCTAGCGCACCGTTTTGGCGTGCAATGGCATACCAATCATCAATTTTTGTATTGCTCATATTGTTGGAACGTTGTTTTTTATATTCCCAATGCACGTTCATCAAATCAGCAAATGTGTGTAATTCACCGCTTTCTAAGGCTTCTTTGCTCTTAAAGCCAATATCTTTGACAAAATGCAAATTCTCAATCATGTCTTTATTTTTATCTTTGCTTTTCACATCTTGTTCTTTCAAAATGTTAGATGCTGAGCGTGAATACCCGGTGAAAAATAGCAATAAGTTATCTTCTAAGTTAAACAAGGTTTCTTGGTCGCACTTCAAAGGCCACGCTTTAACCGTATCATCTGGGTTAAATGAAAAACACGTTAATCCGCCGTAGGCTGCAATATATTGGTCTTGCTTCCCGATGGGTTCTTTCAATAAATTCAGTTCTATGTGGCAAGCTTCTTCTGCCAAATGCTCCGGGTGTACTAAATTTTTTCGGTAACAATGCAAAGCCTTCAATAATGCTGTTGTAAAACTGCCAGAAGACCCCAAGCCCGTTCCCGAGGGAATATCCGCCATACTCGTAATTTCAAGATGTGTGCCCGAAACACCCACGTGCTTTAACGATTCACGAATAATCGGATGCTCGATATCTGCAATCGCATTCACACGTTCTAATTTAGAATATTTTAAAATGAGCTCATCAACAAAGGTTTCGTGCAGGGTGATATAAACATATTTATCAATGGCCGCTGCAATCAAGAATCCTGTGTGGTCGCGGTAGTAAGACGGCAAATCGGTGCCGCCACCACCTAATGAAATGCGTAAAGGGCTTCTAACAATGATCATATCCAGACTTCCTGTAAATGGTTTCAACAACCGTTAAGACTGCGGCTGCTTCAGGCAGGCCGGCGGCGGGTTGCTTGTTCGCTTCAATGCTTTGAACAAAAGATTCGAATTCAGCCTGCCAAGAATCATCAGCCATAGGGAATTCCCAAGCTTGCGTTTCCGGCGGCCCCATTTCTGGCAACATGCGGTAATACGTCAGTTTTTCAACGCCGTAACTACCTCCCAAGCCACTTATTTCTAATTTTCCTAATTTACCGTAAAGCTCGAATGAAAAAGTATTTTTCCATTCCGTACAACTGGCATGTAAATGCGCAATTTTTTTATCTTTGGTGCTTAAAATCATGAAACCATTATCATCAACAGGCATGTTCCAATAGAATGTGTGGGCACTGCCTTCCACATTTTCAAATTCGCCTAAAAACCAGCGCGATAAATCAATTAAATGAACACCCTGGTCGATTAATTCGCCGCCACCCGATAATGCGGGGTCTGCCCGCCACTCTTTGTCGTAACCTAAGCGCCCACCGTGCCCATAACGCGCACGAATAAACATTAACTCGCCTAATGCGCCATCATCAACCAATGCGCGTGCTTTACGAAAGGCGCGATGATAACGATGATTAAAGCCAACACATACCAAAGACCCTGTCTCTTTAGCTAATTTTTGTAAAGTCAAAATTTCACGGCTATGTTTTCCGCCGGGTTTTTCAAGCAATACATGCTTGCCTGCGCGAATAGCTGCTTCTGCAATTTCAAACATAGAGGCATGCAAGGTTGAAATAATAATGATGTTTACATCGGGTAATTGAATAGCGTCTTGGTAGTGTTTGAAAGCTAAACAGTGATACTGCGCAGCTAAGGCTTCAGCACGTGCTAATTGCGTGTCAATGCAGGCAGCCAAGCCAACACGTCCTAAATATTTCGCGCGTTTCTGACCAATGAGTCCGCACCCGACAATAGCCGCTTTCATGCTGATTTTTCCCAGGTTTGGCCACGGTCTTCCGGCACAATGCGGCGCAAGGTGTAAATATCGCTGGTTTTTAAGGCTTGAATTTTTTCAGGTAAGTCTTTCCACGGGTCCCACACGGCGCTTAATAAACGGCCGGTAATACCATCACTTTTTGATGATGCTAAAAACACACATAATTCAGCGCCCACAGATAAAGGCGTACCGCCATTATCTTTTTGTTTTAAAGATTGTTCGTAGAAAGCTTTGCCTACTTTTTCAGGTCCTGCTGTTATTATTTCTTCTAATAAACGCGTATTTAATGCACCCGGCGCGACAGTGTTCACATCGATATTAAAACTTGCGACTTCTTGTGCCAAAGTTTCTGCAAAACGCACCACCGCTGCTTTAGAGGCTGCGTAAGCACTTAAATTCGGCATAGGTTTAGTTGCGCCACCGCCTGATAAAATAATAATTTTGCCAGATTGTCTTGCTTTCATGAAAGGCAGTACGCTTGCACATTGCAAGACTGTCCCTTTTAAATTAATGTCGATAGCCTCAGACCACGCCTCCCAATCAATTTCATCAATTGCGCCTTTGGGGCCGTAAACACCCGCGTTTGCCACTAACACATCGATCTTTCCAAATGCACGCATTGCTTCATTTACAAGCTGGGTGATTTCTTCTTTTTTGGAAACATCGGCAGCAATTGCTTTTAAACTCGCACCGGATGTGACATAGGTTTGTAACTCAGAGACCGCCTCATTCAATCGGTTCACATCTCGTGCACAAATTGCAACTGACGCACCGGCTTGTAACATTTGTTTTGCAACTTCAAAGCCCAGGCCTTGGCTAGCACCCGAGACAATCACTGAACTGCCTGATAAATTCATCAAGATTTCCCTACCGTGTAATAATGAATGCGGTCATCAGCACCTAATTTTTTCATTAAAAATCCAGTTGCATCTAACACACGAGGCACACGCATCCAAGATAATAATTGGTTCGCTTCGATGGCTGAAAAATCAGGCCATTCTGTTGCAACAATGCAAGCATCAGACGCGGTTAACGCTTGGTCTAATGTTGGCTTCAAAGTAATGTTTTGCGATAAATGCGCAGGTAAGTGTTTTACTGCTGGGTCAAAGGCTATCACACGTGCGCCTTGTTCAGCTAACCACGTGCATAATTCCACAGCCATTGAGCGCCGGAGTGTATCAGTACCAGCTTTATACGTCAGCCCCAGTGCAGTAATGGTTTTACCTTTTAACTCACCCATTAATTGCACTAAACGGTGACAAGCCCAGCGTTTATGTTTCTCATTACTTTCTAGTAAAGCGGAAAATAAAGGTGAAGCACAGGCGTTGTCGCGGCTTAAATCAACCAAAAAATTCACATCACGCGCTAATGTTCCGCCTGCAATCGCCCCGCCGGGTTTTAAATACGCTTGCGAGCCAATGCGTGCTTCCGTTTTCAAACCTTGCTCAACCTCACGCGCATCAGCACCCACTTTTTCGCAGAGGCTTGCAATTTCATTGATGAACACAACAGAAGTTGCTAAAAATGCGTTTAAGGCGTGTTTTGTCATTTCAGCTGAGTTCACGCGCATCCATACGATATGTTCAGTGATACCTGTAAATAATGCTGTTAATTTCGCTTTATCCGTCTCGTGCTCAACGCCTATCACCACGCGCTCAGGGTGCATAAAAACAGAAATCGCTTTACCTAACCTTAAATTTTCAGGGCTATAAGTAAAATGGATATTTTTTTCAGGATAGTCACACAAAACTTTTTCAGATAAAGCTGTTGTCGTACCCACCGGTAGTTGTGAGGAAATTAATACAATCGCATTTTGTTGCAAATGCGGCACGATATTTTCAATGGCTGAAACAACGCTTTGCACATCCGCTTTGTCGTGGTCATCAACCGGCGTGTCGAAAGCGACCCAAACAATTTCCGCCTCAGCAATGTTTGCAGCGTCGTTTGTTGGCTTTAAGCAAGCACTTTTCAAACCCGCTTGAATTAAATCATCTAAGCCTGGCTCAAACACAACAGCACGGCCTTGATTTAATTTTGCAATGGTTTCATTGTCGGCATCGTATGCCACAACGTGATGTTGTAACGACGCCATGCAAGCGGCCGTTACTGTGCCTAAATGCCACAACCCAACAACCGCTATTTTCATGCGCGTTGCTCCAACACCCAGGGGTTTTCGTGCAAATATTTAATGGTTTGTTTAATACCTTCTTGAATCGATAATTTTGGTTTCCACCCTAATGACCGTACTTTTTTCGTTTCAAGGAAAATAAACGGGTTGTCGCCTATCCAACCGCGGTCGCCGCCGGTATATTGTTTTTGTGGGTTCATACCTAAATAATCGCAAATCCAGCCGATGGAATCATTCACTTGGCAATATTCGTCGGTGCCTAAATTAAAGACATTTACTTTGTCTTTGGCATTTTCCATTACGTAAAAAATGGCGTCGATGCAATCTTGAATATACAAGTAAGATTTACGTTGTTTTCCGTTGCCTAACACCGTTAATTCATTAGGGTTTTTGAGTAATTGCTTATAAAAATCAAAAACGTGACCGTGGGTGTAACGTTCACCTAAAATGGAAACAAAGCGGAAGATATAGCCTTGAAAACCAAACCCTTCAGCGTAAGCCTGAATTAAACCTTCCGCCGCTAATTTCGAAGCACCGTATAAAGAGGTTTGCACAGGAAACGGTGCGGTTTCAGGAGTGGGAATGACTTCTGCTTCGCCGTAAATAGAACCCGTTGATGCAAATGCAATTTTTTTCACGCCGTGTTTGCGCATGGCTTCTAAGACATTAAAAGTGGCAAACGCGTTTTGATATAAATCTTTGTCGGGGTGGTTGGTGCCAAAGCGCACATCTGCATTGGCCGCCAAATGATACACCGCATCAACGCCTTGAAATGCCGCTTGAATATCATCTAGTTTTAATAAATCAGCTTCAATTAAAGTAAATTTTTCATGGGTCAACGCTGATTTTAAAAATTCACGTAAGCCTGTTGAGAAATTATCAATGCCGACTACTTCACAACCCATTTGCAATAAGCGATCAACCAAATTACTACCAATAAAGCCGGCGCAACCCGTTACAAGCACTTTTTTCATGTCACAGTCTCCGTTTGCAAAACTTCCTTGATAAATTTATCAATATTATCTAATGAACTTTTTTTGAAGTTTGGTAATAATTTCGCAATTTTTTCATTGCTGACGTGCGTGCTTTCGTATTGATACTGACCAAACTCAGCTGTGCGTTGAAAACGGTCGCAAATGTCTTTCAAGGTAATTTCTGTCGATGACGCTAAATTATAAATACCGGTTAATTGCTCTGTTTGGGCTTTGCGAATAACATCAACAATATCGTTATGCTGAATATAATTAAAACTAGAAGCAGGCGTTAGCGTTAAGTGGGGTTTATCTTCCGTGAGTAACCGAATGATACTATTCCGTTTTGCGTGTTTACCTAACATTGCCGAGCAGCGTAAAATTAAAGGATTTTTCGCTTTCGCATTCACTAAACTTTCAGCCATCAGTTTACTCACGGCATATAAATGCGAGACGTCATCAACATTAATGGCTTCATCTTCATAATGCATCTGACCATTATTCGGGTAGACATCAACACTGGAAATAAATACAAATTGTTGGTGCGGTAAAGTTAGCATCCTTTCCGTCAACAATACCGTGTCATTTAAATAGGCATTAAGATCTTGCGCATGAATGCCAGGTTTAGCATTGAACGCCGCGTGAATAATTAAATCGAATGGTTTATCCGCTGCTTTTTTTTCAATATCCGCAAAAGAAGTCTCGCGAGTATACGCAATGCCTGAAAAAGCTTCCAAGCAATGTTTTCCTAAGCCGCTACGCGCACCCGTTACTAATACTTTCAGTGGGTTTTGAGACATCCTCTTCCCTGCTATTGTTTTAAAACGGTCCTTTAAATGCATCAATTTCCGTTTTTGCATCAACGGAAGGTGCCCAGTCTGTTTTTCCTGTTACCATTTGATAAGCTTTTGCTGCCACAGTGCGGCTGTTTGGGTAAAATTCATCTTCAAGCGGGCGTGTGGTTGGGCAAGTGGTAAATGCAAACCCCATACGCGCCATTTGTGGAACCGCTTCACCCGTTTGTTGGCAAATTTCATAAACGCGGGTTAAAATTTCACTGCTTGCGCCGCAAGTTAACCATGCATTATCAACAATAAGTAATTTCCCGGTTTTTCTGACTGAGGCCATGATGGTATCCATGTCTAGCGGCAGCAATGAAATTGGGTCGATAATTTCTGCTTGAATACCGATATTTTCAAGATGTTTGCGCGCACGTAATGCTTCCATCACCATGTGTGACACAGCCAATATAGTCACGTGTTCGCCGGTTTGTAACACGCGGGCTTTACCAAGCTCCACTTCGTATGATTGATACGGCACATAGCCATCAACCGCGTACAATAAACGATGTTCAATAAAAATGACGGGGTTGTTGTCGCGAATAGCGGCAATCATACACCCTTTGGCATCATTCGCATTAGACGGCGCCACGACTTTTAAGCCGGGGATGTGCATGAATAAAGAATGCAAAGCCTGAGAATGCTGTCCACCTTGACCCCAAGAGCGACCAATCATGGTTCGAACGACCATAGGCACTTTCACTTGGCCGTTATACATGTAGTGCGATTTAGCGGCCATATTGACGAGCTGATTCATGCAAAGCAACATAAAATCCATACGAATGTGCACGTGAATAGGCCGCATGCCTGCCATCGCCGCACCAATAGCAACTCCCGTCATGGCGTCTTCTGAGAGCGGTGTGCCAAACACGCGGTTTTTACCGAATTTTTCTTGCAACCCAACGGTGGAACCTTGAATACCTTTATGGTCGTCTACATCTAACCCGAATAAAAATACGCTGGGGTCGCGCTCCATTTCTTGTTCAAAGGCTTCACGTAAGGCATCAACGTAACGAATCAGACGAACACCTTCTGGCGCGCCGGCTGAAAGGGATTCCGTTCTAGCTTCAGCTTGCATAGACATGTTTATATAACTCCTCAGCGGCTGGATAAGGACTGTTTGCTGCAAACGTTTCAGAGGCAGCAATTTCATGGGTAATTTCGTTATCTAAACGTTCACGTGTCGCAACATCAAGCATGTTGCCTAAACGTGCGATTTGATCGTCTTCTTTCCATCGACGATATTCTTCTAAATCTCGGTAATTATCAGCGTGATCATCACGAGGACCCACGTGTTCTAACCAACGATAGGTTGAGCATTCAATAAATGCAGGGCCTGTTTTTCCTTCTCGCAAACGCGCGATGGTTTGGCTAAAGGTATCACGCAGTGTGAATACGTCGGTATCTGTCACTTTTTTCGCGTCGATATTAAACGTGGCAACGCGTTCGCATAAACGATCAGCCGCCCAGCGTTTTTCGAGTGGTGTGTGAATAGCTAAACGATTATTTTCACACACGTATAAAATAGGGAGTTGATGCAAAGAGGCAAAATTGAGCGATTCATAGAAACAACCTTCTTCGGTTGCGCCGTCGCCAAACATTGCAACCACAATGCGTTGACGCCCTGTTTGTTCTGCTTCGCGCTTCAAGGCTAGTGCATAACCCGTTGCGACAGGAATAGTCGTGCCCACAACGGCCGACGCGCCCATAATGCCGCGTTTGAAATCAACCAAGTGCATGGAACCCGCTTTACCGCCGGCACAACCCGTGGCTTTGCCGTAAAGCTCTGCCATCATTTCGTTTAAATCACCGCCTTTGGCAATGTATGTGGCGTGACAACGATAGGTGTTTGAAATGAGATCATCGGGTTTTAAAGGATCACAAACAGCAACAGAGATAGATTCTTGCCCAACAGAAAGGTGAACGGGGCTTTTAACAGCATCAGTATGATAAATTTCAGCGAGCCTAAGCTCAAACCGCCTGATGAGTGACATCCGTTTATACAGTCTTTCGACTAGCTCTTGCGTGTGCATACGTGTTCATCCTGAATTTGATGCTGGCAATTTAACGAAAACTCAGGATATTATCAATAAATTTTTTTAAGATTAGCAAGATGAGCAATAAAACACTTAAATTAAAAAATTTACACCCTAGCATCTATAAAAAGTGGCAAAAAAACTACCAAGCACTCAACCATAGTCGCTAGCGACTATTTCTGCAACAAATATTTGATGATATTTTTTTACAATTCACTTCATTAACCTTATTATTAGCGCTGAAATAACTTCACGACCGCATATAATGGGTAAGAACGAATTTTTTCATGCTCAGAAAAGTTATGCGTAGAAATTCGTATACCATACGGACTTGGGTGAGAACCTAAAAACATTTGCAAGCTTTTCAGTGAAGTGCCCATTCCGCTTTTTACCTCCACAGGAATAACTTGGCTGTTTTGATTAACAAGATAATCAACTTCTGCACTACTTCCACGTTCATGCCGCTGCCAGTAATAAAGTTGTGATTTTTCTTGAGGTTGATGATAGGCCAATAGTTCCTGACCTACAAAACTTTCTGTAATCGCGCCAAGATTAACCATGGTTTGTGTCGGTCGTAAAAACCAATCTTTCGGATGCAAGCCAAGTAATCGTTGCGCAAGTGCAACATCAACAAAGGCAGCCTTGAAATAACGATAATCAACATGTGCACCCAATGGTAATCCCTGCCCGTCACTATGATAAATTGAATGAATTACCATTGCTTTAGTGAGCAGCTCAAAACAAGGTTCAAGATCGCGTTTTCGATACTCACCTGGTAGTTTATTAAATTTAAATGCGGCGCCTAATTGATTTGGCATTTGATTATAAATTAATGAAACATATTTTAATTGATGTTTCTTGCAATATTTATCGAAATCTTGCCTATAACTTTCAATAATATCATATTGAATTTCACCAACTGCTTTTAAATCATTCAATGAATTCCAGACATTCACCGCTTGAGGCATACCACCAATAGCAAGATATTCTCCCACAAACCCTAACCATTTTTGATGAATAGGTTCAGAGACTGGTTCAGGAAATGGATGGTTTAAAATTGCCTCTGCCGCAACATCACGCCCTGTCGCGCGTAAAAACTCCATAAATGAAAGCGGATACAAATACATAAATGAAACACGCCCAACTGGAATGCCAACTTTTTCAATCGCAAAATCAAGCAATGACCCAGCGGCAATCACATGCAATTCAGGGTGACCTTCATAAAAATATCGCAATGCGATTAAAGAACGAGGCTCCATCTGCGCTTCATCAATAAATAAAAGTGTTTCGCCTGGAATAATTTTTGTATCTGCTATATAGCTTAATTTTTGAATCAGGATTTTTGAATCAAGTGTTTCGGTAAATAATGCTGAAACTTCCGGCATTTTTTCTAAATCAAGACTAACAAACGATGGAAATTCTTTACCGAATTCGTTGATTAAATAAGTCTTTCCAACTTGACGCGCCCCACGCAAAATCAACGGCTTACGAATAGGGCTAACGCGCCATTCTCTAAGCCATTGAATTAAATCTCTTTTCATTTTTATTTCCATATTTATGGTTGTTTATCAAGGATATTTAAGCATATTCATGGTTAAAAATCAAGGATGATTTCGGTGGCCGATGGTCGAAAATCAAGGATAATTCTTAGAACCCCACAAGACAAGCTGAATGAATATCGATATAATCCATTTCCAGCGCATCACTATCAATAGGAACTTAGGGTTATGGACAATTCAGCAAAAATTCTCATCACTGGCAGCACGGGGATGGTTGGGCGGGCGTTGGTGAGACGGTTGAGCAGTGAGTATCGTCAGTTATTAACGCCGACGCATGCGCAGTTAGACTTGCGAGATCAAGCGGCGGTGTTTGATTATTTTCAGCAGCATCAGCCATATTATGTTTTTCATTTAGCGGCAATTGTTGGAGGAATTCATGCCAACAATACGTATCCTGCGAAATTTATTTACGATAATACGCAAATGCATTGCAATGTGTTAGAAGCGGCGCATCGCGTGGGCGTGAAAAAGCTTTTATTTCCAGGGTCTGCGTGCACGTACCCCAAAATGGCACCGCAGCCTATTCCTGAATCTGCGTTCTTAGATGGCTTGATTGAGCCAACGAATGTGGCGTATGCGGCTGCGAAAATTAATGGCATTGTAATGGCACAATCGTATCGACGTGAATATGGTTTGAACTGCATTGTGCCGATGCCAACGAATGCTTATGGGGTGGGTGATAATTTTAACCCAGAAGCATCGCATGTTATTCCGGCGTTAATGAAGCGTTTTCATGAAGCTAAAATAAATAATGTAGATGAAGTAACACTGTGGGGGTCGGGTACACCGTTGCGTGAATTTATTTACGTCGATGATTTGGCGGATGGGTTGGTTTTTTTAATGCAGCATTACGATGCGTTGGAGATTATTAATATTGGGAGTGGGCAAGAAATTAGTATTGCGGATTTAGCGCGTGCGATTGCTGAGGTTGTTGGTTATACCGGGCGCCTCTCACTCGATACCACCAAACCCGACGGTGCCCCGCGTAAATGTTTGGATAGTGGTAGATTATTTCAATTAGGTTGGAAACCGAAAGTTTCTCTGCAAGACGGCTTGCAGCGGATGTATGCGGCGCATTTTGAAAAAGAGAAAATGGTTGAACATTTTTAAAAGCGGCCTCCCCCTACCCCCTAAAGGATAGACGCATAATTTTATATACGTTGGCTGTAAGCCAATAACATCTTAGCCTGGGGAAAAGGTTGCGCGCAGC
>CBFGYM010000007.1:0-88462 GCA_965653045.1 uncultured Gammaproteobacteria bacterium
TGGTTGGTAGTGCATTGAAAGCCTTGGAAGGCGACCAAAGCGAAATTGGCGTTCCATCTATTATCAAATTAGTTGAAGTAATGGATAGCTACATTCCATTACCAGAGCGCCCCATTGACCAACCGTTCTTGTTACCAATCGAAGACGTATTCTCTATCTCAGGCCGTGGTACGGTTGTAACCGGTCGTGTAGAACGCGGTATCGTGAAAGTTGGCGACGAGCTTGAAATTATTGGTTTAAAACCAACGATTAAAACAATTTGCACGGGCGTAGAAATGTTCCGTAAGTTGTTAGACGAAGGTCGCGCAGGCGATAACGTTGGTGTGTTATTACGTGGTACGAAGCGTGAAGAAGTAGAACGCGGCCAAGTATTAGCGAAGCCAGGTTCTATTACCCCGCACACGAAGTTTGAGTCTGAAGTGTACGTATTGTCGAAAGAAGAAGGTGGTCGTCATACCCCATTCTTCAAAGGTTACCGTCCACAGTTTTACTTCAGAACGACAGACGTAACGGGTGAAGTACAACTTCCAGATGGCGTTGAAATGGTTATGCCAGGCGATAACATCAAAATGGTTATTACCCTCATTGCGCCAATCGCAATGGAAGAAGGCTTGCGTTTTGCAATCCGCGAAGGTGGCCGTACGGTCGGTGCTGGTGTTGTCGCTAAAGTAGTTGAGTAATCAAATATGGCAATCGCAAGAAAGAGTCAAAGAATTCGCATTCGGTTAAAGTCGTTTGACCACCGTTTGATCGATAAATCAACAAAAGAAATTGTTGAAACGGCAAAAAGAACGGGCGCGCAAGTGCGTGGCCCGATCCCGCTGCCAACCCGTATTGAACGCTACACCGTGTGTGAAGCGCCAAACGGCGATAAAGATGCTCGTGATCAATACGAAATTCGTACTCACAAGCGTGTTGTCGATATCAACCGCCCAACAGATAAAACCATTGATGCGCTGATGAAGCTCGATTTGGCTGCGGGTGTTGACGTACAAATTAGCGTAGACGCTGAAGACTAAATAAATAATGCCTAGAAGATGAGGCGGCAAAAAATGACAATAGGTTTAGTAGGTAAAAAATGCGGTATGACGCGTGTCTTTACAGAAGATGGCCAAGCCATTCCTGTAACAGTCATTGAAGTTCAGCCGAACAAAATAACGCAAATCAAGACTGTGTTGAATGACGGTTATAACGCCATTCAAGTGACCTCTGGCACGCGTAAAGCAAGCCATGTCAACAAAGCAGAAGCTGGTCATTTTGCAAAAGCAGGTGTTGAACCTGGCGAACAATTAAAAGAGTTTACTGTTGATGATGAAGCTGCCTTAGCGCAATTTGCCTTAGGTGCAGAACTCAAAGTTGATCTTTTTAACGAAGGTCAATTTGTCGACGTGACCGGTGTTACCATCGGTAAAGGTTTTGCGGGTGCAATTAAGCGCCATCATTTCCGTTCACAAGACATGTCACATGGTAACTCATTGTCTCACCGCGCCCCTGGGTCTATTGGCCAACGCCAATCACCTGGTAAAGTTTTCAAAGGCAAGCGCATGGCGGGTCATTTGGGTAATGTGCAGCGTACAGTCATGTCGCAACGCATTGTTCGCATTGATGTTGAGCGTAACCTCATTCTCGTTCGTGGTGCTGTTCCAGGCGCTGCCAATGGTTTCGTGGTAGTTCGCCCAGCGGCTAAGAAAAGCGCATAGGAGCAGTCATGGAACTTACAGTAGCTAATACAAAATCAAAAATTCAATTGGCAGATGCGATTTTTGCCTGTGAATTTAATGAATCACTGATTCACCAAGTGGTAGTGGCTTATATGGCCGCAGGCCGCGCTGGAACGAAAGCACAGAAAACACGTGCTGAAGTCAGCGGTGGTGGTGCAAAACCTTTCGCACAAAAAGGCGGTGGTCGTGCACGTGCAGGTACCATTAGAAGCCCAATTTGGCGCAAAGGTGGTACAACATTTGCAGCTAAGCCTCGCAGCTTTAAGCAAAAAGTGAATAAGAAAATGTACCGCGGTGCAATTCGTTCTATCCTTTCAGAATTACTCCGTCAAGATAGGCTCATCATTGTTGAAAGCTTCACCATTGATAGTCCTAAAACGAAAGACATGAAAGCGAAGTTAGCCAGCATGAACGCAACAGGCAATGTCATGATCGTGACAGATGCCATTGACGAAAATGTTTATTTAGGCTTAAGAAACTTACCTTTTATTGCTTTACTTGATGTTGTTTCTTGTGCAGCAGACCCTGTTTCACTCGTTCGCGCTGAAAAAGTGATCATGACCGAAGCAGCCGTGAAAGAACTTGAGGAGCTGTTGAAATGAGCAATGAAAGATTAATGAAAGTGCTTTTGTCACCGCATGTTTCAGAAAAAGCCTCGGTTGCAGTAGAAAAGCGCAATGAATATGTTTTTGAAGTTGCTGAATTTGCTACTAAACCAGAAGTAAAAGACGCTGTGGAGTTTTTATTTAATACCAAGGTTAAAACAGTACGCATTATGAATGTGCATACTAAGCCCAAAACTTTCCGTGGTATGCCTGGCGTAAGAAAGGCTTGGAAAAAAGCATACGTAACTTTACAAGCTGATCAAAAGCTTGAGTTACTGGGGGCGCAATAACGACCTAGCGCCGTAAAACTTGGGCATCCATGGCCCAAGTAAAGATGGCGCTTGAGTTTAGTTATTAAGGTGTTTAAACTACACCAACTTTTTGATGTCTATAGGGTTTAAACCCTGATCTGGCGTGATTAAACACATCCCAGAAGGTCTAGCAACCCCTTGCTAGAGATAACAAAAACGCGCATTTTAGCGACATAAAGATTAAGACGTTGATTAATTTGATTTAACGTTAAAATATTGAGGAAATTATGGCAATTGTTAAGCACTCACCGACATCGCCAGGACAACGATTCGCAGTAAAAGTCGTGAATAAAGACTTACATAAAGGTAAGCCTCACGCACCACTTTTAGCTCGCAAAACCAAGACAGGCGGTCGTAACAACCAAGGTCGAATTACCACTCGTCACATCGGTGGTGGTCATGCACAACATTATCGTATGGTTGATTTCTGCCGTAACAAAGATGGCGTGAAAGCAACAGTAGAACGTTTAGAATACGATCCCAACCGCAATGCTCACTTAGCATTGTTGTTATACGCTGACGGCGAACGTCGTTACATGATTGCGACCAAAGGCTTAACGGCTGGTCAAGAAGTGATGTCAGGTCCTGAAGCTGAAATTAAGCCAGGTAACTGCTTACCCTTAGTGAATATTCCTGTGGGTTCAACTATTTGCTGTATTGAAATGCAGCCAGCTGGCGGTGCGAAAATTGCACGTGCAGCAGGTGCGTCCGTGCAATTAGTTGCACGTGAAGGTTCTTATGCCACTATTCGTTTAAATTCCGGTGAAATGCGTAAAGTATTAGCCGAATGTAAAGCGGTGATTGGCGAGGTTGGTAACGCTGAGTTTAACCTTATTTCTTTAGGAAAAGCGGGTAGAAAACGTCATTTAGGCGTTAGACCAACCGTCCGTGGTACTGCAATGAACCCGATCGATCACCCTCACGGTGGTGGTGAAGGTCGTACCAAAGGGGGTCGTCATCCTGTATCACCTTGGGGTGTTCCAACGAAGGGTTACAAGACTAGACGTAATAAACGCACCGCGAAGTTTATTCTTCGTGATAGCAAAAAATAACCTGCAACATTAAAGAATAGGTGAGGTAACAGCGTGCCACGTTCAATTAAAAAAGGCCCATTTATCGATCACCACTTACTACAAAAAGTGGAAAAGGCCGTCGCAACAAACGACAAACGACCAATTAAAACCTGGTCCAGACGATCGATGATTTCACCAGAAATGGTTGGTTTAACAATCGCAGTTCATAACGGCAGATTGCATGTGCCTGTTTATGTCACCGAAAATATGGTTGGCTATAAATTAGGTGAATTTGCTGCCACAAGAACCTTTCGCGCCCATTCAGGCGATAAAAAAGCGAAAGGTGCTGACGATAAAGCCGAGTAGGGGAATAAAGAATGCAAGTTGCAGCAAAATTAAAATTCGCTCGTCTATCACCGCAGAAGACACGCTTAGTGTGTGATCAAATCCGCGGCAAAAAGATTGATGAAGCCTTAGATCTTTTGAAATTTAGCCCGAAACGCCCGGCCGCTGTTTTGAAGAAAGTGCTCGATTCCGCAATTGCGAATGCTGAGCATAATCACGGTGCTGATATTGACGAATTAAAAGTTTCAGCCGTTTACGCAGACCAGGGTCCAACCTACAAGCGTATGCAGGCTAAAGCGAAAGGTCGTGGTTCTCGTATTTTGAAACCGACCTGTCATATCACTGTTATTTTGTCAGATTCAGAGAAGGAGTAAGCGGAGATGGGTCAAAAAGTTAATCCAATAGGTATCCGCCTCGGCATCGTTAAAGGTTGGGCTTCATGCTGGTACGCGTCTGCCAAAGACTACGCTGATACGCTTCTCGCTGACTTGAAAGTGCGTGAATTTTTACGTAAACGTCTTGCGCAAGCAGGTGTTAGCCGTATTCAAATCGACAGACCTGCACGCAATGCCCGCGTAACAGTGCATGCTGCACGTCCTGGTGTGATTATCGGTAAGGGTGGTCGAGAAACAGAAGCTTTGCGTGATGAAGTCAGCAAAATCGTAAACGTACCTGTGCATGTGACCATTGAAGAAGTTCGTAAACCTGAACTCGATGCAAAATGCGTTGCTGATTCTGTTGCTCAACAATTAGAACGCCGCATTATGTTCCGTCGTGCCATGAAACGTGCCGTTACGACAGCGCTTCGTTCAGGTGCACTCGGCATCAAAATTATGGTAAGCGGTCGTTTAGGCGGTGCAGAAATTGCCCGTACTGAATGGTATCGCGAAGGCCGTGTGCCATTGCATACCTTCCGCGCTGATATTGATTATGCTTTAGGTGAAGCTCATACCACCTACGGTGTTATCGGCGTTAAAGTTTGGATTTTCAAGGGTGAAATCATTGGCGATAAAGGTCCAGCAACTGCTGCTGTGTCTGAATCTGCTGAAAAACCCGCGAAGCAGGAGAAGTAATCAATGTTACAGCCAAAAAGAACGAAATATCGTAAGCAGTTCAAAGGCACTGGACAAATGACCGGTTTAGCAACAGTTGCCACTAAAATTTCTAACGGCGAATATGGCTTGAAGTCTACTGAAATCGGCCAAATTACCGCAAGACAAATTGAAGCTGCACGTCGTGCAATGTCACGTCACATTAAGCGTGGTGGTAAAGTCTGGATTCGTATTTTCCCAGATAAACCAATCACTAAGAAGCCATTAGAAGTTCGTATGGGTTCTGGTAAAGGTCCAGTAGAAGGTTGGGTTGCTTTAGTACAACCAGGCCGTGTGATGTTTGAAATTGAAGGGGTGAGTGAAGCCTTAGCAAGAGAAGCGTTAACCCTTGCTGCTGCGAAGTTACCTGTTAAAACAGTATTTGTAACTCGGACGGTGATGTAATGAAAGCCACAGAATTAAGAAGTAAATCAACCGAGGAATTAAAAAAAGAACTCTTAGATTCATCCAGAGAGTTATTTAACCTCCGTATGCAAAAGGGCACAGGCCAAACTGTAAAGTCTAATCTTTTCAAAAAGGTAAAGACTGCTATTGCTCGAATCAAAACCATACTCACTGAGAAAGGTGTTAGTGTATGACAGGACAAATGATGACAGAAAACGCTATTCAACGCACCATTGTGGGTGTTGTGGTTAGCAATAAAATGAATAAAAGCATCGTCGTGCAAGTCGAGCGCAAGGTGAAACACCCGCAATACGGCAAATACGTCAAACGCTTTACAAAGTTAGTTGCGCATGATGAAGAAAACGCGTCTAACATTGGGGATACGGTCAAAATTGAACATACCCGTCCGTTATCCAAAACGAAACGTTGGAAGCTGGTTGAAATTCTTAAGAGAGACGTTGTTGCGTAAGTCTTTCTTTTGAGTGCCATTATAGTAATTAGTACAAAAAATAATGGTCATAAGCTTTTATTTTTAAATAAACATGATAATATGGCGAGCTCATAAAGCTTGCTAACAGTCAAGTTGGAGTAAAGCATGATTCAGATGCGGAGTATGCTCGATGTAGCCGACAATAGCGGTGCACGTCGTGTCATGTGTATAAAAGTACTAGGCGGTAGCCGTCGTCGCTACGCCGGGATTGGGGACGTCATTAAAGTTTCCATCAAAGAAGCCATTCCTCGCGGTAAAGTGAAGAAGGGTGAAGTCATGAATGCAGTCATCGTTAGAACCAAAAAAGGGGTTCGACGCACTGATGGCTCAGCAATTCGCTTTGATGAAAATGCAGTCGTCTTGCTTAATGCTCAGTTACAACCGATTGGCACACGTGTTTTCGGACCAATCACGAGAGAATTACGCGGCGAAAATTTTATGAAAATCATTTCGTTAGCTCCTGAGGTTATTTAGTTATTTAGGCGAGAAGCTCATGCAAAAGATTAAGAAAGGTGACGTTGTTATCGTCATCGCTGGTAAAGATAAAGGTAAGCAAGGTGAAATCTTGTCGATCGTTGGCGAAAAATATCTCGTCAAAGGCATCAACATGGTTAAAAAAACCGTTAAAGCTAACCCAAATACGAACGAACAGGGCGGCATCCTTGATAAAGAAATGCCTATCCATCGTTCAAACGTGATGATGTACGATCCGAACGCAAAAAAACGCACTCGGGTTGGCATTCGTCAATTAAAAGATGATGGTTCGCGCGTTCGTTTTATGAAAGCCAGCGACCAACTTATTGAAGCTAAAGCGTAAAAGGTGCCACTATGCCAAGGTTGCGTGATAAATATAAAAACCAAGTTGTTAAAGCCTTAAAAGAACAGTTTGGCTATAAGTCTGTAATGGAAGTTCCTCATATTGAGAAAATTACCATTAATATGGGTGTGGGTGAGGCAGCTGCTGATAAAAAAGTATTAACCCATGCGCTCAGTGATTTAGAAAAAATCACAGGTCAAAAACCTGTGCAAACGCTTTCTCGTAAATCCATTGCTGGTTTTAAAATTCGTGAAGGCTGGCCGATCGGGTGCAAAGTCACGTTGCGACGTGAAAAAATGTATGAATTTTTAGATCGCTTGATTTCTATCGCGTTGCCTCGCGTTCGTGACTTCCGCGGCATCACCGCTAAGTCATTTGATGGCCGTGGTAATTTCAGCTTAGGTTTGAAAGAACAAATCGTATTCCCTGAAATTGAATATGACAAGATCGATGCTTTGCGTGGGATGGATATTACAATCACCACTTCAGCACGCTCGAATAAAGAGGCATTTGCTCTTTTAAAAGCATTCAATTTCCCCTTTAAAGAGAAAGAAGTGAGCTAACCCAATGCCAAAAATATCCGTAGAAAACCGTAATGAGAATCGAAAACAAACCGTTGCTAAGTTTCAAGAAAAGCGACAAGCGTTGAAGGCTATCATTAGCAGCCAAAATTCAAGTGATGAAGAACGCTGGGAAGCTGTGATTGAGCTTCAAAAACAACCACGTGATGCAAGTCGTTCACGTGTGCGTAATCGCTGCAAATTATGCAGTCGTCCACGTTCCTACAATCGTTTGACAGGCTTATGCAGATTGCATATGCGTCCGAATGTGTTGGCTGGCTACGTTCCAGGCATGCGAAAGTCAAGTTGGTAATTATACGAAATTAGAGGGTTTTATTTATGTCAATGCAAGATCCAGTCGCAGATATGCTAACCCGCTTGCGCAATGCTCAAATGGTTGGGATTCGCGAAGTGATGTTGCCTTATTCTAAATTAAAAGCAGAAATGCTCCGTGTTCTGCAAGAAGAAGGCTATATTGAATCATTTGAACAAATGTCTGCAGACAACAAAAAAGACTTACAAGTTACATTGAAAACATATGAAGGTCGTCCTGTCATGGAAAAAATCAAGCGCGTGAGTCGTCCCGCCTTGAGAGTATACCGTGGTTCTAACGACTTACCTTTAGTCAGAGGTGGTCTAGGTATTGCAATTATCTCTACCCCTAAAGGTGTCATGACTGATAAATCAGCCCGCCAAAACAATCTCGGCGGTGAAGTGCTCTGCACGATCGAGTAGGAGTGAATATGAGAACCTCAAGAATTGGTAGAAAGCCCGTTATGATTCCTGCGGGTGTGGATGTGAAAATCCATGATGGCCAGTTAACAGTGAAAGGCGCAAAAGGCCAGTTAAACATGCCTTTGCATCAGTATGTTGTTGTTAAACAAGAAGGCACCGAAATTCATGTAACGCCTTCAACCGATGCTAGCTTAATCATTACCGGCCCCCAGAAAAAAACCTACAGCGCAATTGCAGGTACTGTGAGAGCAAAAATTGCTAACTTAGTGCTCGGCGTGAGTGCAGGGTTTGAAAAGAAATTAACAATGGTAGGCGTGGGTTATCGTGCACAAGCCAAAGGCAAAATTTTGTCTTTAAGCTTAGGCTTCTCCCATCCAACTGATTACGATGTGCCTGAAGGCATCACCATTGAAACCCCGACCCAAACAGAAATCCTGATCAAGGGTGCTGATAAACAAGTCGTTGGTTTGGTTGCTTCAGAAATTAGAAAGATTCGTCCGCCAGAACCATATAAAGGTAAGGGTGTTCGATATGCTAATGAAGTCATCGAAATCAAAGAAACGAAGAAGAAGTAACGAATTAAAAGTAGGGTGAGTCGAGTATGAATAAGAAAGAATCTAGACAACGCAGAGCAAAGCGCACTCGCATGAGAATTCGTGAGCTTCAAGTCTCACGTCTCAGCATTAATAAAACACCGCGCCACATGTATGCTCAAATCATGACAGCTGATGGTTCAAAAACCATCGCTTGCGCTTCAACCTTAGATAAAGAATTGAAGGGCAAATTGAAATCCACCGGTAATATTGACGCAGCAACGGAAGTCGGTAAGTTAGTTGCAAAGCGTGCAATAGAAGCAGGTATTAAATCAGTGGCCTTTGATCGATCTGGTTTTCCTTACCACGGCCGCGTAAAAGCATTAGCTGATGCTGCACGTGAAGTCGGCTTAGAATTTTAAGGGCGAATTATGCAAAATAGAAATAATGATCAAGCAAAAATGGGCGACGGCTACAACGAAAAGTTAGTCACCGTTAGACGTACAACCAAAGTAGTTAAGGGTGGTAAAATTTTCAAATTTGCCGCATTAACCATTGTTGGTGACGGTAAAGGTGGTGCTGGTATTGGTTCGGGCGATTCACGTGAAGTGCCATTAGCGATCCAAAAATCCCTTGATAACGCTCGTAAAAATTTAAAGCGTTTCGTTTTGAAAAACGGAACCTTACACCACGAAGTCACTGGTAAACATGGTGCAACACGCGTTTTCATGAAACCAGCTGCTGAAGGTACCGGTATTATTGCAGGTGGTGCAATGCGCGCTGTTTGTGAAGTATTGGGCATTCGTAATGTGCTTGCAAAAATCAGTGGTTCGCCAAACCCCGTTAACGTGGTTAAAGCAACCTTGGCTGCACTTGCATCCATTACAACCCCTGAATATCTCGCTGCAAAACGCGGTAAAACGGTTGAACAATTAACTGACAATAAAGACGCGTAAGCAGTAAAAGAGGATGTTTGAGCTATGCAATTAAATACAATTAGTCCCGCTCCTGGTTCAAAAACCAAAGCGAAACGCCTTGGCCGCGGTATTGGCTCGGGTAAAGGTAAAACTTGTGCTCGTGGTCACAAAGGTCAACGTGCACGTGCTGGTGGTTACCACAAAGTCGGTTTTGAAGGCGGTCAAATGCCAATTCAACGCCGTATTCCTAAGTCTGGCTTTCGTTCGCAAGCTGCTTTATACCGTGAAGAAATTCGCTTATCTGATTTAAACGGCATTGAAGCAACCGAGATCGATTTCTCAGTATTAGCCGAATCAGGTCTTATTCGTTTTAACACCCGTGATGTCAAAATCATTGGGTCAGGTGAAATTAACCGAGCTGTTACCTTACGTGGCTTAAATGTCACTGCAGGTGCACGCAAGGCCATTGAGGCAGCTAAAGGAACCGTTGAGGCGTAAACGCATGGCAGCAGGAAGGCTGGGAATTAATAAAAGCTCAAGTGGATTCGCTGAACTAAAACAGCGAATTCTTTTTCTTTTGATGGCGATTTTGATATTTCGTGCGGGTTCGTACATCCCTGTGCCCGGCTTGAATCCATTACGCCTTCAAGAACTTTTTAATGCGCAACAGAATAACATTATTGGTTTATTTAATATGTTCTCTGGTGGTGCGTTAATGCGCTTTAGTATTTTAGCGCTCGGCATTATGCCGTATATCTCAGCCTCCATTATTGTTCAGCTGCTGACGGTGCTTTCACCGCAACTCTCTGAATTGCGAAAAGAAGGCGAGTCAGGACAACGTAAAATTAATCAATACACGCGTTATGGTACCGTTGTTCTTGCAACTTTCCAGGCGATGGGTATTTCCAAGATGTTGATTGTGAATAATATTGCAATTGCACCTGGATTAAACTTTTATTTTACCACGACGTTAACACTCGTGACCGGCACCATGTTTTTAATGTGGTTGGGTGAGCAAGTGACAGAGCGTGGCGTCGGCAATGGTATTTCAATGCTGATATTCGCAGGTATTGTGGCTGGGCTCCCTTCAGCCATTGGCCGCACGCTTGAGCAAGTCCGCGAAGGTCAGTTACAAGTTGTTGTTATGTTCATCGTGATTGCTGCAATTGTGGGTGTGGTAGCATTTGTTGTCTTTATGGAACGTGCTCAACGACGCATTACGATCAACTACGCAAGGCGTATTCAAGGCGGTAAAATTTATTCCGCGCAATCTACGCACTTGCCTTTAAAAATTAATATGTCAGGGGTTATTCCTGCGATTTTTGCTTCCAGCTTAATTCTGTTTCCAGTCACACTGGCGCAGTGGTTTAGCAATGGTAAAGGCATGAGCTGGCTTTCCACCCTGAATGTGTCTTTACAGCAAGGTCAACCGTTACACATGATCTTGTTTAGTATAGGAATTATCTTTTTCTCATTTTTCTATACGGCCTTGGTTTTTAATCCGAAAGAAACCGCGGATAATTTGAAAAAATCTGGGGCGTTTATCCCAGGTATTAGACCCGGTGAACAAACGGCAAAATATATTGATGCCGTGATGACAAGACTAACCCTGGCAGGGGCTATTTATGTTACATTAGTCTGCCTTTTGCCCGAGTTCCTGATATTGGCTTGGAACGTGCCCTTTTATTTTGGGGGAACTTCTCTGTTAATTATCGTGGTTGTTGTAATGGACTTTATGGCTCAAGTCCAAGCTCATATTATGTCTTTCCAATATGAGTCTTTGCTTAAAAAAGCCAATCTCCGTGGTGGGTCGGCTGGCGGGTTAACTCGTTAGTTAAGATCTAACCAGATATATTTTATAGAAATTTTGGAGCAGAAAATGAAAGTAGGCGCGTCAGTTAAAAAAATATGCCGTAATTGCAAAGTCATCCGCCGTAAAAACACGGTCAGAATTATTTGCAAAGAAAAACGTCATAAACAAAAACAAGGTTGATTTTTTTAGCCATGAATATTAAACTCATGCCCTTTTTAGAGATGGCAAGAGTTAGCTAAGTAATTGTTAGGAGTGAAGGAATGTCGGCTCGTATTGCAGGCGTAAATATACCAGTACAAAAACATATTGTTATAGGGCTTACCGCTATCTATGGCATTGGCAGACAGCGTGCGAAAGATATTTGTACAGCTGTAAACATTGAATCAGCTAAAAAAGTCAAAGACTTAACTGAAGCTGAACTCGAATCTTTACGTGGCGAAGTTGGAAAATACGCCGTTGAAGGTGACTTGCGCCGCGAAGTGGCCATGAGTATTAAGCGTCTTGTCGAGTTAGGGACCTATCGTGGTCAACGACACAAACGTGGTCTTCCTGTTCGTGGACAACGCACAAAGACAAATGCCCGCACCCGTAAAGGCAAAAGAAAAAGCAAATAAGGCAAAAAGGTGATTAATTAATGACTCAAACAAGAGAGACAAAGACCTCAAACAAGCCCGCCGCTAAGGCCGGCTCAGCAAAGGGTGGTAAGAAAGACCTTTCTAGCAAAGGTCGGAAAAAGATTAAAAAAGTAGTCACAGACGGTAAAGCTCACGTCTATGCCTCCTTTAATAACACCATCGTCACAATTACTGACAGGTCCGGAAACGCAATCGCTTGGGCATCTGCTCCTTGCTTAGGCTATCGTGGTTCCAGAAAATCTACCCCCTATGCTGCGAGTGAAGTTGCCGCTAAAGTCGCAACAGCAGCCATGGAGTATGGTTTGAAAACTGTTGAAGTCGAATTAAAAGGCCCTGGTGCCGGCCGTGAATCTGCTATTCGTGGACTACAACAGGCAGGTCTTCAAATTACATCAATGAAAGACGTGACGCCTGTGGCACACAATGGCTGCCGTCCACCTAAAAAGCGAAGAGTGTAGGAGAATATCATGGCACGTTACTTAGGCCCCCGTTGTAAATTAGCTCGTCGTGAAAAGGCTGACTTAGGTCTTATCGCGGTTAAAGCCATCGATGCAAAATGTAAATTTGATACATTACCCGGTGTTCATCATGCTCGCCGCGGTCGTGTGACTGAACACGGTCAACAATTACGTGAAAAACAAAAAGTTCGCCGAATTTATGGTATCCTAGAGCGCCAGTTTGAAAACACCTTCAAAAAGGCCGCCCGTATGAAAGGCTCAACTGGTGAAAACCTGTTGAAATTGTTAGAAGGTCGTTTAGATAACGTCGTTTATCGTATGGGCTTCGGTTCTACTCGCGCTGAATCGCGCCAGTTAGTGACGCATTGCTCCATTTTGGTAAATGGTAAAGTCGTTAACATTCCTTCTTACCTCGTTGCACCTGGTGATGTTGTTAGCATCAGAGAATGTGCAAAGCAGCAAGCACGTATTCAGTCATCATTAATGTTGGCTCAAGCACGTCCTGCATGCGCATGGGTAGAGGTCGATGCGACTGCGTTGTCTGGCACATACAAAGCTGTTCCTGATCGTGCTGATTTAGCGCAAGACATCAACGAACAACTTATTGTTGAGCTTTACTCAAAATAATTCACTTCTGGGATAGAGAGGTTGTTACATGCAAAATAATCCGTTTGATTTTTTGACACCTCGGGAAATTGCTGTCGAGACGATCTCGCCATTTCACGCAAAAATTACCTTGGAACCGTTAGAGCGTGGTTTTGGCCACACTTTAGGTAATACCTTGCGCCGAATCTTGCTATCTTCAATGCCCGGCGCAGCAATCACCGAAGCTCAAATTGACGGTGTCTTGCACGAGTACAGCAGCGTTCCTGGCGTACAAGAAGACGTTGTTGAAATCCTTTTAAACTTAAAAGGCATTTCAATTCGCATGTTGGGTCGTCAAGAAGTGACTTTGAAGTTAAGCAAACAAGGTCCAGGCGTTGTGACAGCGGGTGATATTGAGTTAGAACACGATGTTGAAGTGGTTAACACGGATCACGTGATCGCTCATTTAACCGAAGGCGCAGCCTTAAACATGACCTTGAAAGTGAAGATTGGCCGTGGTTATCAACCTGCCATGATTCAAAATCGCAAATCTGAAGGCAAAGCTTCTATCGGTGCATTGCACTTAGATGCGAGCTTCAGCCCAGTGCGTCGTGTTGCTTATGCGGTTGAAAATGCACGTGTTGAACAACGTACCGACTTGGACAAGCTTATCATTGACCTTGAAACCAACGGCACTTTAGACCCTGAAGAAGCTATTCGTCGTTCCGCGACCATTCTTCAACAACAGTTAGCAACCTTCGTTGATTTGCAGTCTGCACCAGCAGTCACTGAAAAATCATCTCGTGATGATGCGGTAAATCCTATTTATCATCGTCCAGTAGATGACTTAGAGTTAACAGTCAGATCTGCTAACTGCTTAAAAGCGGAAAACATATTTTTCATTGGTGACTTAGTGCAACGGTCCGAAGGCGACTTATTGAAAACACCTAACTTAGGTAAAAAGTCGTTAACCGAAATCAAGAATGTATTAGCAGCACACGGTCTTGCTTTAGGTACTAAAATTGAAGGCTGGCGTTCACCTTCAGCCATGCACGATGAAAACAAAAAGTAATTTTAAAGAAAGGGTTTGATTATGCGTCATCATAATAGTGGTAGAAGCCTGGGTAGAACCAGCAGTCATCTTAAAGCGATGCTTAAAAACATGATGGTTTCCTTGCTTCGTCATGAAACGATCAAAACTACGCTTCCCAAAGCGAAAGAATTACGTCGTCATATGGAAAGAATGATTACTTTGGCAAAAGTAGATTCTTTACATACGCGTCGTTTAGCCTTTGATCGCTTACGTGATCGTGACATTGTGACCAAGTTGTTTGAAGACATTGGCCCACATTTCAAAGCCCGTCCAGGCGGCTATTTACGTATTTTGAAATACAATTTCCGTAAAGGTGACAACGCCCCGATGGCAATTGTGCAGTTGGTGGATCGTAAACAAGAGACAGAAGCAGCTTAAGTCTGCCAAGCCTTGCAGGCTCGGGGTTTATTCAATATAATCCCCAGCCTGGTAGCGATTGAATAATTAATGGAAACGCTGGAGTGTTCCGTATGTACGCAGTAATTATAAGTGGCGGCAAACAATATCGAGTGCTTGAAGGGGATACCTTGAAGCTTGAAACTTTACCTCAAGACGTTGGCTCTGAAGTGAAGTTCGATAAAATTTTAATGGTTGGTGAAGGTAGCTCAGTTAAAGTGGGTCGTCCTTTCTTGAGTGGTAGCGCAGTAACTGCAACCGTGGTTTCTCATGGTCGTCATGACAAAATCCGCATTGTGAAGTTCCGTCGTCGTAAGCACCACATGAAAACCCAAGGTCACCGACAAAACTATACTGAAGTTAAAATCACCAAGATCCAAGGCTAGTTAAGGCCGTAGAGAGAGGTTTTATAAAATGGCAACGAAAAAAGCAGGTGGTAGTACAAGAAACGGACGCGACTCTAAACCGAAATACCTTGGCGTAAAATGCTACGGTGGTGAGTTAGTCAAAGCTGGCGCAATTATCATTCGCCAACGCGGTACGGCATATCATTCTGGTCCCAATACAGGTTTAGGCCGTGATCACACAATTTTTGCAAAAGTTGCTGGTAAGGTTGTTTTCTCAGTTAAAGGCAAGTTGTGCAAACGTACGGTTAGCATTGAGCCTGTTGCAACCAGCGCTGCTTAAGCTAGGGTTATATTTGTTTAGAAGGCCTCGTGCACATGCCCGAGGCCTTTTTGTATAGAGAAGAATAATGAAATTTGTCGACGAAGCGAAGGTTTATGTTGAGGCAGGCACGGGTGGTAATGGTGCTTGTAGTTTTTTGCGCTTGAAATTCGTGCCTTTTGGTGGCCCAGATGGCGGCGATGGTGGTGACGGCGGCAATGTTTATTTGTCTGCTGATGAAAGCATCAATACCCTTGTCGATTACCGCTATATTCACACGTATAAAGCAGATAATGGCGAGAAGGGTGGCGGTACCAACTGTACCGGTCGCAGCGGCGGCGATTTGGTTCTGCGCGTGCCTGTGGGTACGATGGTTTACGATGATGATACCAACGAATTAATTGCTGACTTGGTGAAGGCTGGCGATCGTGCTTTGGTTGCTAAAGGCGGCCGTCACGGTATTGGTAACGCAAAGTTCAAAAGCAGCGTGAATCGTGCCCCGCGCCGTACCATTCCTGGCCAAGAAGGTGAAAAACGCCAGCTTCGCTTAGAGCTGAAAGTCTTGGCTGACGTGGGTTTAGTAGGCATGCCCAATGCGGGTAAATCAACCCTTATTGGAGCGATGTCTGCTGCTCGTCCTAAGGTTGCAGATTACCCCTTCACGACCTTGCATCCACAGCTGGGGGTTGTGAGTGCTTCCCGTTACAGAAGCTTTGTCATCGCCGATTTGCCCGGTCTCATCGAGGGGGCGGCAGAAGGCGCAGGCCTTGGTATTCGCTTCTTAAAGCATGTGATGCGTAATCGCCTGCTTTATCACGTGGTTGACGTGTTGCCTATCGATGGTTCAGACCCTGTTGAAACGTTTAATGCGATCACACAAGAGTTAAGTAAATACAGTGAAGATTTAACCTTGAAAGAGCGTTGGTTAGTCTTAAATAAGATAGATCAACTACCTGAGAGTGACATTGATTCGCATTGCGATGAGTTGGTGAAGCGTATGGGTTGGACAGGCAAAGTCTTTAAAGTCTCAGGCTTGGCGAAGCTCGGCTTAGAGCCCTTGGTTCAAGAAACCATGCGATTCTTAGAAGGGGCAGGTCATGAAAAAGAGTGGCTGTAATTATCTAATCTATTGATTTAAATAAAAAAAGCGCTCAATAGAGCGCTCTTTTTTATGCTGATAGGAAAAACTTAAGCAGCAGCGGCCAGTTTCTTAACGTGAGCCGTTAAGCGGCTTTTATGTCTGGCTGCTTTATTCTTGTGAATAATGCCTTTGTTAACCATGCGGTCGATCACCGGGGTGGCTGATTGCAAGGCGCTTTGCGCAGCAGTCGCGTCACCGCTTTGAATGGCACCTAAAACTTTTTTGATGCTGGTGCGGAGCATGGAACGCATACCCGCATTGTGTCGCCGACTTTTTTCAGCTTGGCGAACGCGTTTTTTCGCTTGCTTTGTATTAGCCAAGGTAATCTCCAAATATTTAGCTAGTAAGGTTTTACGGTATTTTAAGACTGCGTACTATGCCCGCTTTTATAGGCATTGTCAAACATCTGACATTTCTCATTGGCGTCTTTTCAGGTAGACTATGCGCAGTTTAAACACGGTTGGAGCGCAACCGGTCTCAGAATAGGGTCAAAATGAGTAAAAAACTAGTAAAATCAACATCCGTCGTCATCAGTATGACCATGATTTCCCGCGTTTTTGGGTTTATCCGTGATACCGTCACCGCCAGCTTCTTTGGTGCCGGTGCCGCCTTTGATGCTTTCTCGGTTGCTTTCAGAATTCCAAACTTTATGCGTCGTTTATTTGCCGAAGGCTCCTTCTCACAAGCCTTCGTGCCGGTCTTGTCTGAATATCAAAAAAAGCGTGATCACGAAGACATTCAACGCTTCATTAATGCCATGTCAGGCACCTTGGGTGTCACTCTGTTGTTAGTCACGATTTTGGGCGTTATCGGCGCGCCATGGGTAGTACGCTTATTTGCCCCGGGCTTTGCCTCACAAGGCGATCGTTTTGACCTTGCTGTCACCATGCTGCGTATTAACTTCCCCTACCTGCTGTTTGTGTCGTTAACTGCTTTCTCAGGGGCTATTTTAAATACATATAGTCGGTTTTGGGTCGCGGCTTTCACGCCCGTGTTTTTAAACATCACGATGATTATGGCAGCCTTTTGGTTATCGCCCGAAATGCACACCCCGATTATTGCACTCGCCTGGGGCGTGTTCATCGCCGGGATTGTTCAGCTAGCCTTCCAATGGCCTTTCTTGCGTCGTTTAAATTTATTCCCCCGCCCAACAGTGAACTTCAAAGACCCGGGCGTAAGACGTGTTTTAAAATTAATGGTACCAGCGTTATTTGGTGTATCTGTTGGTCAA
Source organism: uncultured Gammaproteobacteria bacterium (assembly GCA_965653045.1). Lineage (GTDB taxonomy): Bacteria > Pseudomonadota > Gammaproteobacteria > DSM-16500 > DSM-16500 > Aquicella. The sequence continues at coordinate 17,562 of CBFGYM010000007.1, forward strand.
ATTAATTTATTGGTCGATACTTTATTCGCATCTTTGTTGGCTGTGGGTAGTGTCTCGTGGTTGTACTATTCTGACCGGTTGATGGAGTTTCCATTGGGTGTGTTTGGCGTGGCTATTTCTACAGTTATTTTGCCGCATCTCTCCCGCCACCATGCAACACAGTCGGAAACTTCTTTTTCAATGACGATTGATTGGGCGCTTCGTGCGGTTTTGTTAATCGGCGTGCCCGCCGGGGTGGTCTTAGCGGTGATGTCAGGCCCCATGCTTAGCACCTTATTTCAATATGGTCATTTCCATGCGCACGATGTGATGATGGCGAGTAAAAGTTTAACCGCGTTTGCCATCGGGATTACCCCGTTTATGTTGGTGAAAGTGTTAGCTGCGGGCTTTTATGCCAAACAAGATTTAAAAACACCGGTACGTATTGGGGTGGTTGCCATGGTTGCGAATACTGCGCTCAATATGTCACTCATTTGGTCCTTGGCACACGCGGGCATTGCACTCTCAACCTCGCTGGCTGCTTTAGTGAACGCTGGGTGTTTATTTCATTATTTGCGAAAAGGCAGTCATTACATTCCGCGCGATGGATGGGGTTTATTTGCTTTGCGCTTAACCGCGGCAAATGGTTTGTTAATGCTTTGGTTATGGATAGGCGCAGGCAGTTTGTCGAATTGGGTAGATAGCAGTGCGATGTGGCGTTTTACACATTTAGCGGGCTTGTTGTCAGTGGGCGCTGTGCTTTATTTTGCTGCGTTGTGGGTAACGGGCGTGCGCTTGCATCATTTGTTGGTGCCGCCGCAACACGCTTAGTCTGGGCTTTCTGGTGTGTATTCTGAGCCGGGCATTTGTGCCGCTGGCTTGAACCCGCCAACGGTTGCTGCTACGCGTGAAGTGTCGCGGTGTAAATGATCGACAGAATGCAAGAGAGATGTGTTTTGTTCGCTTAGCCGTTGCGTTGATTTATTTAAGGCATCAACAGTAGACTTGATGGGGCGAATTTGCGATAAAAATGCTTGTTGATTGACGCCTGCATCAACATTCAAGTTTTTGATTTCATCGTGTAACTGTTTAATGACTTGCTTGCATTGTTCATTGAGCTTTTTGCGTTCTTCTACAAGCTTTTCATGTTGTTCAACCATCGGGGTGAACTGTTGATTGAAAACGGCTTGGAATTGTGAGGTTGATTTATTGTTGCCAATAAATTCAACTTCTGCCTGAATGGCTTGTGTTGTTTTGCGAATGTCTTTTTCGTGCGTTGTGACTAATTCTTTCAGTTTTGCTTTCACTTGAGCAGCTTGTGCATCGACTAAAATAACGTCAGTTAGAGAAGTGAGTTGATTAGACGCGGTGAGTTTAGATTGAAACAAGACAACCATGATATCTTTTGTGCTCATGCCGTCTTTTTTCATGCGCGTTGCTGCGCCTGCGACGGAGTTTTGAGCTTGTGCGGTAACTTGTTCTTCGGCCATCGTTTCTGCTCTAGGTTAATGCTTTTATTATAGCATTAATTAAAAGAAAGTTCTGCGGTTGAAAGCTGTGCTGTCGGGTCGCCTTTGCGCGTTAAATAAATGGGTGCAAAAATTTCAGTTTGCACAAAATCAATTAAGCCTTGCTTAAGTAATTCAAGCATCCCTAAGAAGGTCACGACAACGCCGAGTTTGCCTTCATCGAGCTTGAAAAGCGAGGTGAATTCGACGTGTTCTTGGTCTTGCAAGGTGTCGAGGATGTAAGTCATTTTTTCGCGGATGGAAAGCGCATCGAGTTTGACTTGGTGTTTGGCATGGAGTTGCACGCGCTTCATGACATCGGCGAGTGCACGCACGAGTTCGGGCATATCGACCGGCGGTTGTGCTTTTTCGCCGGCAATGTCGCAGGCATCAGCGTTGACGACGAAGCAGTCTCGTTCAAGGCGGTGTAATGCGTCCATGTCTAAGGCGGCTTGCTTGAAACGTTCGTACTCTTGTAAGCGGCGGACTAACTCAGCGCGCGGGTCAGATTCTGGGTTTTCAGGGTCAGTTTCTTGGCGTGGTAATAGCATCCGTGATTTGATTTCAGCCAGGATAGCTGCCATCACCAGGTATTCAGCGGCGAGTTCTAAAGACAATTCTTGCATTAAATCGATGTATTCCATGTACTGACGGGTGACGTCGGCGATGGGGATATCGAGAATGTCTAAATTCTGTTTTCGGATGAGGTAGAGCAAGAAGTCTAGCGGGCCTTCAAAGGTTTCCAGCAACACCTTCATCGCATCAGGTGGGATGTAGAGGTCGGTGGGCAAATCAACCACAGCTTCGCCGCGAACGGTCGCAAGCGGGCTCACGAGCGTTAAGGTCGGCTCGTTAGGTTGAGGTTGTTCTGTTAAGGCGGCTTGTTCGGCTTGTGTCATATCGCTCTGGTATGTTCATCCTATAGGGTTAACTGTTATATTACCCAACTTGATTAAATTTTCACACGACTAATTATGACTTTTATGCCAAAACGAGAAGAAATTGACCAAGCGGTGGCGTTTTTGAAGGCTGGCCAGCTGGTGGGCTTGCCGACAGAGACGGTTTATGGCTTGGCTGGCGATGCTTCAAATGCTGAGGCGATTGCCCGTATTTATCAGGCTAAAGGTCGTCCGGCCGATAATCCCCTCATTGTGCACGTGAGTGGTGTTGATGCTTTGCCCCAGTGGGCAGCAGAGATTCCAGCCACAGTGGCGCCCTTGGCGGCTGCTTTTTGGCCAGGGCCATTGACCTTGGTGTTGAAGAAGCAGGCTTGGGTATTGGATGTTGTGACCGCGGGGCAGCCGACGGTTGCGGTGCGTGTGCCCGCGCATCCGGTGGCGCAAGCGGTGTTGCAGGCGTTTGGGGGTGGGTTGGCGGCGCCGTCGGCCAACCAGTTTACGCATGTGAGTCCGACGACAGCGCAAGGGGTCAAGGAAGAATTAGGTGATCAAATCGCTTTGGTGTTAGAGGGCGGGGCGTGTGATGTGGGTTTAGAGTCGACCATTTTAGATTTGAGTGGCGAGGTGCCGCGTATTTTGCGACCGGGCATGATTAGCCAGGCTGACATTGAAGCCGTGCTCGGTCAGCCGGTGTTCATGCGTGGCGAGTCTAGCGTGCGTGTGCCGGGTCAGCATGTTGTGCACTACGCCCCCCGTACGCGGACGTGTTTGATTGCCTCCATCGCAGTATTAGAAAAATTTGTGACAACCGATGAGCGTCATGTGTTAATTACGCATCAAGAAAGAGACGTGCCGCCCTCTGTCGAATTAGTGATGATGCCGAATCAACCTGCCGCCTACGCACACGACCTCTACCGTGTCTTGCGCGAGCTTGATGCAAAAGCTTACGATACGATTTGGATTGAAACCGTGCCTGAGTCAAAAGCTTGGGATGCCATCCGCGACCGCTTAAATAAAGCCGCGGTACTCGTTTAGTATTTTTTGAGGAATAGAAGCGTTATGTTCACCACCTTAACAGAGCACGAAGTCACGCGCATTATTCAAGGGCCTGCGGGGAAGTTGGAGGTGGCAGTTTCGGCTGCTGAAACCAATGCGCCGGCATGGGGGATTGTGTGTCATCCGCATCCTTTGTTTGGCGGCACTATGCACAATAAAGTGGTGACGACCTTAGTGAAAACGTTTCAGAGTCAGGGGGTGAACACCATACGGTTTCAATTTCGCGGGGTGGGGGAGAGTCAAGGTGAGTTTGATCACGGCCGTGGTGAATTAGAGGATTTATACGCGGTGATAGCGTGGATGCAGCAAGAATACGGGCAGCATCCGTTGTGGTTGGGTGGGTTTTCATTTGGCGCGTATATTGCAAGCGTTGCTGCGTCTGAAATTCCCGTTAAAAAACTCATTACTGTCGCACCACCCGTGCAAAATTTTCCGATGAATACCATTCCGCCTATTTTGTGTGATTGGTTATTATTGCAAGGGGATAAAGACGAAGTTGTTTCTGCCGAAGATGTTTACGCGTGGGCTGAAAGCCGATTACCTCCCCCTACTATCATAAAATTCCCTGAGGCGACGCATTTTTTTCACGGCCAACTTGCGAACCTTCGTAATGAAATTGTGGCGTGGTTGACTGTTAAATCTTAATTTGCGACAACCCAGGTCACAAAGCAGGGTTTGTGGTTGTTTTTTAAAATTTTTAAAAGCTTTCAATGATGGCGGATTACGCCAAACGCAAAAAACGCGTTTGTCTAATCCGCCCTACGCTTCGTTTGAGGGTGGAATAAGCTTACTGGTTGCGTAAGTTACGACCTAAGCTTGGGGTTGTGACTTGCTCGACTGTTGCGGCTAATTCAGCGGCGGATTTTAGTTTTACGCCGTACTCGGGGTGGGCTTTTGCTTTTTCTAGGCGTTTTTGTAAGTCTTTTTCTTTCACTTTAACCGGGTTTCCGTTCATGACGCTGTGTTTTAAGTTTCTTGCCATACACACAAGAATCATGGCTTCAACTTGGTTAGGGTGATAACCGTCTGCGTGAATGAAAATGGTCGGTGTGTCTTTGCCTTTATCAATTTGCTGATGGAAGTCGGTGATTTCTTGAATCGCCCATTCCATGACGTGTTTGCCGGGAATGCGATTGGGCGGAAAGCCTTCGCGCGCGCCCATGGTTTCTCTGACTTCATCGCTCATGATAGAGTCTTGACGATAACCCGGGTGAGCATCATCACCGGTTTGATATTGAATGGATGCAGCATCAAGCGACTGATCATCGCTTAATTTAATTTGACGTTTGATGACATCAAATTGGCGTTGTGCGTTAATGCGTTCACGTTCAGCCTTATTTTTATAATCAACAATTTTATCTGCTTGATAGCCGGCGCTTAAACCACCAATATGCGAGTCTGTTTTTGCATTGGCAGCTTTTTGTGCTTCTTCAATGGTTCTGTAACGTTTTGCGGAGACACCTTGATGTGTTGTATGCGTTTTTGATTTTTCAATCATCGCAGCACTTTTAGCGGCCTTAACATTAGTATGCACATCTTCCAATTGACTCAATAAATAGCCAATCGATTCGATATGGGTTTTCATTTTATTTTTGCTATTTTCAGAATGATAAAGTTCTTCTCTTAATTTACAGTTCGCTTCTAAGACAATTAATTTTTCCGCAAGGGCATAAGCGGTTGCTTGAATTTTTGCAAGCTTTTCAGCAGCGGCTTCTTTATCGATTGCGTAAATGGCATCGTAGGATTGACGCATTAAGGTATTTGCAAGCGCCGATTTTTTTTCAAGCAATTTGAGGTCTTCTTGAAGTTGCTTGTTAGCCATCATCATGGCGTTGTGTTCGTCGCGATAAGTTCTTTGCGTTTTACTGCTAGCAAGTTGTTTCGTGAAGAATTTAAAATCATCTTCTGAAAGGCCGGCGAATAGATCGAATAAATTACAAGCATTGACTCGCATTGCTTCATTACGAATGGCACTCAGTGCTAGGTTGTCTTCAGGGGTGGCTTTATCTTTATCGAAAGAAACGCCTGTTATTTTGGTCAGTTGTTGACGAATTTTATTTTCATTCACCATCGATAAGAGGGATTTTGGCGCGTTTATGAAGTTGAGTGCATTATATTTTTGAAGGAATGCTGCTAGCTCGGGTCTGTTTGCTAGTAGTGCATTACGAGCGGGGTCAGGAGCAGCAGGAACAGGGTTAGGCGAAGCAGGCGGTACGATGTTGGGGGCGCCACCACTTGGGGCTGCGCCTGATCGCTTTGCACGTAAACTTTTCGGTTCATCTACTCCGGGTATAGCAACTTCTTCACGCGAAGTACTGCGTGTCAAGCGTGATTCGCGTTCAGGCCTTTTTGGAGAGCCATCGCTTTCGTGTTCTTTTAATGCGGCATTTATCAGGCTGCTATTTTCACTGCTTTGACCGGCGTCGTCACTGCCTGAACCTTTTCTTGATGAACCCATATCCCACCCCTCAATCAGTTATTTTTAGTTTCTTAGCGCCAATATACCACTCAAAAGTTAACTTAAACTTAAGAAAAACCGATTTTTTTCAGGTTTATACCTAAGCTTAGTCGAGTGGGGGGTAAAAGCAATAGCGGTGAGTAACGTTAATAAGAATCATTCTCATCTATATTGACAAGTCCCCCGCAAAGCGAGATACTGTGCCAAGCGTAAAAACGGGGAATTTTAAATGAAATTCAGTGAGTTAAAAAGTGGGCAGCGTGCCAAAATTGAGCAATTAGCCGCCGGGCACCCGGTATATCGTCATAAACTCATTGCCATGGGTCTATTGCCAGGTACAGAATTCACCGTTTCACGTATCGCCCCGCTTGGTGACCCCGTCGAAATCACCGTCCGTGGCTTTTCATTAAGCCTCCGAAAACAAGAAGCAGACCTCCTCCAACTTTCAACGAGTTACACGCATGACTAGTTGCTGCGAACAAACAGAAAACCCTCAACCGGCTGCTAAAACCATTGCCTTAGCCGGCAACCCCAACGGGGGTAAAACCACACTCTTTAACGCGCTCACCGGCGCAAGCCAACGCGTTGGCAACTGGCCAGGCGTGACTGTTGAGCGTAAACGCGGTTATTTCACGGAAGCAGGTACTACAGTTGAGGTGGTCGACCTCCCCGGCACTTACTCGCTTACCCAAGCGTCCATCGGCGCCGGCATTGATGAGCGCATTGCCGTCCAATTTATGCTAAGCAACGAAGCGGCCTTCGTTTTAAATATCGTCGATGCCAGCAACCTAGAGCGTCACCTTTATTTAACCCTGCAAATGCGTGAAATGGGCATTCCGGTTTTATTAGTGTTGAATATGATGGACGTTGCCAAGGCACGCGGCATCAGTATTGATACTGAAATACTTGCCAACACGCTGGGCTGCCCCGTTTTTGCAATCACTGATAAAAAAGGCAAAGGCCTTGCTGCTTTAAAACAAGCCATTCTGAACGGCATTGCGCCACAAACGCCTTTAACCTTAGCTTACCCAAGCGATATTCAAACAACGTTGCAAACGCTCAGCCCGCATTTCCAACACGCTTGGCAAGCGGTGCACTTCCTTGAGGGGGATGCGATTGCCTACGAACACGCCTCGGCTGACATTCAAACCGCGGCACTGCCGGCACAAGCCGATGTGAACGTCGCAAGCACGCGTTATGCGTTTATTACCCACTTACTCGAAGCAGCAATCACAAAAACAAAAACCCGCCCTTCGTGGACAACGCGCATTGATCGCATCGTCTTAAACCGTTTTTTAGGCTTGCCTATTTTTTTCGCCGTGATGTACGTTTTATTTTTCTTCGCCATTAATGTCGGCGGCGCTTTCCAAGATTTTTTTGATATCAGCAGCCAAACCATTTTTGTCGATGGCATGACCCACGTGTTAACGCAATGGGGTAGCCCAACGTGGTTAACCGTGTTGTTGGCCGATGGTTTAGGGAAAGGCATTAATACAACGATCACTTTTATTCCCGTGATTGGCGCAATGTTTTTATTCTTAGCCATGCTAGAAGATTCGGGGTACATGGCAAGAGCTGCTTTTGTGGTGGATCGGCTTATGCGTGCTTTAGGCCTTTCTGGTAAGGCATTTGTGCCGATGATTGTCGGTTTTGGCTGTAATGTCCCCGCGGTAATGGGCGCAAGAACCCTTGAAAATAAGCGCGACCGCATCTTAACCATTATGATGGCACCGTTTATGTCTTGCGGTGCACGCCTTGCTATTTTTGCGGTGTTCACGGCTGCCTTTTTTCCAAGCGGCGGACAAAACATTGTCTTTGCTTTATACCTGGTTGGCATTGGGATGGCTGTTTTGACCGGCTTTTTACTAAGACGAACAGTTTTAAAAGGCGAGCCGGCACCTTTAGTGATGGAGCTGCCGCCTTATCATTGGCCCCACTTGCGCACATTGTTTATTCACGCATGGCAGCGTTTGCAAGGGTTTGTGATCAGAGCCGGTCGTTTAATTGTGCCTATTTGTGTGCTCATTGGAGCCCTGAATGCGTTTAATCTTGATGGCACTATTAACGTTGGTGATGCCGACTCGCATTCTTTGCTTTCTTTCATTGGCCAAGCGTTAACGCCGTTTTTCGCTCCTATGGGGATACATGAAAATAATTGGCCAGCGACAGTCGGTTTATTCACAGGGGTGCTTGCGAAAGAAGTGGTGGTTGGCAGCTTAAATACTTTATATGCCCAGCTTGCGCAAATAGGGCATGCTACAGCGAATACATTTGATTTCTGGGGGCAGCTTAAATTGGCGCTCACTTCTATTCCTGAGAATTTTGTCGCTTTAAAACAAGCAGTGTTTAACCCAATTTGGGCAAAAGCGCCGACGACGGAATTAAGCCAAGGTGTTTACGGGCAGATGGCTGCGCGTTTTGATGGTCAGGCTGGGGCATTTGCTTACTTGTTATTTGTGTTGCTTTATTTCCCTTGTGTTTCAACCATGGCTGCAATGTTGCGAGAACTACATCGCGGCTGGGCGGTTTTCTCAGCTTTGTGGATGACAGGCGTTGCTTACGCGACAGCGGTTGTTTTTTACCAAGCGGCGACTTTTTTCCGGCATCCCGCTTCATCCATTGTCTGGATTAGTTTAATGATCACCTTGTTTTTAACGGTCATTTTCTTGATGCGCGCCTACGCCCATCGGGCACGTGCGGCAGCTCGATTGGGTGACATTGATGTGATTGCAGGGTGTGAATCGCCTTGTGGGGCGCGTTGCGGGGGTTGTCCTATCGCAAGAACAGCAGTTTAGGCGAAAATTTGATCAAAATATCAGAAATTTGAGGTTTTTACAGAGACTCTTAACCTATTTTTAAGCTAGTGTTTGTTATACTCTGGTGAAAGAGTCTAACTTGTTGAAAGGTGAGCTTATATGGATGCTCCGATTGTTTTTAAACCCATTCCGGCGCAAGTCATTAATGTGGGTGCGGCGTTTGGGCCATTAGCGTTAACCGATTATTTGGGTGGCACGGATCCTGAAACGGTTTCTTATGCAGCTGAATTAACCGACGGCAGCCCGCTACCCGATGGTTTAATTTGTACCGTGCAAGGTGAATTCACCGGTATTCCGCCAAAACGCACCGAAGGCGATTATGAAATTAGAGTCATCGCAGTCAATGAAGCCGGCACGGCCGAAACCATTTTCAGTTTAACCATTAAACCCGCTTTCATTGCAGCAGGAACGGCTGAAGAACTTGATGACATGAAGCGTCAAGTGTGGGAAGCACTCGGTAGCAATGCCACAAAACCCGAATTTAAAGCGCTCATCGACCGCGCAATTACCCCGCTCGATATTTATTATTTATTAGAACGCTGGGGCAATATTAGTATTTACGATGCGTTTAACTTAGAAGCCCCCGGCGATAAAGTGCCGCTCACCTTAACGGGTGTCACAGAACATTTTGTGGTTTACGACCGCGGTTCTTGTTTGGTCGCAGCTCCTAAAGATTTATTTTCGTATGATCGAACCTTAGAAGATGGTTTGAAAGCTGCCCGTGCGTTAGCAAAAGAAGCTTACGAGCGTAATTGGGTGGTTGAAATTGTTGGGTTTGAAAAATACGCACGCGCCGCTTGGGTTGAGTTTCAGCATTTGGCTGATAAATTTGGGCGCACGGTTGAAATTATTAATTATCAGGCTAGCTCTGTTGATGTACGCGTTTATGAAACACAAGCCATTGCGCGTCCGTTAATTGGTGGCGGCCCTGAATAACAAACGAGGTGAACCATGGGTGCAGGTAGAACAGAAAACGGTGGAGAAAAAGAAAAACAAAAGCCGAAAATTTCTAAAGAAGAGCAAGATCGTTTAGATGCGATACATGCCAGTTATGCATCGTATTTTAGACAAAAATACGGCACTATTTTAAAACGCTTAGATGGTCCGACTGAGGAGCCGGAGGTTCCCGATGACCCCAGCGCTTCAGTGTTAACCACGATGGCTTCACGTACCAAATTATTACCCGACGGCGTTTATGTATTTAGCGCAACGCCGCACAATGAAGCGTATCGCGATAAAAAAGGCAACGCGCGTTTTAGTTTATTAATTCAAGACGGCAAGGTTTATCCGCGTCCACATCTCAGTATGGTGGATTACCTTAAAGATAAAAGCCAATTTTTAAAAGATTTTAAAGAGCAAACTTGGGCATCTATGGCGGCCTTGGCAACAGCACAAGGGGAAGGTTCTTTTAACGTGGACTTACCGCATATCTCTAGACCCAAACCGAGCGCATACGATATTGATCGTTTAAATGCGATTCTTGAAGTGGCAAACAATTCAAAATTTGGTATTCAGCTAGGCGCGAATGCGCAAGAGTTGATTGGGATGTTGCCGGTTGAAACCAAAAGGCGTTTATTCAGCGCGAAATATGGCCAACAAGATTATTTGGGGTATGTACAACAATTAAATGCGCAGCATCAACAATCAAGCGGCGGACGTATTTTATCTTATGGTCGTCAACAAGATGCTTTATCGAAAGAACCCGACTTTGATTTGAATCGTTTTTATAGAAATGAAAAAGGCGAAGAAAAATTTGGTGCTGAACGCTTAGCGGGCTTGAGTGGCGCGCTTGATAAAATGGAGTCACGCTTAAAATCACTCGATTCGCTTTATAGTGAATTAGATGCAGAGGTGGATCATTATAAACGTTTAATTGACGAGTATGAAACCAAAGTCCAAAATGGTGAAGCAGGTGCCGAAGAGAAATTGGCAGAAGCACTAGAAGGCGTTGAGAAAGTGACTGAGCGTCGTGATACCTTAATTTCAGCGATTGAAAAAGAATCTGAAAAACTGGGTAAAGGCTTAGATGCTTTAGAAGTTGAGTTTAGTCGAGACGGCACTAAATACGATCCTGCCAAGCCCGCGCCAGACAACGCAACAAAAGAAGCAGATAATACGCGGAAAGGAGAGCTCCAAAAACGCTTTACCGATATGGGATCTTTGAAAACAAAAGTGTTCGGTGAGTTGGCGCCAGATGCTAAAATGAAAGACACGAAGAAGAAATTTGAAGACATCACCAACAAGGTGAATGATCTTAACGATAAACAGCAAAAGCAACAAAGCAGCCAAAGAAGTCCTTAAAACGGTAATTTGATTGCGCATGACGGAAATCTTCAATACAATCAGCACCTCAGCTTGATTAATTGAAGGTGTTCTCATGCGCAAACCGCTTATTGCCGGAAATTGGAAAATGAATGGTTCTTTAACCAGCGTTATTCATTTGGCGGATGGGGTTAGCCAAGGCGCAGCTGTTTTACCCGATGTTGATATTGTTGTTCTCCCTCCTTTGGTTTATTTAAGCACAGTACAATCGCATTTAAGTAATTATGTTAGGTTAGGCGCACAAAATTTATATCCTGGTGATCAAGGGGCTTTCACGGGTGAAGTTTCCGGCCGTATGTTGAAAGACCTTGGCTGCCAATATGTGTTAGTGGGGCATTCAGAGCGTCGGGCGTTACTCGGTGATGATTTTGGGCAGGTGTCTGCTAAATTTATTGCAGCGCAAGCGGCCGGCTTAACCCCCATTTTATGCGTGGGTGAAACCCGGGCTGAACGTGAAGCAGGCCAAACAGAACGTGTGATTGCGGCACAATTAGAAGCGGTCATGGCAGAAGCCGGTATTGCCGCTTTTGCAAACGCAGTGATCGCTTATGAACCAGTCTGGGCCATTGGCACGGGTTTGACCGCAACGCCTGCGCAAGCGCAAGCGGTTCATGCGACTATTCGTCAAATAATTGTGAAAAATCAGGTTGATCTTGGCGCTGCAATTCGTATACTGTACGGCGGAAGTATGAAGCCAGATAATGCTGTTGCATTATTAGCCGAACCCGATATTGACGGCGGTTTAATTGGCGGTGCCTCATTAGAGGTTGATAGTTTTCTAGCCATTTGTGCAGCAGCGCGAGCCACTGCAACAAGTGATAATTGTTAAGCAGGTGTTGATAATGTTTCAAATTATTATGCTGATTCACGTACTCGCTGCTGTGTGCATTATTGCACTCGTGTTGGTGCAGCAGGGTAAAGGCGCGACCATGGGCGCTGCCTTCGGCAGCGGGGCATCGTCAACGGTGTTTGGTAGCCGCGGCTCGAATTCATTTTTGTTTAAATTGACCATGGGGTTTGGCGCTGTATTTTTTATCACCAGCCTTGCCTTGAATAATTTAGCGATGCGGGCTTATAAGCAAGACCGTGTTATTACGCTGCCGGCATCAACTGCCGTACAAGCGCCGGCAAAACCCTTAACGGATAGCATTCCGTTAACGCCGGGAGAGAAGCAATAGTTTTTAGGTTACATGCCGACGTGGTGGAATTGGTAGACACGCTACTTTGAGGTGGTAGTGGCGCAAGCTGTGACGGTTCGAGTCCGTCCGTCGGCATTAAAAATAACAAAGCGGTGACTGATGTCACCGTTTTCGTTTTGGTGTGATTAAAAGGAGAGCGTTCCTTTGCTGCAGAATTACTTACCTGTGCTCATTTTTATGGTGATTGGGGTGGTGGTCGGGCTTATCGCGCCGACATTGGGCTATTTATTAGGGCCGCGCCGACCCAATCCTGAAAAATTATCAACGTACGAATGCGGATTTGATCCTTTCTCTGATTCCCGCGCCCCCTTTGATGTTCGCTATTATCTCGTTGCGATTTTATTCATCATCTTCGATTTAGAAACCGCTTTTTTGGTGCCTTGGTCTGTTGTCTTCCGACAATTCGGCTGGAGCGGTTTAATCGTGATGGGGGTGTTCCTCGGCTTATTGACCGTTGGTTTTGTGTATGAGTGGAAGAAGGGGGCTTTAGAATGGGAATAACAGACCTTATGAAGCCAGGGTTTTATGTAACCTCGGTCGAATCTATTTTTAATTGGGCGCGTTCTGGTTCTTTGTGGCCCATGTCTTTCGGCTTGGCCTGTTGCGCCGTTGAAATGATGCACTCTGCCGCAGCACGCTACGACTTAGACCGCTTCGGCGTTATTTTTCGTCCCAGTCCGCGTCAGTCTGACTTAATGATTGTGGCGGGTACCCTTTGCAATAAAATGGCACCGGCGCTGCGTAAAGTTTACGATCAAATGTCTGAACCGCGTTGGGTTATTTCCATGGGTTCTTGCGCGAACGGCGGTGGTTATTACCATTATTCTTATTCTGTCGTGCGCGGTTGCGACCGCATTGTACCCGTGGATGTTTACGTGCCTGGGTGTCCGCCAACGGCCGAAGCGCTCATGTACGGCGTGATTCAGCTACAAAACAAAATTCAACGCACAACGACGATAGAACGTTAAGGGAAAAGTCATGACCGAGATTGCTTTACTCGCTTCAGAGCTGTCGACGCGTTGCGCAGATTATTTAATCACCAGCGTCGTTGCGAACAATGAAATAACATTAACACTGAAACCAGCATCTTTAGTGGCGGTTTGTCGTCTATTGCGTGATGAACCTGCGTTTCAATTTGATATGTTAATTGATGTCACTGCGGTTGATTACTTACATTTTGGTTTGGACGATTGGCAAACGCAATCAACGACGCGTACTGGCTTTGGTCGCGGTGTGACAGCCTTAAATCAGCGTGAAGCAGAAGCACCATCAGAACGATTTTTTGTGGTTTATCACTTACTTTCCATTCAACACAACCATCGTGTGCGTTTACGTGTTGGTTTGGCGCCTGAACAAGAACTATTAATTGATTCTGTTATCGATATTTGGCCAGCGGCAAATTGGTATGAGCGGGAAGTTTTTGACTTATTCGGTATCTTCTTTAAAGGCCACCCAGATTTACGTCGTATCTTAACCGACTACGGCTTTGTGGGGCACCCATTCCGTAAAGACTTTCCACTGATCGGTCGTGTTGAAGCGCGCTACGATGCGGCACAAAAGGCCGTGGTTTATGAACCTGTCAGTATTACGCCGCGTGTTTTAGAACCGAAAGTAATACGTCACGATAACCGATACGCAGACATTCCAACCGCAACGGGGGGTAACAATGGAAATCGCTAACGTTGCGCCAGAATTTCGTAATTATGTTTTCAACTTTGGCCCTCAACATCCGGCTGCGCACGGGGTGTTACGTTTAATTTTGGAAGTTGATGGTGAAACCATCGTCAGGGCTGACCCACACATTGGGTTGTTGCATCGCGCCACTGAAAAATTAGCCGAAAGCAAACCGTTTAATCAAAACATTGGTTACATGGACAGACTTGATTACGTTTCAATGATGTGTAATGAACACGGTTATGTCTTGGCGATTGAAAAATTACTCGGCATTGCACCGCCGGTACGCGCACAATATATTCGTGTGATGTTTGATGAAATTACCCGCATTTTAAATCATTTATTATGGTTGGGTGCGCATAGCCTTGATAATGGCGGGATGGCAACTTTCTTATATTGCTTCCGTGAGCGTGAAGATTTGCTCGATTGTTATGAGGCGGTGTCGGGTGCACGTATGCACGCAACGTATTATCGCCCGGGAGGTGTGTATCGTGACTTGCCTGATCAAATGCCAAAATTCCAAGCCTCTAAATGGCAAAGTGCAAAAGAAATTGCAGCCTTGAATGAAAAACGCGAAGGGTCACTCCTCGATTTTATTGAAGATTTTACCAACCGCTTTCCAGGTTGTGTGGATGAGTATGAATCGCTGCTGACCAATAACCGCATTTGGAAACAACGCACAGTTGATATCGGCATTATTACCGCTGAACGCGCAATCGCTTTAGGTTTTACAGGTCCGATGTTGCGTGGCTCCGGCGTCGCGTGGGATTTACGTAAAAAACAACCTTATGCAGTTTACGACAAACTTGATTTCGATATTCCGGTCGGTACTAACGGTGACTGCTACGATCGTTATTTAGTGCGTGTGGCTGAAATGCGCCAATCTAACAACATTATTCGTCAGTGCATTGATTGGCTCAGAAAAAATCCGGGCCCTGTGATGATGGATGATTATAAAATTGCACCGCCCAAACGCGATGTCATGAAAATCAGCATGGAAGCCATGATTCATCATTTCAAAAACATGACGGAAGGTTACAGCGTACCGCAAGGCGAGGCTTATGCTGCTGTTGAGCATCCGAAAGGTGAGTTTGGGGTGTATTTGGTGTCAGATGGTGCGAACAAACCGTATCGCATGAAAGTGCGTGTGGCAGGGTTCCCACATTTAGCAGGCTTAAACGAATTAGTGCAAGGGCACATGATTGCGGACGTCGTTTCCGTATTATCGAGTTTAGACATTGTTTTTGGTGAGATTGATCGATGAACACAGGTGAAATGCTTTCCGAAGCCGCGAAAAAACATATTGATCAGTGGATTTTACGCTATCCACCGGAACAAAAACGCTCAGGCGTATTTGAAGCACTGCGTTACGTGCAAGCAGAAAACGACGGATATTTAACCTTGCCGTTAATGAATGCCGTGGCGGATCATTTAAACATGCCACCCATTGCTGTTTACGAAGTTGCTAGTTTTTATACGATGTATAACTTGAGCAAAGTCGGTAAACATTTGGTACAAGTGTGCACCAATGTTTCTTGTATGTTAAACGGTGCTGAAAAAATTGTAGAGCATTTAAAGAAAACCTTAGGGGTGAATTTCAATGAAACAACGGCCGATGGTCGCGTGACGTTGAAAGAAGTGGAATGTTTGGGGGCGTGTGTGAATGCGCCTGTGTGTCAAATTGGTCAGACGTATCACGAGCACTTGACCACCGATAAAATGGATGCGTTGTTAGCATCCCTGACAAAATGAGGCCGTTCGCATGATGATGAATGCTGTGTGTTTTCGCACCTTGCACCTCGACCGCTCGTGGTCTTTAGACACGTATATGAGTGTTGGCGGTTATGCCCAATTAAAACGTGTGTTAACTGAAAATGTGGCACCGGAAGCCGTGGTTGAAGCCGTTAAAGCATCAGCCTTGCGAGGTCGGGGTGGCGCTGGCTTTTCAACCGGTATGAAATGGAGTTTTATCAAACGCGATTTGCCGGGTCAGAAATATATTTTGTGTAACTCTGATGAAGGTGAACCGGGCACGTGTAAAGACCGTGACATTCTACGCTACAACCCACACCAAGTGATTGAAGGCATGATTTTGGGCGCGTACGCGATGGGCGCAAGCGTCGGCTACAACTATATTCGCGGAGAATATTGGGAACCGTATGAACGGTTTCAAGCAGCCTTAGAAGAAGCGCGCGCAGCGGGGTTTTTGGGTAAGAATATTTTAGGCTCCGGGTTTGATTTTGAACTGCACTCACATTTAGGGGCAGGCGCTTATATTTGCGGTGAAGAAACTGCATTAATGGAATCATTAGAAGGTAAGCGCGGTTTACCGCGTTTTAAACCGCCTTTTCCAGCCGCACGCGGTTTATACGGTAAACCGACCACCATTAATAACACTGAAACTTATGCCTCGGTGCCTGTTATCTTAGAAAAAGGCGCGGAATGGTTTTTAAATTTAGGCAAGCCCAATAATGGCGGCTGCAAAATTTTCTCGGTGACGGGTCAAATTAATAAACCTGGAAATTATGAAATTCCTTTAGGCACACCGTTTAAAGATTTATTAGCCTTAGCCGGCGGCATGCGTGAAGGACGCCGTTTGAAAGCGGTGATTCCGGGCGGTTCTTCCATGCCTATTTTACCCGCAGAGACAATGATGCAAATTGACATGGACTACGATTCCATTCAAAAAGCAGGGTCGGGGTTAGGCTCAGGCGCGGTCATTGTGATTGATGAAACCACGTGTATTGTGAAAATGTTAGCGCGGCTTTCAAAGTTTTATATGGAAGAATCTTGCGGACAATGCACGCCTTGCCGTGAAGGCACAGGGTGGTTATATCGCTTAGTTAGCAAAATTGAAGCAGGCCAGGGTACGATGGAAGATATTGAAACCCTGCGCGTTGCTGCAAAAAATATTGAAGGCAGAACCATTTGCGCATTCGGTGAAGCGGCTGCGTGGCCGGTTGGCGGATGTTTGAAACATTTTTACGACGAATTCGTGTATCACGTTGAACACGGATGCTGTTTGCCTGAAACCCGATAACTGATTTGATGAGTGAGAGGCAATCATGGCCGAGATAGAAATTGAAATTGATGGAAAAAAGCTGACGGCGCAACCGAATCAGATGGTGATTCAAGTCGCTGATGATGCCGGCATTTACATTCCGCGTTTTTGCTATCACAAGCATTTATCCATAGCTGCCAACTGCCGCATGTGTTTAGTGGAGGTAGAAAAATCTCCTAAAGCCTTGCCTGCGTGCGCAACGCCGGTGATGCCAGGCATGAAAGTTTTTACCAAATCACCGAAAACACTAGAAGCTCAACGGGCGGTGATGCAATTTTTATTAATTAATCACCCGCTTGATTGCCCTATCTGCGATCAAGGCGGTGAATGTGAATTACAAGATTTATCGATGGGTTACGGTGCAAGTCATTCCCATTTTGATGAATGTAAACGCTCGGTTGAAGATCAAGATCTAGGCTCGCTCATTCAAACAGAAATGACGCGCTGTATTCATTGCACACGCTGCGTACGCTTTGGCGATGAAATTGCGGGTATGCGTGAATTAGGCGCCACTTTTCGCGGTGAACATACTGAAATTAGCACCTTCGTTCAGCACGCCATGAAATCAGAAGTTTCTGGCAACATCATTGATTTATGCCCAGTCGGCGCATTAACGTCGAAACCCTATCGGTTTACGGCACGGGCTTGGGAATTACAACAAGCCCAGGGTGTCAGCCCCCACGACTGCTTAGGGTCTGCTTTAAATTTACATACACGCACGGGTGAAATGATGCGTGTTGTCGCACGTGAAAACAACGACGTGAATGAAACCTGGATTTCTGATCGTGATCGTTTTGGTTACACCGGCTTGCAACATACCGACCGTTTAACCACACCCCAGATGCGTGTGAATGGGGAATTAAGAGCGGTCAGCTGGGAGCAGGCCTTAGATGCAGCATCACGCGGGTTGCAATCCGTGGTGCAAGCCTCTGGTATTGATAAAATGGGTGCGCTTGCTTCACCGAATTCCACCGTTGAAGAATTTTATTTATTACAAAAATTAATGCGCGAGATGGGCGTTTCACATATTGATCATCGTTTGCGTGAAGTTGATACGCGCGATCAAGCGAAAGTCAGCGCATTTCCCGGCATGCCGATTAACCTCGCACAATTAATGGTGTGTGACGGTGTGTTATTAATTGGGTCGAATTTGCAAAAAGAACAACCTGTCGCTGCTTTACGCTTACGTAAACTGATTGCAAAAGGCGGCGTAGTGCTGGCAGTGAACCCGATGGATTATCGCTTTAACTTTGCAGTGAAAGCAAAATCAATTGTGGCACCGCACGAGATGACAGTCACTTTAGAAGCCTTATTAAAAGCGCTTGAGTCGAAAGATCAAACACACCCACTCGCGGCTGAATGGTTAACGCGTCAAAAAGGCGTGATTATTGTCGGTGCCTTAGCGAACCATCACCCAGAAGCAGCGAAAATTCGTGCTTTGGCAAAACGCATTGCAGAAGTTTCAGGTGCAGTATTTGGTGTGATGACAGACGGCGCGAATAGTGCCGGCGCGTGGTTGGCGGGCATGGTTCCGCATCGTGATGCCCACGGCCGTGTGTTGAATCATCCAGGCATGTCGGCTGCTGAAATGTTACATCAACCCCGTAAAGCCTATGTATTATTAAATGTTGAGCCTGAATTTGATACGGCGAATGCAGCTGTTACCATTGAAGCTTTAAAACAAGCGCACATGGTTGTCGCATTATCGATGTATCGTAACCCGACGTTAGAAGCCCACGCGGATGTGATTCTGCCTATTGCTTCTTTTGCTGAAACGGCGGGCACGTTTGTGAATGTGTTTGGTCACTGGCAATCGTTTCAAGGGGTGGCAGCGCCGGTTGGCGAAGCAAGACCCGCATGGAAAGTATTGCGTGTGCTGGGGCATTTCTTATCACTGAATGGTTTTGAATACGACAGCGCTGAACAAGTGCGTGATGAAGTGCGCGCGTTGGCTGCTGCACGTCAAGATCAAGTCATGGTATACCACGCTGATACCTATGAAGCGAAAAAAGCCGCAACGGCACTGAGCCGTGTCGGTGAAATACCTATTTATGCGCAAGACAGTATTTTGCGTCGTGCCCATCCGCTACAAGATGCCCAAGCGGCGATGGAAGGCGATGTGGGTGAATTAAGAATACACCCTGATACCTTGAAGGCTTATGCCTTGCAAAGTGGCGACCGTGTGCGCGTGCATCAAGACCATGCGAATGCCATCATGATTGCGCATGCGGATGATCGTGTTGCTAAAGGCGCCGTCTGGGCAGCCGGTGCAATTTCAGCCACTGTGGGTTTAGGTGGTTTATTTGATGCCATTCATTTGGAAAAGGCGTAACGATGATGGAAAGCCTCATATTTTTAGTCATAACACTTGCGAAGATTATCGGCATTATTCTCGGCTTGGTTGTCGTGGTGCTTTACTTAACTTATCTTGAACGAAAAGTGATTGGTTATATGCACGTGCGTTTAGGGCCTAATCGCGTGGGCCCTGGCGGTTTGTTACAACCGCTTGCTGATATGCTGAAATTATTAAGCAAAGAAATTATTGTGCCAACAGCGTCTAACCGCTATTTATTCATTGTGGCACCGATGATTAGCTTTGGCACAGCCATGATTGGTTGGGCAGTCATTCCCTTTGATAAAGGCGTGGTACTTGCCAATATTAACGCCGGTTTGCTTTATACCTTAGCGATTTCGTCTTTAGGCGTTTACGGTATTTTAATTGCCGGTTGGGCTTCAAATTCTAAATACGCAATGTTTGGTGCGATGCGTGCCGCAGCACAAGCCATTTCTTATGAAATTGCAATGGGTTTTGCATTAATTGGCGTGATGATGGCAGCGGGGTCTTTAAATTTTCAAGACATCGTTGCAGCGCAAAACGGTAGTATTTGGCACTGGTATGTTTGGCCTTTATTTCCCTTATTTATTGTTTATTGGATTTCTGGCGTGGCTGAAACTAACCGCTTACCCTTTGACGTTGCAGAAGGCGAATCTGAAATTGTTGCGGGTTTCCACGTTGAATATTCTGGCGTCACCTTCGCCTTATTCTTTTTTGCCGAATATGCGAACATGGTTTTAATTTCAACCTTAATTGCCTTGTTATTCTTAGGCGGTTGGGCATCTCCTTTCCAAGGGCTTCCTGCCCTGCAACAATGGGTTGCCTGGGTACCTGGTTTTGTTTGGCTGTTTGTGAAAATGGCTTTCTTTCTTTATTGTTTCTTGTGGTTCCGTGCCACCTTTCCGCGTTATCGATACGACCAAATCATGCGTTTGGGTTGGAAAGTTTTTATTCCCGTGACACTCGTTTGGGTGATTCTCATTGCAGTGGCTGTGCAATGTCACGTGGCTCCTTGGTTTGCAGGATAGAGTGAGATGACTATGTGGCGGCGAATTAAACAGTTATTACAAGCGTTTTCGTTAATCGATATGCTAAAAGGCATGCGTGTGACGGGTCGTTACTTTTTCAAAAAGAAGTTTACAATTCAATATCCGGAAGAAAAAACACCGGTGTCACCGCGTTTTCGTGGCTTGCATGCTTTGCGTCGTTACCCTAACGGCGAAGAGCGCTGCATTGCGTGTAAATTATGTGAAGCAGTCTGTCCGGCATTAGCCATTACGATTGATGCTGAACCGCGTGAAGATGGTTCGCGTCGAACCACACGCTACGACATCGATTTATTCAAATGTATTTACTGCGGTTTATGTGAAGAAGCCTGCCCGGTTGATTCTATCGTGTTAACGAACATGCACGATTATCATTTTGAAGAACGCGGTGAAAACATTATGACGAAAGAAAAATTATTGGCCATTGGCGATCAATACGAAACGCAAATTGCGAAAGATCGTCAAGCTGATCAGCCTTATCGTTAGAGGATGTGTAAATGAGCTTAATTCAAGTGGTCTTTTATGTGTTTGCTTTCATGGCGGCAGCTTCAGCAGTTGCGGTGGTGAGCGCGCAAAACCCGGTGCGCAGCGTTTTATCGTTGGTGGTCACCTTCTTTGCGATGTCTGGCATCTGGATGTTATTGCACGCTGAATTTTTATCTTTAGTGTTGTTATTGGTTTATGTTGGCGCTGTCATGACCTTATTCTTATTCGTCGTGATGATGCTCAACATTGATAGAGAACAAAAAAGCGCAGGCTTTGTGCGCTACTGGCCGTTTGCTGCCATTATTTTAGTGTTATTTGTGGGGTTAATGTTTATTGCACTCGGCGCAAAAACCTTTGGTGCCTTAAACTACCCTGATTTAAGTGCGGTGCCTGCGGATTACAGTAACTTAAAAGTCTTAGGCACAAGCTTATTCGGTCATTTTGTGTATCCGTTTGAAGTCTCAGGCGTGATTTTATTGTCGGCAATGGTTGCTGCCATTAGCTTAACGCATCGAACGCCGCTGCGCGGTCGACGTCAAAACATCGATAAACAAGTATCGGTACGTCCGGAAGATCGTTTAAAACTGGTGAAAATGCCGCCGTCTAAACCCGCTAATTCACAGGATAATGCGACATGATTAATTTAACGCAGTGTTTAATGTTAGCTGCTTTGCTGTTTGGGTTGGGCATTGCAGGTATTTTAATGAATCGCAAAAACTTAATTGTGATGTTAATGTCTGTTGAATTAATTTTATTAGCGGTTAACACAAACTTCGTTGCATTTTCAGCATTTTTAAACAATGCCTTCGGCGAAGTGTTTGTGTTTTTCATTTTAACCGTGGCCGCCGCAGAAGCAGCCATAGGCCTTGCGATTTTAGTGGTCTTATATCGCAAGCGTGGAACGATTGAAGTTCAAGACTTAGACGCATTAAAAGGGTAATAACGTGGATAATCCTCTCATTCAAATGGCATTACTGATGGCGCTCTTGCCGCTGGCTGGTGCGTTAGTTGCTGGTTTGCTGGGGCATAAACTGGGCAACGTCTTAACACATCGCATTGTGATTGCAGCGGTTGGTTTATCGTTTGTGTTATCAGCCGTGTTATTCAACCAAGTGGTGGTGCAAGGACATCCAGCCGTTGAAGGCACCTTCTATACGTGGGCAACCGCGGGGATGATGCACTTTGATGTTGCGTTTTTAGTTGACCGCTTAAGCGCTTCTATGTGTTTTGTGGTGTTATTCGTGTCATTGATGGTACACATTTATACCATTGGTTATATGCAAGACGACCCAGGCTATACCCGATTTTTTGCTTATGTGTCTTTATTTACGTTTGCGATGCTGATGCTCGTGCTCGCCAATAACTTTATGTTGTTGTTTTTTGGTTGGGAAGGCGTGGGCTTAGTCTCGTATTTATTAATTGGTTTTTGGTTCAAACGAGATGCAGCAACCACTGGGGGGTTAAAAGCCTTTATTGTAAACCGTGTGGGTGATGTTGGGTTTATTTTAGGAACCGGCGGTATTTTAACCGTATTTGGTACCTTGAATTATCAAGAAGTGTTTCATCAAGTGCCGATGATGTTAGATCAACAATTGCCTCTAATTGGCTCGTATACGGTGCCTTTAATTTCAGCGGTATGTTGTTTATTGTTTATTGGTGCGATGGGAAAATCAGCACAAGTGCCTTTGCACGTATGGCTGCCAGAATCGATGGAAGGTCCTACCCCTATTTCAGCCTTAATTCACGCAGCAACGATGGTCACCGCCGGTATTTATATGGTGGCGCGCCTATCGCCTTTGTTTGAGTATGCACCGTCTATTTTAAGTTTTATTTTAATTATTGGCGGCACAACAGCCTTTTTCATGGGCTTATTAGCGATTACGCAAAACGATATTAAACGCGTGATTGCGTATTCGACCTTGTCACAATTAGGCTATATGGCGGTTGCTTTGGGTGCCTCCGCTTATAATGCTGCAATTTTTCATTTAATTACGCATGCTTTCTTTAAAGCTTTATTATTCTTGGCCGCGGGTTCTGTCATCATTGCGATGCACCACGAACAAGACATGCGTAAAATGGGTGGCCTTGCGCGTTATTTACCGATTACTTACATTACGTTTATGGTCGGTTCTTTAGCGTTATGCGCTATTCCGCCCTTTTCTGGTTTTTATTCGAAAGACATTATTATTGAAGCCGTGCATTTATCGACTTTGCCAGGTGCGCATTACGCTTATTGGTGTGTGTTAGCAGGTGCGTTTGTGACACCGCTTTATACATTCCGCGCTTTATTCATGACTTTCCACACGAAACCAAGAATGGATGCGCATACACAATCGCATATTAAAGAAAGTGGTTGGGTGGTGTGGGCACCGTTAGTGCTATTAGCGATTCCAAGCTTCTTAGCTGGTGAAGTGTTGGTGAAACCGATGATCTTTTCTCCGAATAGTTTATTGGGCGATTCTATTTTCGTACTGCCCGATCATAACGTTTTATTGAAATTATCCACTGAGTTTCCTGGTGTGGCTCAAATGGCTTTAGAGGCGGGTACAACGGTTACATTCTGGTTAGCAATCAGCGGCATCGTCACGGCTTGGTTATTCACCGCCTTCAGACCCGCCTGGGCGACGTGGATGACGCATCGTTTCTCACTTATTTATTATATTTTAGTGAATAAGTTTGGGTTTGATGCTTTTAACCAACGCTTTTTTGTCAAAGGGACACAAGAAACCGCACATGCGTTTTACGATGTGGGTGATGTGAAGTGGATTGACGGGTTTTTTGTTAACGGCTCGGGGCGTTTTGTGCGTTGGGTTGCAAATGTCAGCCGACGTTTCCAAACAGGGTTTATTTATCAATATGCGTTTGTGATGATTGTAGGCATGGTTTGCTTACTGGTGTGGTCGTGGAGGGGGTTTTAGATGATGATGCAACATATTCCTCTGTTAACCTTATTAATTTGGCTGCCTTTATTGGGCGCTGTCTTGGTATTGTTCACAGGTGGTGATAAACAAGCTAAAACTGCGCGAACCATCGCTGTGGTGTTTACCCTGTTAAACTTGGCTTTAACAATACCATTATGGTTAGCGTTTGATCCATCTAGTTACGACATGCAATTTGTGGAAGATCATTTGTGGATACGAGCGTATCAAATTCACTACGCGCTTGGCATTGACGGCATTTCGTTAATTATGGTGGCTTTAACAAATTTCACCGGTTTATTAGTAGTGATTGCGGGTTGTCACTCGATTAAAACGCGCGTTTCGCAATATATGGCGGCGTTTTTAGTGATACAAGGCATGATTATCGGCGTGTTTTGTGCAACCGATGCAATCTTGTTTTACGTCTTCTGGGAAGGGATGTTGATTCCCATGTACTTATCCATCGGGATGTGGGGGAGCGCGAATCGTTCTTATGCTTCGATCAAGTTCTTCCTATTTACCTTCTTGGGTTCTATTTTGATGTTGGTCGCCCTGATTTATTTGTATAACGTCACGGGTAGTTTCTATATTCAGCGTTACTACGGACTGCCTTTGCCCTTACACACGGAAGAGTGGCTGTTTGCAGCCTTCTTATTAGCGTTTGCAGTGAAAGTGCCCATGTGGCCGGTGCATACGTGGTTGCCTGATGCGCATACAGAAGCGCCTGCTGGGGGCTCAGTTGTGCTAGCGGCATTGATGTTAAAATTAGGTATTTATGGGTTCTTACGTTTTAGTATGCCGATTGCACCGAATGCTTGTGCTGCGATGGCATGGACGATGGTGGTTTTATCGTTAATTGCGGTTATCTACATTGGCATGATTGCGATTGTGCAATCAGACATGAAAAAATTAATTGCGTATTCATCTATCGCACACATGGGTTTTGCTACCTTAGGGTGTTTTATGGTGTATGACATTGTGCAAGACTTAGGGTCGCTGCAAGATGCGTACATGAGTTTAGAAGGCGCAGTCATTCAAATGGTGGCACACGCGTTTGGATCGGGTGCGATGTTCTTGGGTGTGGGTATGTTGGCCGATCGCTTTTATAATCACAGCCGTTTAATTAAAGATTACGGCGGGGTGGCGAACACCATGCCGATGTTTGCAGCTTTCTTTGTGTTATTTGCAATGTCGAATGTGGGATTGCCGGGCACAGCTGGGTTTGTGGGTGAATTCATGATTATCATGAGCGCTTTTCAATCGCACTTTTTGGTGGCCTTGTTTGCCTCAATGACTTTAATTTTAAGTGCGTGTTACACCTTGTGGATGGTGAAGCGTATTTTTTACGGTCCGATTGCGAATGATCACGTTGCGGCGTTTAAAGACATTAGCGGCGCTGAATTAATTAATTACGTGCTTTTGACCGTGGGCGTGTTTGCGCTCGGTTTATATCCTGAACCGATGGTGCAAGCCATGCGCGTGACGATTGGTCATTTGTTATTACAAAGCATTCCAACACACTACGCAGCGAATGCCGTTGCGGCATTTTATGTTTAACTGATTGAGGCCTATGATGGATTTGTCAATACAATCATTGTGGATTGCACTGCCGGAAGTGTTTTTACTCTGCGCAGTTTGCACGGTGTTACTCGTTGATGTATTTTTGCCGGCACATTTAAAGCGTTATACCTATTATTTAACGCAAATAACGTTAATATTAGCGTTTTGTTTGACGCTGCCGCAATTTACGCTAACAAACGGTCGCGTGTTAGCGTTTGATGGACATTATGTGTTAGACCGTTTAGCAACCTTATCAAAACTCTTTATTTTCGGTTACAGCATTTTTGCCTTTGCCTACGCACGGGCTTATGCAAACGCACGTCAAGACGATAGTCAAGACAGCCCCATTTTAGGTTTATTCGCCGTGATTGGTATGACCGTGATGGTTTCAGGCGGCAGCTTACTCTCTATTTATTTAGGTTTAGAATTATTATCACTGCCTTTATATGCGATGGTGGCTTTAAATAAAAATTTACCAAATTCTGCCGAAGCCGCGATGAAATATTTTGTATTAGGTGCGCTAGCTTCTGGCATCTTGCTATACGGTATGTCATTGCTTTACGGGTTAACCGGCAGCCTTGATTTAATGGTGATTGGTCGGGTCTTGCAACAGCACGACTCAATTGTGCCTTTAGTCGCCTTGGTTTTCATGATGGCGGGCTTACTCTTTAAATTTGGTGCCGTACCTTTTCATATGTGGGTGCCTGACGTTTATCAAGGGGCTGCAACGCCAACCACCTTGTTTATTGCGAGCGCGCCGAAAATTGCAGCCTTTGCAATTACCGTTCGCTTATTAGCAGAAGCGATGCAAGGCTATACCCTAGATTGGTCGCATATTTTAATTGCTGTTTCCATTCTCTCGATGATGACGGGGAACATTCTTGCAATCGCACAAACGAATTTAAAGCGGATGTTAGCGTATTCTTCGATTGCACATATTGGTTATGCTTTATTGGGCGTATTAGCAGGCCCTTATTCAACCAATGGTTATTCTGCGGCAATGTTTTATATCGCCATGTATGTGTTAGTGGCAGCCGGGGCTTTCGCGGTGATTGCGATATTAAGCAATTCCGGCAGCGAGTTTGAAGACTTGGTGCAATATCGCGGTTTAAACGCACGTAACCCATGGCTTGCCTTTATGATGCTTTTATTTTTATTCTCGATGGCCGGTGTACCGCCGACAGTGGGCTTCTTTGCCAAATTAGGTTTATTAGAATCGTTAGTGCAAGCGCATTTAACTTGGCTTGCCGTGTTAGCGTTAATATTTGCGTTAATTGGCGCTTATTATTATTTACGTGTCGTAATGTTAATGTATTTCCAAGAACCCGAAGACGCTCACACAGCGCCCATTCGTATTTCTAAAGATATGTTAGTTGCTATTAGTGTGAACGGTATTGCCGCTTTGGTTTTAGGCGTGTTGCCGAGCGCGTTAATCGACCTTTGCCGAATTTCTGTGGGTTAATGCATGCGGTTGTCTGATTTTAGCTTTGATTTACCCGATGCGCTGATTGCGCGTTATCCTTTATCACGCCGGACGGAGAGTCGTTTAATGTGCTTAAAAGCCGGCGATGTATTTCCGGTGCATGCGCAATTTGACCATGTGTTAGATCTCATTCAACCCGGCGATTTACTCGTGTTTAACGATACCCGCGTGATTCCTGCGCGCCTACACGGCCAGAAGGTCACTGGCGGCCAGGTGGAATTATTAGTCGAGCGCATTATTGATAAACAGCGCGTGCTCGGTCAGTTACGTTCAAGCAAGCCGGCGCGCATTGGCGATGTATTAACCTTTGCAAACAGTGTGCAATTAGAAGTGGTGAATCGGTCTTCGCGTTTTTACGAATTAAAATATACAACAGACGATCAACACATTTTGGAAGTGATTGAAGCCATCGGTAAAATTCCGCTGCCGCCTTACATGCAGCGCGAACCGGATGAAAGTGATAAAGAACGATATCAAACCGTTTATGCGAAACACAAAGGGTCGGTGGCAGCGCCTACCGCTGGTTTGCATTTTGATGAAGATTTATTAAATGCCTTGCGTGCTAAAGGCGTCGAAATGGATTATTTAACCTTGCATATCGGCGCCGGCACGTTTGCGCCTGTGCGTGTTGATGATATTAAACAACACGAAATGCACCCAGAATATTTGCAAGTCTCGCAAGCTTTATGCGACCACATTCAGCAAGTTAAAACGCGTGGTGGCCGCGTGATTGCAGTGGGCACTACCAGTTTGCGTGCCTTAGAAACCGCCTGCCAAGGCGGTGAGATCGCGTCTTACGAGGGTGAAACCAGTATTTTTATTTATCCCGGTTATACTTTCCGCTGCGCCGATGTTTTAATTACCAATTTACACTTACCCGGTTCAACCTTAATGATGTTAGTGTGTGCGTTTGGCGGCTATGAACGCTTAATGAAAGCGTATCAAGAAGCGGTTGAACGCCAATATCGTTTTTATAGTTACGGTGATGCGATGTGGATTGCGAGAGCAAGCTAAATTAATGAAAAAGAGAGGTGAAAAATGTTAAATGAAATTTTATCGAGTGTGATTCCTGCGGCTTATGCCGATACCCCCGCTGCTGCACCGCAACAAAGCAGCCTGTCGTTTGTCTTAATGTTTGCAGTATTTTTCTTGTTTATGTATTTTGCCATTTGGCGCCCGCAAAACAAGCGTGACCGTGAACAACGTCGAATGTTAGGCTCGCTTGCGAAAGGTGATGAAGTGATGATGGCTGGCGGGTTATTAGGCCGTATTGTGAAAATGTCTGATACGTATTTAACATTAGCAATTGCAAACAATGTTGAAGTCGTGATGCAGCGCTCATCAGTGACTAGCGTGTTACCAAAAGGTACTTTGAAATCTCTCGAATAAGGAATGTTGTATGGCAGCTATCATGAATCGATACCCTGCGTGGAAATATATTGTCATTGTTGCGGTGTTGGTGTTTGCTTTTATTTATGCACTGCCGAATATTTACGGAGAATATCCGGCGGTTCAAATTATGGGAACCAGCACCACGGCGGTTGATGAAACCACGGTGAAGGCGACAGTACAATTATTGGAAGCCTCTGGCATCCGTGTGCGTGATAGCCGCTTTGAAAATCAACGTGTCTTAGTTCGGTTTTATTCCACCGACGATCAACTCAAAGCCAAAGATATTTTGCAAAAAGCGTTAGGCGATAATGCCTTGGTGGCCTTGAATTTATCACCGGCAACCCCTGCGTGGATGCAGCGTTTGGGAGCCAACCCCATGAAGCTCGGCCTTGATTTGCGCGGCGGCGTGCATTTCTTGTTGCAAGTCGATATTGATTCGGTGGTAAAACAACGTATTGAAGGTGATACGCGCGGCATTGGTCAGTCATTGCGTGATGAACGTATTCGCTATTCAGGGGTGCAACGCGGCGAAAACAATCAGTTAATTTTGTTATTCCGTGATGCTGCGGAAGAAGATAAAGCCTTGTCTTTTGTGTCTCAACATTATAATGAGTTTTTGTGGGCGAAAAGCGATGATCAGAAAAACTATCGTTTAATCGGCACTTTGTCTCAGCCAGCTTTATTTCAAATTAAAAAAGATATTCTTGAGCAAGCGATGAATACGCTGAGAAATCGCGTGAATGAACTTGGGGTGTCTGAAGCCATTGTGCAGCAGCAGGGTGACAGTCGTGTGTCTGTTGATTTGCCTGGCGTGCAAGATACGGCAGAAGCCAAAAATATTTTAGGAAAAACCGCAACGCTTGAATTCCACCTGTTAGACACAGGCAATGCAACAACAGATGGTGAGTCTGATTTAGATGCGGGTTCCCGTAGTTATCTTTACAACGGTCAGCCCGTGATGTTGAAAAACCAAGTGATTTTACGGGGTTCTTCGATTGTGGCGGCAACATCCGCTTTTGGGGATGATGGCAGACCCAATGTACAAGTGCGCTTGGGTGGAACAGGCGATAGTTTATTCACGAAAACCACGGCTGAAAATATTGGTAAGCCCATGGCAGTACTTTACATTGAAGTGAAATCAACACCGAAAATAGGTGCTGATGGTAAACAAACGATTACCTACGATACGGTTCGCAAAATTATTAGTATTGCGACCATTCAAAGTGCTTTGGGAAATAATTTCCAAATTACAGGCTTAGGCAGTGCAGAAGAAGCACGCACCTTGGCTTTGTTACTCAGAGCCGGTGCTTTGCCGGCGTCGGTGACGATTATTGAAGAGCGACAAGTCGGCCCTTCATTGGGTCAGCAAAATATTCACATGGGTGTGATGTCGGTTGAAGTTGGCTTGGCACTAGCTGTGTTGTTTATGGCCGTGTATTACGGCGTGATGGGCTTATTAGCTGACTTGGCCTTGGTGATGAATTTGGTGTTAATTGTTGCGTTATTATCATTGTTAGGCGCAACGCTGACTTTACCGGGTATTGCGGGTATTGTGTTGACACTGGGGATGGCCGTTGATGCGAACGTACTTATTTTTGAGCGTATTCGTGAAGAATTACGGCGCGGTGCGGGTGTGCAAGCGAGTATACACGCGGGGTATGAGCGTGCGTTTGTGACCATTCTTGATGCGAATATCACCACCTTAATTGTGATGATGATTTTATTTAGTTTAGGGTCAGGGGTGATTAAGGGCATTGCAATTACCGTGACCATTGGTTTAATCACATCGATGTTTACGGCAATGATGGGCACGCGTGCGATTGTGAATTTAATGTACGGTCGTCAACAAGTTAAACGAATTTCAATTGGGATATAACCGCTATGGAATTTTTCAAACAGAATACTAAAATTGATTTTATGGCGCAGCGTAAATGGGCTGCGTTATTATCGTTGGTGTTAATGGTTTTGTCTTTGTTGAGTTTGGCGGTTTACGGGTTAAATTGGGGCTTAGATTTTACCGGTGGCACGCAAATTCAATTAACGTTTCCGGATGAGGCTAATCCGACGGCAATTCACGAACAATTATCTAAAATTGGTTTTGATGAGGCTGTTGTCATTAGCTACGGTACCTCGCGTGATGTGTTAATTAGCTTAGTGCCGAAAGGCGAAGGGCAAGCGGCGCAGGCGGAAGTGGTGAATCAAGTGATTGCGGCTTTACCAGGCGCGAAGGTGGACCAAGTGAGTTATATTGGTCCGCAGGTTGGGCAGGAGATGGCGAGTAAAGGGGTGATTGCAATTTTGGTCGCCTTGTTGGGTACCATGATTTACATCGCGATTCGGTTTGATAGACGTTTTGCTGTCGGTTCTACGATTGCGTTGGTGCACGACCCGATTATTATTTTGGGTGTGTTTTCGTTCTTTCGTATTGAGTTTAATTTAATTGCCTTAGCAGCGGTGTTGACAGTCATTGGTTATTCTTTAAATGACACAATTGTTATTTTCGACCGTGTGCGTGAAAATTTCCGTAAAATGCGTAAAGGCACGCCTTTGGAAGTGATGAATCAAGCGATTAACCAAACACTGTCGCGTACCATTATGACGTCGATGCTTACTTTGGTTGTGGTGGTTGCGCTATTCGTGATGGGCGGTGCATTGTTGCACGGGTTCGCCTTGGCCTTGATGATTGGTATTGTCGTGGGTACTTATTCTTCTATCTACGTCGCCGGCAGCCTTACCATTATGCTCGGCCTGGAACGTTCACACCTCGTCCCCGACTTCAAAGCCGTCGACGACCGTCCGTAGTTTGCGTTATTAGATGCACTCGAAAGATGGGTAGGGCGCGCGATTAGCGGCGTGTTTTTCGCCGCGTAATCCGCCAACCCTAAAAGCTTTTAAAAATTAATTACCGGGTCTTGGACTGATTGAACGCTCGCAACCTTTATCGCTGCCTTGAAGTTCAGTTCGTGTAATTTTAACTGATTTTTTATGTTTGCATGTTCCAACGGCTTTTTGAAAAAGCGTTGCACTGCCTAATGAGGAGCCGGCTTGCATTTCAGCAGTCCGATTTTTGGCGTTGTATTTTTCTTTGATTTTTTCGAAATGTGCTATAGCTTCTTGTTGTGTTTCGAAGCTGTCTGAGTTTTTAGCTGATAATTTAGATTCTTCACCTGATTTTTTTACAACAGTGACGGAATGAATTGTCATGGTAGACTCCTTTAAAGTTGTTTGTATTCCATTTGCGCTGTCGTTATGAGTAGCGCGAGAGGAGTCTAGCAGATGAAAGGGTTTTTGTTAAGTGATAAAGAACCCATTAACTCTCGAAAAAAATTGCACGCTGCGCAGCCCGGACGCGTTATAGTCGGCCGGGAGCAGCGGACGGGTGTTACTTTTTAAGTTTCACCGGTTCGAGCACGAAATCTTCAGGGCGAATTTGATTTCGATCTACCGCCAATTGATGTAATTGTTGATTCACTTTCTTTGAATAAAGTGTAAACCGGCCGATCTCATCACCCTGAATACGTCTATCAGCAAAACGATTGTTATCTTTCTCTTTAATATCAACTCTACCCTCTTTTTGATACGCTTCGCATTTTCGAGCTGCGTATGGTTCACTACGTAACTGCGCTAACTTAATTTTCAGCGCTTCATTTTTCTGCGTGAGTAAGGCTTGATCGTTTTTCGACTCAGCAAGAGTATAAAATCGCTCTACAAACTCAACAGCTGTAATATGAACCTCATTAAGTGCAGGATTATTGATCAAGTCTAAGGTATTATTCGCCGCCAACTCACTTAAAAGCGTCTCAGTGGTGTTGATGGAATCATTTAAATGATCGAGCGACATTGGAAAACGTTTATCAACAGCATATCCAATACGATCAAGTTCAGTATTGAGTTTTAATAATATTTCTTTAAAGGTATCAGCATTATTGGTAATATACGTATTTAGCGATGTAATTTTTCGCGTGTAAGCTTCAATTTTACTCTTTGTCGAGTTTATTTCTGCTTCTATTAAATGAGCTTTATTTTCTGCATTTCTTTTAACATAATCGTGAAACAATGTCATCGTCCCGTTATTCTGATAACTAATTTGTTTGCTGGCATTTTCCTCAACAAGCTTTAATATGCCAGAATCTTTTAATTGCGTATCAATAGCAGCATTAGGCGAAATTTTATTTGCAAGCGTTTTGTGGCCGGTGAGAGTGCTAATAATAGCTAGTGGAATACTGGCGAGCGCCATTAGATCGAGAGCGCCTAATATGAGACAACCTAAGACGGGGCCGATAGAATGTAGTGACGCAAATCCGATTGTTGTGATTAGTGGAAAAGCAGCGGGCGCAAACAACACCAACACAGTCGTCGCAGCAGCAACAGAAGCAACAAGCATTGCAACTGCAAAAGCAAGAGTGAGATAATCTTTACGTTTTTTACTTTTTAAATAGTCAGGCGTAACACGATAATTGAAGCTTTTTTGAAGCGCGGTAAGATTATTCTTTAATGCCGAATAATGATTTTCTTGTGTGTCATCGCCACTCGGCGTTGTATTACACTCAGCGTTAAATTTTTTAATGGATTTTTCTACGTCATCTAACGCGTCGGATAATTCATTGGGGTTTAACTCAAACCCACGGTACTGGCTGTTTTTGTGCTGACTGTTAGGATGCGAAAAACCATGCTCATCGATGTTTTTCAAAGCAATGTTTAACAACGCCTCCAACTGATTTTTTAATTCAAGATCACGCTCGAGCACCATGTGCTCAGCCACGGTTGCTTTAAGCGCTTCAATTTTCGCAAGGACATTTTCTCGATTATTCGTTTGAATTGTTATCGTTACTGTATTTTTTGGCATGATACTTACCTTTGATGTTTTAATACGTTTAAGTGCGTGATTGTAACACCGTTATATTAAGAAAAACTTAAGTTTCTAGTGCTGGGTTTCGACACGGGCGATGGTTGAGAATAAACTTCATTATTCAATAGGTTAGCGTGAGTAACAGCCTCTTCAGGCGGTGTTTCATTGCCGCCGGGGGTGATGGTTTTGCCCGTTTCTGCCTGCATTTTTTTAAAGAGGCGTTTGGTTGTGTTGTGATCTTTATCTTGTGACTGAGTCAGCGGCGAGCAAAAATTCCAGCTATCGATATCGTCTTCTACGTCAAGGTTTTGTGTTGTGGGTGCAGATAGGCGGTTGTTAATAAATTTGCTGACATAAGCAATGCCAGTGCTTAGCCCAAAGGCACCGCCGCAAATTAACCCAACGCCTAACCAGCCAATCGCGGGTAAAACCAGCGGCCATGCAAAAGCAAGTGCAACGCAAAGACCGGCCAGTGCTAACCCAATCACTGCGCCAATAAGAAGATATTTGGGGTAACCAGTTAAGCTTGGTTTTGCTTTCTTCGGCAGTGGTGTGATGAAGCTGGGTGCTTCACCGGTAGCGCGTTGGTAGTGCGCCCCCATGATTTGATAGGCCTCATCTAAATTTAATCTTTTGAGTGCAATTTCTTTTTTATTTAAAATTAACGCGAGTGTTGTTAATGCAAAAACACCGCAGGAATTATTATCTTTTTGCGCACCTGCGTAGTGTGTTTTGAGCGTCGGTTTATTCGCGAAAATCAACATAAAGTCACCCAAGGCATAAGGGCGAACATTGCTGAGAGAATCATAAAGTGAAATATGATCGTTCTTTTTGATAGCTAAAACATAGTGTTTACTATGCATATTGCTTTCACAAACGAAAAACACTTCAAGCGCATTTTCTAGCGTGAGTGGTTTGAGTCTATTGTGAAGCTCGTTGTAAATCGAGGCTAAAGGACGTGCTGTGTTTTCAATGGTGGTGGATTTTTTATTATCTTTGCCTGGGTAATATAAAACAACACGCTCGCCGTTTTTTTCAAACACAAGCCCAAGCGGCTCACCTGCATCATCGTTAACGCGCTGTAGATGTGCATATCCGAAAGACAAAAGCATGCCCTCCGCGGCAGCAAACACCTCGGCAGGCTGTAACCTTCGCTTTTTTGCATGAGAAAACATTTGTATATTCATATATTTATAATGAGTTACTATTATACAATAGTAATGTTAACAGAATATTAAAGGCGACTTTAGCGGTTGTAACCCGGACGCTTTCATGCGGCCGGGCGTGTTGGAGACGGTTTTACGAGCGTGTTTTCTTACCTTGTAATCGTGTTGCTAAGAAATCGGGTGTGATTTGCTCGTTTTCAACGGCTAATTTATGTAATGCGTTTGTCACTGATTTTGAGTGTTGTGTAAAGATAAAGTAAGTATTATCTTTTATTTTAAACGCATCAGCACGTTTAGTGGAATTGTTATTTAATAAGCGTTCGTTAAAACGATTTTTGTTTTTCTCAAAGGCGTCTGTTTTTCGTGTTCTCCGGTACTTATCAAGTTTATCTGTTTCATAAGTTGAGCTTAATAATGAACGATGTTTTTCATTTAAGAGGCGACCTTTTCGTTCCAGCAGCGTACGCGTACTGCGCATAATAGGAATTAAATTGTGTTCAGCTAGCAAATGTGATGCGCTGAAAACAGCTTGGGTAAGTGTGGTGTTTTCTCTTGTATCTAGTGTTTTTTCGCGTAGTAACTGATTTAGTTGTGATTCAATCAGTTGTAATTCATCTGCTGAATGAGCGTTTTTTCCAAAATAAACCATCAAGCGCTCACCCGTATATTGAATGCGATTAAGCTCATTATTGATTCTTGTTAGCGCTTGACATAATTCATCTTCTTTATCATTCAGTGTGTTTAATAGTGTGTTAATTGATGTTGTTAGCATTGAAATATCCTCTTTTGTCGAGTTTATTTCAGCAACAATTAAGTCAGATTTGTGGTCACGATTCGCTCGTATCGCACGGATAATGTCGTCACTTGTATCATTATATTGTTTGGTGATCGCTGCATCCTTGCTAACGAGGTTTTTAAGGTGAGATAGGTTACGCGATATGGCATTATTGGGCGATACTTTCGTTTTAAGTTTTTTAAAGTCTGACACAAAGCCGGCTATAGTCATTGGGGGAATACTAAGTGAAGCAACGCCCAAGCTTCCCACAACTAAAAGCCCAAATCCGGCTAGGAGGCTAAATGTGAACGAAGTAATAAGCATTGCCGCAGGGATAAAGAACACACACAGCGCAACGGCACCAGCAGCCACACCAAGCAGGAAAAGTGATAGTGCAATTGAACCGAATACAAATTTCAGTTTTTTCTTTCTCAAATATTCAGGCGTTGCGTGATAACTAAAACCTTGTTCAAGAGCCGCAATACCGTCACGTAAAGCTTCGTAAGGGTTTTCAGAAGCGGTGACGCCCGGGGTTGCTGTCGATTGATTCCCAAATTTTAAAACAGCCTGGTGTAATTGGGTTAATGCAGCGGATAAACCCTGAGGGTTTTTTAATGTAAACCCTTTATAATCACTGTATCCATCATCGCGGTTAGGGTGTTTAAATCCGTGCTTCGTTATTTGCTCATGCGCAGTTTTTAACAGCGCCAATAAATATACCTTCATCGCATTATCGTGCTGTAAATTGATATTCGTTGTAATCGCCGCTTGAATTTCTTCGATTTGATTAATAATATCTGTATTAACAGCGTTAACGTCTAATGTCTCAATCATCGGCATCATTACACTCCGGATTTAATTTTAATTCTCAGCCACGTAATACGACTAATTCATCGTTTTACGCACGGGTTTTTTTGTGGTGGCGGAGGTTTCTGGTTGCACGCCATTAATTGTTTCCAGCGCGGCGGTTCTGTGTTCTGCGCTAACATCGGTGGCTTTTGCTAATTCTCGGGTGACAGATTTGGAATAGGGTGTGAAAAGATAGCCGGTAAAGTTTTGAATGCGAACTGCATCAACACGATAGGCATTTTTTTCCAACCGTCCATTGAAACGTGTAACAGTTTTCGCTTCAAATCCGCCAGCGTCTTTGGTTTTCTTTTTGTCAAATTTATTTTGAGCGTAGTTTGCATCATTCAATGAATTAAGTTTTTGAGTCAATAATTCTTGTTTGTGTGCTAGACGATCATGTGCGTAGCGCATATTGTTTAGTTCATTTTTGTCTTCAATGTACGTTCTTATTTCAATGAGATTAGACGAAGCTTTCAATAGCCCATCGCCTACAAATTTTTGTAAAAGCCCAAGGGTTAAGGTGTTTTCAGTAACAGGTTTTTGAGCGTAGCCTCTTGTTTGTAATTCGTCATTAATCGCTTGGATTAGCGTAGGAATACGGTCTTTTTTGCCTGATAGAAAATTTTCTCTTTTTTTGATCATGTTATTTAAAGCAATAATCGCTGTTGCTGTTATATTCAATTCATTGCTGATAAGGTCAAC
Source organism: uncultured Gammaproteobacteria bacterium (assembly GCA_965653045.1). GTDB lineage: Bacteria > Pseudomonadota > Gammaproteobacteria > DSM-16500 > DSM-16500 > Aquicella. The sequence continues at coordinate 54,095 of CBFGYM010000007.1, forward strand.
TTTATTGCGTTTATCTTTTTCAATCGTGGCAATAATGTTATTTTCACTATTTTTGTCATAATAAGATTCTAAATGCTTACTCTTAGATTTCACCAGATCACGTGCTTCAGTAAAAAATTCTGATAGGGCTTGGTTGGGAATCTTTCTTTGTTTAAGCTCATTAAGCGATATAGGTTCGCCATTGGATTTATTTTTTGTGATTGGAGAGAACACTTTCATTGCAGCAGTTATGAATACATAGGACAAGCTGGCGACAACGGCGGAGGCAACAAATGCCAAGAGTATCTCAAAGACGTGGACTGCAAGGAGAGTGACTGGCGCGCCAAACATGACGGTGACGGTGATAATCGTGCCAATGATTAGCACACCTAATACGGCAGAAGTGATACCAAATGCAATCGCTTGATTTCGTTGTTTTCGTATAAAATTATTATTAACACGATAAGAGCATGCCTCAGAAAGATTCTCTAAGTTTTTTTCTAAGGTCGCATAATGTATTTCAGGTTTCTCAGGCGTTTCGGCCAGTGTTTGAAGGGTGCCATGTAGATCATCAAGCGCTTTCAGTAGGTCGCCAGCGCGTAACTCAAGATGCAGCTGCCAGTCTTTTAATGTAGAATCAGGGTGCTTAAAACCATGATCAGCAATTTGTCTTGAAAGATTATTCGTTAAATCAAGTAGCTTAGCTTTTAAGTCGCTATCAAGCTGTGTGTTTTGACCCATTATCTTAGGGATAAGGTTTTCAATATCACGCATTTTATTTAAAATATCTTCTTTTGTCTGATTTGACGTTAAATCAGTCAATAACGGCTTCATTTCAATACTATTAGCTTGTTCTGGCATTTTCCCCACCCCTAATAATTTTAATTTGTTATGTCATAAATCAGCGATTATATCAACCCTACCTTAACACAGCCTTAACAGCCAAAAAAACACCTAACCTATTGAGAGCATGAATAAATTGTCCAAGAGGGTTTGTTCTATGATTGAACAAGGGCAAATAATGCTGCATCGTCACGTTTATCAGCATTTCTGCTTGCATGAAAGATGGCTGATTTGTCATCGAATATCTTCTAATCAATTTTTTAAATCAGTTATCTTGCTTTCTAGCCCCACCCGACTCGGAGCGAGCCGGGTGGGTGAGGGTTATTTGAGGTTGATGCGGGGGTGGTCGAGGATGCCGCGTGTGATGATCACTTCCTTTTCGGTCTTTGTGTTTTCGTCTTTGACCGACCCAATTGCTTGTTTGAAAAACAAGACAGTGCTTTTCGGGAAAGCGTGGTTTGAGGCAGGCTGTTCAGTTGCGTTAAACGCATGTTTGTAGAATGTGAATGCGTCTTTTGCATCACTTTCATTAGCATAATGAGCGGAATGTTTCTCAGAGATAGTGCCACCGACGGTGGTCATAATGGTATGAACAATGCCCATAACTTATCCTTCTATGTTAACTTTTGTTTTGACTGAGCATGAAATAAAACACGAATCATGCGCTTTTTTGAATAAAGTTTGTAAGGCCTCAGTCGAGGGCACGTTTCGGTCTGTGTAGGTAATGCGTGGTTTAATGACGACTTCCGTCATTGCCATTTTGCCTTCTTCATTTTTCGCCAAGGTGCCAACGGCTTCTGCTTCATAGCGATCAATCGAAATATTGCTCATGGCGGCGATATATAAAAACGTTAACATAAAACAACTGGCTAAAGACGCGGTGAATAATTCTTCAGGGTTAACCAATTCAGCTTTACCCAAAAACTCAGGCGCGCTGCTTGCCTGGATGTTAGTGCCGCCACCAAAGGCAACGGTGTGGGTGCGATCATAGGTTTTAGCTGTAAAGGCAACATCGCCACGCTGCCAAGCTGTTTTTGCCGTATATTGCATTAAGGTGTCCTTACTGAAAAATTGAAATAACAGATAGCATAGCGCATATAATAAGATGATGCTATGCTGTTTGAAACCGTATTTAGGCTTAAGGCAAAGGAGATGCCGGCGTGTCTGACATTCAGTTTCGTAAAGAAGCAAAAAAGACCATTATTTCGCAAGAAGAATTAACCAATTTAATGCGCATTACCACCTTAAAACACTGGGTAATGCTCTATGCGATTTACGGTTTTTTAGGTGTTTTTATACTTTTTGCCTGCTTTGGCAGCATACCCACCCGTGTGGATGGGCAAGGCATTTTACTTTCCACCAAGGGTACCATCCAAGACGTGATTATGCCCGCAGGGTTTGGGCGTGTCAGCGCCATTAAAGTGGCCGTGGGTGATAATATCAAAACAGGCGATATTATCGCCGCACTCGATAACCAAGATGTCACCAATAAAATTATTACCGCTAAAAAATATCTCGCCGATTTACAAGCACAACAAAACCAATTAAAAGCGACCGCAGCTAAAGATTTAGCTGACCGCACCACGGCTTACGAATCACAAACCACTATCAATAAAACAACCTTAGCGGCTGAACAAACGCACTTAGCACAAGTTGAAGACTTATTAAAACGTAAACAAGACATGGCAGCACGCGGTCTTGTCAACAAAGAACAATTAATGAGTTCTTACAACGATTATTATGCCGTCAAAACTAAAATAGACCAACTCAATGCAAGCTTAATTCAAGACAAGCTCGATCTTGATAAATTCCGTCAAGATTATGAAACACAATTACGCAACTTAAGTTTAAATGTGTCACAAGCCGAGCGTGATTTAGCTGATTTAGAAGCCCAAAAAAATGCTGTGAACGATGTTAAATCAACCGTCAGCGGCGTGGTTACACATCTGCACGTTGGTTTGGGTGATGCGGTGAAAGAAGGCCAACCTATCCTCAGTGTTGCAAGCTTAGGCACAGGTTTAGACGCTGTTTTATTCGTTCCTGCGCAACAAGGGCAACGCGTGAAAGTGGGCTCAGAAGTCTTAGTTTCGCCTATGAATATTAAGCGTGCGGAATACGGCAGTTTAGCGGCACGCGCCACACAAGTAGGGGCATTCCCAAGTTCTAAAGAAAGCATGCTTGCTATTTTGCATAACCAAAATTTAGTTGATGAATTCACAAAATCAGGTGCTGTGATTATGTTGCGTGCACAAATAGAACCTGATGCGAATAATGCAAGCGGCTACCATTGGACCACCGGCCAAGGCCCTGACCAAACCATCACACCCGGCATGTTAGTTACCGCTTCCATGACGGTTAAAACACAAGCGCCCATCACCTTACTGATTCCTTTCTTTAGACACATTTTTTACGGTGATGAATTATGACGCGCCACGTTACACCCACGTGTTTACAAATGGAAGCAACAGAATGTGGCGCTGCCGCTCTAGGCAGTATTCTTGCTTATTACCAAGCGTATTATTCACTGGCGTATTTGCGTGAGCTATGTGGGGTTTCGCGCGATGGAAGCAAAGCCAATCATTTATTGAATGCGGCGCGTGCACTCGGTTTAGAGGCGCAAGCATATCAAGTTGACACCCTCGCTGATTTATTAACCTTAAAATCGCCTTCTATTTTATTCTGGGGATTTAATCACTTTGTTGTCTTTGAAGGCGAAGATCAAGGAAAATATTACATCAACGACCCGGCTATTGGTCACCGTGAATTAACAGAAAACGAATTCAGTGAATTATTTACAGGCGTGGTGTTAACTTTTCAACGCAGCCCAACATTCAAACCCCAAGGGGAGGCGATTGATTGGCGTGAAAGTCTCTTAAGACGCATCGGTCATGCACGCGAAACGCTTTATTTTTGTTTATGGTTAGGCCTTGCGCTTGTCGTCCCTGGCTTATTAATTCCTGGGTTCAGCTTAATTTTTATTGATGATATTCTCGTACGTGAAACACAAACGTGGATGACGCCTTTCTTAGTCGGCATGGGTATAACCGCTATTTTTCGTGGGTTTTGCACTTACTTACAACAATCACAATTAATGAAGTGGCAAACGCAACGCTTAGCCGTCACATCATTACAATTTACCTGGCATATTCTCCAACTGCCTTTAAGCTTTTTCACACAACGCTATGTCGGCGACATTCAAGAACGCGTGGCAGCCAACGAGCGTGTTGCTGAATGGTTAACGCGTGGTATTACCAATCACTTCATGCAATTGATGATGTTTATTTTTTACGTTGCCATGATGCTGTTATTCAGTATTTCACTCGGCCTCATCGGTCTCATTATTTTAGCAATAAACACAGTTTTTCTCTGGTTTACGGTTAAACGAATTGCTGATACCTCTTTCGTCGCCCTTCAAAAAAACGGGCAATTACTCGGTTTGGAAGTCAGTGGTTTAAACCGTATTGAAACGATCAAATCACGCGGGGCGGAAGCGGCTTTCTTCACACGCTGGGCAGGCATTCAAGCCAATGCTTTAAATGCACAACATAATACAGCTATCGCCGCTGTTGGGTTGCAATGGATTCCTAAAGCTTTGGTTGGTTTAGCCAATGCGCTCATGATAGGCATAGGCGGTTTATTAGTCATGCGCGGGCAAATGACCCTCGGTGCTTTGATCGCCGTGCAAAGTTTATTTACGTCTATTCAAGCGCCCTTACAAAGTTTAATTGATGTTGCAGCAACCTTGCCACGCATTAAAGGCGATTTCGCACGGATTGATGATGTACTGCAATACCCAGAAGATAGTCGCTATGAAGAAGCACGGCAATTATCAAAACCCCTACAATTTAAAGGCGATTTATCTCTCAATCAAGTTTGTTTCAGCTATGCGAAATTAGAAAAACCGTTTATTCAAATCGACAATATTAATATTAAAGCAGGGTCGCGGGTTTCAATTGTGGGTCTATCGGGTTCGGGTAAATCAACACTTGCGAAATTAATCGCCGGACTTTATCAACCCAGTGCCGGTGAAATCACGATAGATGATCAAAATATTCAACACTGGGATCAAAAAACCTTCGTGAAGAATATTGCCTTAGTTGAACAAGAAACTTATTTATTCTCAGGGTCGCTTAAAGAAAATTTAACTTATTGGAATCAATCTATCACTGATCAAGAAATAGAAACACTCCTTCAGCAAGTTGATTTAGACAATGCTTTAAATTGTCGTGGCGGGTTATCCGCTGTGGTAAAAGAAGGCGGCGTTAATTTCAGTGGTGGCGAACGTCAGCGTATAGAACTTGTTCGTGCATTACTTAGAAAACCGGCACTTTTAATTTTAGATGAAGCCACCTCTGCGTTAAGTGCAACGGCTGAAAAAGCGATTTTTGAATTACTGAAAACCTATTCGTTTACCCTCATTAATATTGCACACCGTTTAGCAACCGTCGAATTAACCGATGAAGTGATTGTGCTAGATCAAGGGGTGATTGTGCAACACGGCAAACCCAGTGATTTGCTTGCGACCCCTGGCTTATATCAAACCCTTTACCATGCAGAGGCACGGAGCAAAGATGGTGAATAAGTTGCCTTTATCGGATGAAGAAGTTTCAAGCTTAACAGCGATGATGACATCGACAGACGACAAAATTGTCATGCAAACGAGCTTGCCTTGGTTAAATGCCGCGCGCTTAGTTGCAGAAGCAAGTTATATCAAAGTGACGCCGCTTAGTTCAGTGGAGGTGAGTTTAGAAGATATTGCTAACGCTTGGCATTGTCGATTACGCAGTGTCAATTTAAGCGGCGAATGGTGGAAAACCGATAATGGTCCACTGCTTGCCTATCATCAGCACGGCGAACCTTGCGCATTGATCCCCGGCATTGATGGGCAATATCGTGTTTATAGTGGCACCCATGACAACCCTATTCTTTTAACAGAAACACTCGCGTTTAAACTGCTTCCGCGCGCAATTCAATTTTATCCAAGCCTTCCGACGCGTGGCATGCGCCCGCGTGATTTTTTATGGCGCACCTTAGCACTTAGCAAACCTTACGGCGTGAAAATGCTTGTCTTGCAAGCGTTCATTGGTTTATTAAGCTTGCTGGTTCCGATCGCCATGGGGCGTTTGTTTAACGAAGTGATTCCGAATGCCGAATATTTTTTACTAGGGCAGTGGAGTGTTCTTTTAATTGCTGCTGTTGTTTTAGGTGGATTATTACTTTATCAACAAGTTTTATTGATGCTGCGGCTTCGGTTTAAATTATCATTAACTTTACAAGCCGGCCTTTGGGATCGATTTTTGCGTTTACCCGTGTATGTGATTCACCAATTTGAAATTGGGGATTTAGCGGCACGTAGTTTTGCCCTAAACCAAGTGCAACAATTATTAAGCGGTGCAGTGATACAAGGGTTATTAAGCGTCGTCTTTGCTATTTTTCCCTTGGGCTTAATGTTTTATTACAGTTGGCGTTTAAGTTTAATTGTATTATTGGTTACGCTGTTAACATTCGGTTTTTACGGCGTTTGTTTTACGGTTATAAAACGCTATCAAACCTACTTACTTGCGCAGCGAGCCAACGTGAGTAGTTTAGTCGTACAAATGCTACAAAATATCAGTCGTATCCGCACAGAAGGCGCTGAATCGCGTTTTTACCATGCGTGGTTGCATCGATTCATGGAAAGCCTGCAATCTTTTAATGCGCTGAATCGATGGTCGGTTTATTTAAGCACGTGGCAAAGTGTCGTGCCCGTTGGTTTATCGTTAATTATTTTTGGGGTGACTGCTGCATTTTCTCCGCCCATTCCCTTTGGGTCTTTTATCGCATTCTTTTCTGCATACGGTTTATTTTCAGCTGCTATTTTTGCTTTAAGCCAGTTACTATTAAGCGTGGCACCGGTGATGCCGTGGCTGCAACGTATTGAGCCTTTACTGAATGAATCTTGTGAAAACGCACAAGTAACACAAAACACGCCTATTTTAAAAGGCGCTATTCGTTTTGAAAACGTTTCTTTTGGTTATGAAGGTCAACCCTTAATCTTAAACAATATTTCTTTGTCGATTGAACCTGGTGAATGTATCGGCATTGTAGGTGCATCGGGTGCTGGAAAATCAACGCTCATTCGATTATTGCTCGGTTTCATTCAACCCACCAGCGGAAATATTTTTTACGATGAGCAAGTGCTTTCACAATTAAATTTAACAGAACTAAGGCAACAACTCGGCGTAGTCTTGCAGCAAGATACTTTATTAGCAGGCACAATTTTCGATAATTTATCAGACGGTCATTTTTTAGAAGAAGCAAAAGCGCTTGAAATACTAGATTTAGTCAACCTGCGGGAAATGATTGAAAAATTACCCATGGGTTTACACACAGTATTATTAGACGGTGGTTTAACCTTATCTGCTGGTGAGCGTCAACGTTTATTAATCGCCCGTGCTTTAATTCATTCACCGTGTATTTTATTGTTGGATGAAGCTTCCAGTGCCTTAGATAATGTATCACAAGCAAAAATTCACCATCATTTGAAGCAAGTTAAGCAAACAAAAATAATGATTGCACAACGTACATCGACACTTTCAATCGCAGATCGTGTCTATCAATTGAAAGCGGGCACCGTAGTGCCCGCGAGGCGTTAGTGTTACGAAAGTGTTATCCTTGAACAATACTGCGTACGACATCACCGATGAGTTCTGGTGATCCAGCATTAACGAGTGTCATTGCGATTACTGGAAACAATAGATATTCATCAGCTGCTGCACCCCCGACAACACTTTTTAGTTCCGATGTTTCTAGGATTTTAATCATACTAAATACCTCCGAAGGAAAAATTTTGTTAAACTAGAAACTTGTCTTTGTTCAATACGTTACAAAGTTGTTTATTAATCAACCATTCAAGCAAAGTATAGTACATTTTTTGTACAATTCAATATCGTTAAGTAATATAAATTTGTTTTTTTTCATGGGGTTATCAAGGGGCTACGAATGGAATTATCGTTTCTGGGGGCAACGCATACGGTGACAGGCTCCAAGTACTACTTAGAGGCCGACCATCAAAAAATATTTATCGATTGCGGCTTATTCCAAGGCTTAAAAGAATTACGTTTGCGTAATTGGAACCCGCTGCCCATTCAACCCAATGCACTAGACCACGTTATTTTAACCCACGCGCACATTGATCATTCGGGTTATTTTCCTTTGTTATGCAAGTCAGGGTTTCGTGGTGAAGCTTGGTGCACGCCCGGCACGAAAGAGTTGTGCAGTGTGTTGCTGCCAGATTCAGGCTACCTACAAGAGGAAGAAGCGAATTACGCGAATAAACACGGTTATTCCAAGCATCGCCCAGCAAGACCTCTGTACACTTTAAACGATGCACTGGAAGCACTGAAACAATTACATGCGCAACCGTTTGAAAAGAAAATAGCAATCTCGCCTGAAACATCTATTGAATTTTTACATGCTGGGCATATTATTGGCGCGGCTATGGTTTGTGTGCATCATCGCGAGCAAACGCTCCTGTTTTCGGGCGATTTAGGCCGCCCGAATGATAGCGTGATGTTACCTCCTAGCATTCCTAAGCAGGTGGATGTGCTCGTGTTAGAAGCGACTTATGGCGATCGATTGCACCCAAGCACGCATCCACGTATTGAATTAGCCAATATTATTAATCGAACCGTTGAACGCGGTGGCGTGGTGATTATTCCCGCGTTTGCTGTTGGTCGCGCGCAATCGTTGCTTTATTATCTTTACGACTTAAAACAAGCCGGCAAAATTCCGAATGTTCCTGTTTATTTAGACAGCCCTATGGCAGAAAGTGCGACAGATATTTTTAGACATTTTCCAAATGAACATCGGTTAAGCGAAAGTGTTGTGAAAGAAATGTGCCGTGCTGTAACGTATGTTAAAACCTCGGAAGAATCACAAGCCTTAGACGAAAAAAAATCGCCGATGATTATTATTTCTGCAAGTGGTATGGTAACCGGCGGTCGTGTTTTGCATCACATTAAACATTTTGCAACCGACCCGAAAAACACCATTTTATTTTCAGGCTATCAAGCCGCCGGCACACGCGGACAGCGTATTTTAAGTGGTGAAAAAGAAATTAAGTTATTAGGTGAAACCATTACGATACAAGCAGAAGTGGCGGCACTTGATAATTTATCAGCCCATTCTGATGCCGATGAAACCATGAGTTGGCTTAAGCAATTTCCGCATAAACCGAAACATATCTTTTTAACCCATGCAGAAACCGATTCCGCAACGGCTTTGAAAACCCGCATTGAAAACGAATTACATATTAAATGCACTATACCGCAATACGGTCAGCGCATGAGAATTTTCGGGCATGATTAAGGCGTGCAGTGTTGCACGCCTTTTCGGGGTTATTCTGATTCAGACTCAGAGAGGGTGCTTTCAACTTGCTTGAAGGTTTTAAGCAATTGACGCATTAAGTGCGGGTTGCAACCGACCACATTGCCGGATTTTAAATAATTTTCACCGCCGTCAATGTCGCACACCATGCCGCCTGCTTCTTTCACTAATAAAACACCGGCTGCCATGTCCCAAATTTTTAAACCGTGTTCCCAAAAGCCATCCAGTCGGCCGCAGGCAACGTAAGCCAAATCAAGCGTGGCGGCACCCGCACGGCGAACGTCGCCGCAGGCGGGAAGAATGGTTTGTAATAAACGGGGTGGGAGCAATTCGTTAGGGTTGTTGTAGCGGTAAGCAAAGCCCGTGCCGAGTAAGCTGGTTTCGAGGGTTTTGCGTTGTGCCACGCGGATGCGGCGGTTATTAAGCATGGCGCCTTTGCCGCGGGTGGCGGTAAAGAGTTCTTGTTTAACCGGGTCGTAAATCACGCCGTATTCGATTTTGTTTTTAATCATGATGGCGATAGAGACGGCAAAATGCGGGAACCCGTGAATGAAGTTTCGGGTGCCATCGATAGGGTCGATAATCCAGACGGTATCGCTTTCGGTGTCGTGGTCTGACTCGCCGGTTTCTTCGGCAAGAATGCGATGATCAGGGTAAGCTTTGTGAATGATGCTGATAATTTCGCGTTCGACGCGTTGGTCGACTTCGGTGACAAAATCATTAGGGCCTTTTTCGGCGATTTTGACCGTATCCATGCGTTGCATGGCGCGGGTAATAAGGTTGCCGCCGGCCAAGGCAGCTTCAATGGCTATATTAATTAGGGGTTCGCGCATAATTTTCGTCTTTAAAGAGCGTTTTAATAGGAAGCGCACATCATAATCGTTAGGCGTGGTTTTTGCTACCTGTTTCATCGAAAAAGCGAGGGTGATATGATGCCCGTCGTTAATCTGTCAAAACTGGTTGTTTTATGCTCAATAGAATTCGCATTGTGTTGGTGAATACGTCTCATCCGGGGAATATCGGCTCGGCTGCCCGGGCTATGAAGACCATGGGGATCACAAAGTTGGTGTTAGTGGCGCCGGAGGTGTTTCCTAGCCCGAAAGCGGTGGAGATGTCGGCCGGGGCAGATGATGTGCTGACGAATGCCCAGGTGGTTCCAAGCTTGGAAGAGGCGGTGGCGGATTGTACTTTGGTGGTAGGGACGAGTGCACGGTTTAGACGCATTCCGTGGCCTTTGTTCACGCCTAAGCAGATGGCAGAGAAAGTAGCTGCTGAGCCTGAGGAGAGCGAAATTGCATTGGTGTTTGGGCGTGAGCAGTCGGGGTTAACGAATGAGGAGTTGGAAAAATGTCATTATCACATACACATTCCTGCAAACCCGGATTATAGTTCTTTGAATTTAGCGATGGCTGTGCAGGTGGCGGCTTATGAGTGCCGAATGGCAAGTTTGGGGGAGGTGGATTTTAGTGAAGATTGGGATTACCCAAAAGCCTCGAATGAGATGATGGAGCAGTATTTTCAACATTTGGAAAAAGTATTTACTAACCTCGATTTTATCAAAGCTACCGCGCCTAAAAAATCCATGACGCGCCTGCGCCGCCTCTTCCTCCGCGCCCGCCCGGATGTGATGGAAATTAACATGCTGCGCGGCATGCTCACTGCGATTGAAGATAAAAAACCTTAAAAGCGGCCGGGCCTCCCCACCCCCGCCAAATGGATCTACGTCATTCCATGGCAACGGACTGGGGTTTGGAGGGGGGGCGAACCTTTGCTATTTCTGCTTGCTGCTCACCTTGAACGAAGCGTAGGGCGGCACGGCTTATGATTTTTTAAAAACCGCAATTCGCCATCCATTAAAGCTTTTAAAAAATCAAAACAGCAATTTAGCGGTTTGATCAGGCACACTAACGGCAGGCAAACCAGCAAACACCCGCGCAATTCTAAAAGCAACAGCGCTTTCGTTAACATGTTCCCCCGCTTTCAAAAACACTGTTTGATGCGCTAAAAACACATGCTGATCAATGCTTACGGCATGACTACCTAATATTTCGTACTGTGTCGAAAACGCTAAACGAAATGTTTTATCGCTCGGCGAAACCAAAGGCGCGTAAGTATAAACACTCCCCCACGCATGTCGAAACTGCTGATGTAAAACCGACTGAATTGCATCCGGTAAAGCCTGCAACCGATAATTATTAATATAAAGGGCGACAGACGATTGCTGAATAGCAGCAATCACACTTGCCTCTGTTGCATTCGGGTCTTCATACTGCGACGCTGTCATTGCATCACGCAACGCCGGTGTGGGATGCACTAAATACGTAATCGCGGGTCCGATTAAATGCCGCATGCCCGCAATGGGTTGATTGCGTCCGTAAAAAAACTCAACCCCCGCCAAATAATCATCCCCTGGCTGCAATAAACGCAAAACCAAATTCAAATTCGCTTTTTGATAATCCCCATTAATCACAAACATATTATTTAAAAATAAAGCTAGCGGATAAACACCACCGATAAAAACACCGATTAAGACCATCAGTTGCAAGGCAGCTTGATGGCGTGTGCGCACTAATGCAATTAAACAGACAGGCGTTAACAAGATCAATAAATACGGCAACGGCAAGTGAAAGAATAAAATCAAACCAACACAATACGCAACACCCGCACTTAACAAGGCTAGAAACATACTTGCATTCAACTTAACTTTATGTGCGCTAATTTCACCCACCCACGAAAAAAAACTCGCATACAATAATAAAAACGCAGGTATCGTCACTTGCATATAATACGGGAACACTTGTTTGTACGGCACTAAACATAACAAAATAACAAAAGCAGTCACGACGCAAAATAGTCGTCTTTCGGCTTGTTTATCTTTCAATGACAACACACTCACCAAGGTGAATGGCGCGACTAAAAACAAATAAGGGTTTAAATTTAAAATAAAATGCCAAAATAGCTCACGATATTTCGCATACCACGCCAAATGATACATCACCCCGGCTTCAACAAATAAACTGTGCCATACAATGCCCGGTGAGCTGACAAAAGACCACGTCGCAAAGTAAACAGCAATTAAAGTAATAATCACGGCGTTATAATAAACCGCTGAAAAAAAGCGTACACTATTGCGCTGGAACAGCAACCAACACAAACCTAAGGCAACATCACTCGCAAACCAATACCAAATAATTTTTTGTGTGATTAAAAAGGCAAGGCCCATTAACAGCCCGGCCACCCACGGTTTGTGATCTAACAAAGCTAACAACGCAAACAGCGCCAGCCAATAACCAAGCATATCAACCCGAATTTGTGCGCCGTAAGATAATAGAATGTCACTGAACATCACCAACAATAACGCGCCCAGAACGGCCTTGGGCGAAAAGCGTTTACTTAACCAAAGGCTTGCACCAGCAAGTGAGGCTGTATTCAAAAACGCAACGGTGTTTTTTAAAGTAATGAGGGTTTGAAAAAAGCCATGCGTGAGTAACATTGGTATTAATAACACATAATACCCAAGCACCGTTTTATAGGGTGAAAAGTCACGGTAGGGCAAGCCGCTGCGATATTGATAAATGCGATGGGCGTACCAGAATTCATCGACCGAAATCATCGTGTAAGCATTGTAAAAACAACTCAACCCGAAATAAAAAAGACACGCGAGCAAAATGAGGGGGGTGGTGCGTAAGTGCTTGGTTTGCTGCATAAAATTCTCGCAGTCGGGTTAAAGTTAACAGGATAGCGCGTTGATTAGCCTCAGTCTATAGTGAAAATGCTTACGTAATGTGGTATTAAAGAGGCATGAAAAAAATGAAAAAACGCCCTTATTATTTTGATTATGCCGCCACCACGCCGGTTGATCCGCGCGTAGCGGCTTTGATGTGCCAATATTTAACGCTTGAGGGCGGATTTGGGAATGCCGCGTCTTTGCATCATTACGGTGAAGAAGCGATCGAGGCGGTTGTAAAAGCACGTGAGCAAATTGCAAAAACCATCGGCGCAGAAGCTTCTGAAATTATTTTTACCTCCGGTGCGACAGAAGCAAATAATTTAGCGATTAAAGGGGCTGCTTCGATGTATCAGCGTCGGGGTAAGCACATCATTACATTTAAAACAGAACATAAAGCCGTCTTAGACCCGTGCCAGCAGCTTGAAAAAGACGGGTTTGAAGTCACTTATTTAGCGCCCAATATCGATGGCAGTTTGAATTGGGATGCATTGGTTGCCGCATGCCGGCCTGATACGTTAATGATTTCAGCCATGCACGTGAATAATGAAACCGGTGTGATTAACGATTTAGCGCGTTTAAGTGCCCTCACGCGTGAAAAAAATATTTTGCTTCACGTGGACGCAGCACAAAGTATTGGTAAAGTGCCGTTAGATGTTTCGCGCATCCAAGCCGATTTAATTTCGTTATCAGCACACAAGGTTTACGGCCCTAAAGGTATTGGCGCTTTATATTTACGTAAAAAACCCCGCGTGCGCGTGTTGCCTTTTATTCAAGGCGGCGGGCAAGAGCAGGGCATGCGCTCGGGCACCTTGCCGGTGCATCAAATTGTGGGCATGGGTGAGGCGTTTGCATTGGCGGTCGGTGATCAAGATATTGCGCAGTATTCATCGCGTTTATTAGCCATTATTCAAGGCAATAAACATTTAAAATTAAACGCAGATACGGCAAATCGCGTGCCGCATATTTTAAATATTCAATGTTTAAATCAAAATGCTGAAGAATTATTACAATCCTGGCCTGATATTGCCGCCTCAACTGCTGCTGCATGCCAAGGGAAATCAATTGAAGGTTCACACGTGCTGCGTGCAATGGGCTTAACCCTAGACGCCGCTAAATCGTCTATCCGCATTTCGCTCGGACGCTTTACAACTGATGAGGCGATTGATACGCTGGCTGCGTATTTGAAGGCGCTGTAATTTTTTAACAAGGAGCAATGGAATGACAACATTAGCAGAATTAGAGACGATGCTTAACTGTGTTGAGGCGAATGATCCCTATTTAACGGACATCGTTTTTGATGTAAATACCAACGTTTCTCGCGAAGTTGAAGATTTGGAAAGCCGAATTATTGCTGGATTAGCGAATAATACACAGGTTACCTCAGTGCACTTGGGCAGTTCGGCGGTTCAAGTGGCGAGTGTTGTTAAGATGTTGGCTGAGAATCGGTCGGTCACGCGCTTGGTGGTTGATGGTATTGTGATGCGTGGTTGGGATTATTTTGAAGCGATATTTAAAGCCTTATCAGAAAATAAAACAGTCACTGAGTTTGTCTTTCAGGCGAAAGATTTCCATGATAGTGGGTTGTCATCCGAGACATTGCAGGAAAAATTAGCCCACGCGTTACATCAGTTATTAACAAACAATAACACGATTACTCATATTACGCTTAATTCAATTGATATTTATAGCAAATCTATTTTTGATAGCAATATTATTTTGAGCCATTTAGTGTTTGCTTTAGAAACGAACACGTCGCTGATACATTTAAGCATGCAAGCACCTAAATATGTTTACATGTCAGATTATAATTTGGCAAAGTTTGGGCGCGTCTTAGATAAAAACAAAACCTTGATGCATTTAGCGGTGCCTTATAATCATACGGTTGATTCATCAAGCGAACTTGTTAAACGGATACATGTCGGTTGTCGGTTGAATTTTCACAACGCTGAGATGGAACAGATGAAGGTTGACTTTGCAGCGGACTGGAAAGCAAAAAAAGAGTGCTTCACGCGTGTAACACAAACCTTTAGCACCTTTTTTACCAATACCACCACCTACCTCACCGAGCAAGTAAAACCTTACCTGCCCGGGAAGCGTTAGCTTTTAAAAAATTAAAATTAGCGAGACGAATAACCCGAGGTGTAAGCGGGGTTATTGTTGGTGGAGCTAGCATAGCCGGCGTTTGTGCTACCGAGCGGTTGTGGCAATTGTTGCTGTTGTTGTTCAGAGGACGAGTAACCGCTCGGAGCTGAGGCTGGCACAACGGCAGCGGTTGATGGCGTTGCTGGTATGGGTGCAGCAACCGGTACAACAACGGGTGTGGCAACAGACACAACCGCTGGGCGGCTCGGCGTCGGGTTGTTGTAATACGAACGATAATACCGAGGCGGGGTTTGGCTGCTGTAGTAGCCTGAGCTGGTTGAATAGGTTTCCACGCAGCCGCTGAGTGCGGCTGTGGTGGAAAGTATTAAGGCGGCAAGGGTTGCATGCTTAATTACAAAGTTCATTGTCGACTCCAACATTGGCAGACGTGTAACCATAAACCGTCACGATGGCATAACGGCAAAGGGAACCACTCCAGAAAACATTGCCATTGTAATCATGGAAATCCATGAAGGTGTTGCCGGTGTACGTGGGGTGACGAATGTGATCATTCACACCGGGAACCACTTGGTCGTAAACGGCATTCGGAACATCCACGTAAAAATAGGAAGGGCTTGCATTGATAATAGATATATCGGTCGCAGGCACCACAGTCGCCGCACTGAGCGCTGAAGCCGGATGCAAGGTGCTAAAATACCCTGAACTTGGGTTTGCAACCGCCGCACTCGCCAAACCCAACCCCGCAACCGCAACTACCACACCTAAAACTTTTTTCATACGATTCTCCTTAAATGAATTTGCCGGGAATTATATACCCCTTATCCAAAAATGCGAGGACTAATCGAGGCCCAGGACTGGTCAAATTCTGAGCTCCGCGTGTAAAGGCATTAATGGCTGAAAGCTTTAAAGCGCATTATTCTGAGGTTAGACAAGCTTATTGTATTAGCAATACCTAGGTTTTAGGCTTTCGGCCTTGAATTAATGGTATCAGCGAATTATTTGGCTTCAAGGATAGAAAATACAATAGTATTCAAATTGCGTTTATTATTGATTGGGATGCAGACTGCATCGTATTCGTGAAGAGTCATCGCATCAATAACGCCTGCATCATAAAGATCATTTGCAATTTCATATACAACATCAAGTATTGATTCTTTCATGTCATTCACCTAGGCGGGAGGATGGCAACGCCGATTTGTTGTGGCGGAAGGTGGTATTCGTTGCGGTCGAGGGGGAAGGAGAGGGTGCGTGCGGGCTCAAGGCGTGGGTAGGCTTTGATGATTTCAGGGGGCAGGGTTTCGTGGTCGGTGATGTCCCAGAGGAAGATGGCGCCTGTTTGATTCAGGGATTTTAAGTTTATCCACGGTGCGCGGGCGGTGTTCCATTCCACAAACACGGCGGGGTGATCTTTTGAATAATATTCAATGTTGCCCCCAATCCAGCGTGACCCTGCCACATAGCGTAAAGGCGTGTGAAAACGCGCGTGCCATTCGTCAGTTAAGGTGGCAGCAATGCGCTGACCGGGAAAATTCGCACTCGACGCATCAGGCGAATGCACTAAAGAATTTCGATAAAACACTAATGCAGAAAATAATAAAATAAAGATACCACTCATTAACACAATTAACTTCTCGCGACTTAAACGCGGTGCGCACACACTCAATAACCACAAAGGCCAAAACGATTGCAGCGGCATACCCCAACCTGCACGTAATTTATTCCCACACACGAAGGCTAGCAACATTGTCAACAACAAAGGACCCAGCGCAATAAAGTTCAGAAATAATTGATGATCACGCGATAAACGCATTTTCTCTGAACGAGGCTTCTTGCCTAAGAATAATAACCCGTAAATAAGTAGTGCAGGTAAGAAGACTTCTAGCTGTTGCCAGAAAAACTGTAAAGGGAAAAATAAATGATTTGTCCAATGCGGTGCACTATTTGCACGCTCAAACACATAACGCACGGTAATAAAATCGTGGTGAAACAACCACACCACATGAGGCGCGCACAATAAAACAAAAGTTATTACCCCGAAATAGGGCGGAACACTCGATAACAAACGCCGATACGGACGATGATAAAATAATAACAACCCCATACTCGCTAACAACACTAAAGTGTAATACTTCGCCATCATGCCAAGAAACGCAAACACACCTAACATCACCCAATATTTTATTTCATTACGCCGCAACGCTAAAAAGAAAGCATAACTCGCTAAACCCCAGGTGCTTAATTCTAAGGTGTTGTCATTAAAATCAATCGCATGAAAATTATAATATTGCACGCCTTCCAACAAAACCACACCCACTAACGCAAGTGCTGGCGTAAATAAAGCCTTGCCTATTTTCCACACCGCATAAAAACACAACACCACTGACAATTGACTAAACACATAAATCAACCACCCTGAGGGTTGACTCAACCCACCCGCAACCGCCGTTAACCAGCCATTTAAGAATGGGTTTTTATCGTAACCTAATTGCCACTGCTGACCCCAGAGTGTGCCTTCAATGCTATCTAAGGGAAGATTATGGCGCACAAACGCCGGCACCAGCGACCAGCCAATAAGGTGGGCGCTTAAAAACAGCCAAAACCAAGTTTCGGCCTTAAAAAATGCTGTAGATTGATAGGGTTTCATAGTCGCTATTAGACAATGTTTTTGCACTATACTCAAGGTATCTAGGCGATGTTTTGGAGGTTGTTATGCCTGTGAAAGCCCTCAAAGAATTTCTTGATAAACAGCGGGTTAAATACGTCACGTTGATGCACTCGCCGGCGTTTACGGCGCCAGAAGTGGCAGCTTCAGCCCACGTGTCGGGTCGCGAGATGGCAAAAACCGTGATTGTGAAAATTGATGGTCGCATGGCAATGGTGGTGGTGCCGGCGAATGATCGCGTTGATTTGGTGCATCTGCGCGAAGTGACGGGTGCGAATGCGGTGGATTTAGCCAGTGAAATGGAGTTTAAAGATCGGTTTGCCGATTGCGAAGCAGGAGCCATGCCCCCGTTTGGGAATTTATATGATTTGCCAGTATTTGTAGCCCACGCATTAACGGAGAGAGATAATATCGCCTTTAATGCGGGGTCACATGCAGAGTTGATGCAATTGCCTTACGCCATGTTTGAACAGTTAGTTAAACCCCGTGTGGTTTAACTAACACTGTTCCTGACGTTCGCACGGGTGGTCGAGGTGACCGTCTTCCACTTGCAAAGTGGGATGATGAATTTTAAATTTATCTAATAATTCTTTATTGATCCGCTTAAAATCTTCATCAGTGAGTTTTGCGCTTGGCATCACTAAGTGTGCCGTCAGTGCCACCTCCCGCGTGCTCAATCCCCAAATATGCAAATCATGCACGGCGGTCACGCCAGGCAATTTTGATAAATAAGCTTCAATATCGTGTTCATTAATATTGCGCGGCACGGCATCAAGCATTAAATGCATAGAATCACGCATCAATCCCCAGGTACCGTAAACAACAATACCCACAATCACTAAGCCCACGACTGGATCTATCCACTCAAAACCTGTGTAACGAATGATAATGGCAGAAATCACCACACCCACTAAAATAAGTGCATCGGCCATTAAGTGCATAAACGCACCGCGAATGTTTAAATCGTGTTTCGCGCCAGCCATGAACAAGAAAGAACTACCTGCATTCACAGCAATACCGATTAAACCAATCACAATGACGACGGATTCATCAACTGACATTAAATGAAATAATTTATAAATAGACTCATACGCAATTAAGGCCGAGCTTGCCACCAAAATAAACGCATTCGCGAGTGCTGCCATAATAGTGGTGCGTTTAAACCCGTAACTATAACGCTTACGCGCCGGTAAAGATTGTAACCAATTGGCAAGCCAAGCTAACACTAAGCCTAAAGAATCGCCTAGGTTATGCGCGGCATCGGCTAACAAGCTCATGGCATGCGCCATAATGCCGTAAACGGCTTCGGTGAGGGTGTAACCGAGGGTTAAAGTAATTGCAATAATAAAAGCGGTATTTAACTTACTTGGCAAGGGGTGATGATGCCCGCCGTGCCCGTGACTGTGGCCGTGATGATCGTGCCCGTGGTCGTGATCATGATGGTGGTCATGACCGTGATGATGATTCTGCCCCATTAATCTCTCCTTAACTTGTCATTCGCTGCAAGCGGGGTAGGATAACGCATTGCAGTCCAATAGCAAGAAACAATAAATGTAATAATCACAGCCGCTTGACCCATATTCGCCGCTTGCGGTGATAATTGTTTTGTATCCATTGCCATGTAAATCACTAACAATGAAAATTCACTGAGTTGCCCTAAACGCACCCCAATTTCTTGGCTAATTTTTTTCGTTTCACCCCAGCGCGTGAGTAGTTTGGTGAACACGAAGGGTTTAATCACTAACATTAAAAACCCAAGCACACACCCAGGAATAATCACTTGTGAAAATTCCGCAAAATTAAATGAAGCCCCAACGGAGAAAAAGAAAATCACCAAGAAAAAATCACGCAGTGGTTTTAAACTTTCCGCAATATAAAAAGCAATGGGGCTAGAGGCCAGGGCAACGCCAGCCATAAACGCCCCAATTTCTTCTGATAACCCAAATGCATGCCCCAGTTCCGACATGCACAAACACCAGCCTATCGACAAAATAAATAAATATTCATGAATTTTATCAAAGCGGCGCATGAGTTTCGATAACACAAAATGTTGAAACAAATACGATACGACTAATAAAATCGGGAATGCGCTTAAAATAATTAAAATTTGCGACACATCCGCCGAACGATTGGCTAAGAGTTCTAAGCCAAAAATCACCAAAATCGCGATAATATCTTGCAGTAGTAACACGCTCACCACTAATTCACCGGTATGTTGATGATGCAAAATGGTCGTGGGTAATAATTTAATGCCGATAATGGTGCTTGAGAACATCGCGGCAATGCCAATAATCAAAGCTTCATTACTGGTAAACCCAAAGGCTGCAGTCACACCAAACCCAATCGCAAAAAAAATGACGGAACTTGCAACGGTAATCCAACTCATTTTTTTCAAAGAATGCAGCAAGTTTTGCGGTTGCAGATGCAAGCCTAATAAAAACAGCAAAAAGATAATGCCAATATCACCCGCTTGTTTAATGACGGCTGAGTTATTAACGAGTTGTAAGGCATTAGGGCCTAAAATCGCGCCGAGCGCGATATAGGCCACTAACAACGATTGACGCGTGAACAAGGCAAGTGTTGATAACACCGCCGTGCCCGCAAAGATCAGAAAAATAACATGCGTTATCGTTGGTGCTGGATTCATTAATCGCCCTCATTTAAAGAGACTAAACGTGCGTTACCGCCGACCGCCGTGGTGTTGGTGGAAATGGTTCGCTCAACGCATAAACGGGTAATGAAGTGTGGGCCACCGGCTTTGGGGCCTGTGCCTGAGAGGCCTTGACCGCCAAAAGGTTGCACGCCGACTACCGCGCCAATCATGTTGCGGTTCACGTAGAGGTTGCCAACGGGCACGCGTGAGGTCACATAATCAACGGTGGCATCAATGCGGCTGTGAATACCAAAGGTTAAACCAAACCCGGTGTCGCTGATGGCATCAATCACTTTGTCTAATTCGTCGGCTTTGTAGCGCACAATGTGTAGCACAGGACCGAAGACTTCGCCGGTGAGTTGATCTAATGAGTTAATTTCAAAGGCACAAGGCGCGAAGAAATTACCGTTAGGCGCATCGGTGGTGGGAATTTCCGCAAACAAAGTGGCTTCTTTCATCATGCGCGCACGGTGTTCGTTCAAACGGGTTAAAGCTTCGTCATCGATCACAGGGCCGATGTCGGTGGTGATGCTGCTTGGGTCACCGACGGTGAGTTGGCTCATGTAGCCTTTTAACATGGTTAGTAATTTCGGAGCCATTTCTTCTTGCACGAATAATACGCGTAAGGCTGAGCAACGCTGACCAGCACTGTTGAACGCAGATAATGCAATATCAACCACCGCTTGTTCAGCTAACGCGGAAGAATCAACGATCATCGCATTTTGACCGCCCGTTTCAGCGACTAAAATACCAATGGCGCCTTCGCGGTTCGCGAGGGATTTTTCAATGAGTTTTGCGGTTTCGGTGGAACCCGTGAATAACACACCGGCAACGCGTTCATCAGCGGTAAGTTTTGCACCCACCACGCTGCCTGCCCCAATTAATAATTGGAGGGCATCGACAGGGACGCCAGCTTCATGCATTAATTGAACCGCTTTGAAAGCGATTAATGGTGTTTGTTCAGCCGGCTTGGTGATAACGGGGTTGCCGGCGGCCAGTGCTGCCACAATTTGACCCGTGAAGATAGCAAGCGGGAAGTTCCAAGGGCTGATACACGTCATCACACCGCGGGGGTGGAGGGTAAGCACGTTAGATTCGCCAGTAGGACCTGGTAATTCAGTGGGCGCTAAATCAACGCGGGCACGCAAAGCGTAGTATCGGCAAAAATCAATCGCTTCACGAATTTCAGATAAGCAATCGAAAATACATTTACCGGCTTCTTGATTTAATAAAGCGGCAAATTCGGTGGCTTTCGCTTCAAAGACATCAGCAATTTTTTCAAGAATGACGGCGCGGGCTTCTGGTTTGGTGCGACCCCACGTTTTCATGGCAGCAGCAGCGGTAGCGAGTGCAAGCTCAACGTCTGCAGGTTCGGCTTTAGAAACCTTACCAATGACTTTATCGCGATGAATGGGTGAGTGCGCAGCCTCAGCGCTGGCATTCGTCATCACCTTACCATTCACAATAGAAGCGGCTTGCCAGGGTTGTTGTGCAATCACGGCTTGAATGGTCGATTCTAATTTGGCTAAATCGTTGGGGTTAGATAAATCCATCCCGTGTGAGTTTTTCCATTGTTGATAAATATTTTCAGGCAATGGAATTTTAGGGTGGGCTTTAGAGGCTAAAGAGGCAACACGAGCGACAGGATCAAACACGATTTTCTCCACAGGGGTATTGTCATCAGACAGTTGGTTGACGAAAGAACTATTGGCACCGTTTTCAAGTAAACGGCGGACTAAGTAACCTAGCAGGTCGCGGTGCGAGCCTACGGGGGCGTAAATACGGCAAGGTTTGTTGTATTGCGCGGCATCGACCACTTGGTCGTACAGCGGTCTACCCATGCCGTGTAAGCATTGGAATTCAAAGGCCGCCTTGTTTTCATCCGCAATCGACATGACCGCAGCGGTTGAATAGGCATTGTGTGTACCAAATTGCGGGAAGAAGCACTCGGGCTGTGATAATAATTTGCGAGCGCAAGCAATATAGGCAACGTCAGTGGTATTTTTGCGTGTGTAAACCGGGTAGCTCACGAAGCCTTGAATTTGGCTTAATTTAATTTCAGCATCCCAGTAAGCGCCTTTTACTAATCGAACCATTAAACGGCGGCCTTGGCGTTTGGAAAGATCGGCTAACCAATCTAAAACGAAGGGGGCGCGTTTTTGATAGGCTTGTACCGCTAAGCCAAAACCTTCCCAGCCTTCTAAGGAGGGGTGTGTGAAGACGGCTTCAATAATATCGAGTGATAAGTCTAAGCGGTCGGCTTCTTCGGCATCGACAGTCAGGCCAATGTTGTATTGTTTGGCTTGTTGGGCGAGCGCTAACAGTAAGGGGGGGAGTTCAGCCATGATTAAATCGTGTTTGAAATAATCGTAACGCGGGTGCAAGGCGGATAATTTCACCGAGATACCTGGGTTGTTGGCCGGGCTGTCACCTTTGGCGGTTTTGCCAATGGCGTCAATCGCTTTCACGTAGGCTGCATAATAATGCTTTGCATCTTCGGGGGTGCGGGCAGCCTCACCGAGCATATCGTATGAGAAACGGTAGCCCATTTTTTCGAGGCTGGGGGCATTTGCTAAGGCTTCTTCAATGGTTTGTCCGGTCACGAACTGGTTACCAATGGCCTTCATCATTTGAAGCAAAATAGGGCGGATAACCGCGATGCCAAGCTTTGAGATAGTGCGTTTTAATGTGGCACCAAGGCTTTTTTCGTGGGTGAGTGCAGGGCCGTAGATTTTACCGGTCAAATATAAAGACCAGGTGGCTGCATTCACGAATAAAGGATTGTTGCGGTCGAGGTGATTCGTCCAGTCGGCCGTGGAGAGTTTGTCGCTCACGAATTTATCCATCGTGGCGGTATCAGGGATACGAAGCAGGGCTTCCGCCATGCACATTAAGGCAATGCCTTCTTCGGTCGATAAGTCGTATTGGTGTAATAGACTATCAAGTTTGCCCTGGCGCTTTTTATAGGCACGGGTTTCGGTGACCAGCTTCTTGGCGGTTTCCAAGATGCTGCTAAGCTGTTGAGGCGGCAGCGTGGCTTCGGGAATTAAACGATTAACACAAGTTTCCTCATCCATTCGGTAAGCATTTGTGATAGCATCGCGCAGCGGGTGGTTGTTGGACAAAGCCTTAGTGTTGTTCATGCAGTTACCTATTTTTTGTTTAACAATTAAAAAAGTTTATCGAATCTGTCTATTTTAGTGAAAATTGAGCGTTTGACTAGAGAAATAATGAACCCAAAATCAAAAAATAGTGCAATATCGCGTCGATTCAGAGGCTTACTACCCGTTGTGGTGGACGTTGAGACCTCTGGCCTGAACCCGGCCACTGATGCCTTGCTTGAGGTAGCAGCGGTTGTTATCGATATGAATTCAGAGGGAAAATTATCTCAGGCCGAGGCCTTTTCCGTCAATGTCGAACCGTTCATTGGGGCAAGATTAGATGCAGATGCCCTCTCTGTGACCGGAATTGATCCTTTTTGTGCGCTTCGTTATGCCTTGCCCGAATCTCAGGCTTTGCACCGACTTTTTGCCGTGGTGAGGGCGGCTTTAGAGCGAACGGGATGTTATCGGGCGGTGCTGGTCGGCCACAATGCCTGGTTTGATTTGAGCTTTCTCTTGGCCGCGGCGAAGCGCGCTGGCATCCGTTACCTCCCTTTCCATACCTTCACAACCCTAGATACCGCCGCCTTGTCTGCCTTGGCCTTTGGCGAGACGGTGTTGGCGAAAGCCGCAAGGCGTGCCCGCATCCCCTTTGATATTGGGAAGGCGCATTCGGCCATTTACGATGTGGATAGAACGGCTGAGTTGTTTTGTCAGATTGTGAATAGAACAACCTTGGTTTAGTAAAATATAAGCACCAAAAAAAAGCCCGCTTTCGCGGGCTTTTTAGTGTGACTAACAGGTCTAGCTGAACTTAACGCTGGTACGAATAGACACGAGGTTCGTGTTGTTGTTCGTGCCACCATCAGAGGTGCTGTATGCCATGTCGTGATCCCACTCGACACCAAGGTTCGTGTTGTTACCGAACGCATTGATACCATAACCCACTAACCAACGGCTCTTAGGCATGTTGAGACCAGCAGCTTGACGAGAAGCTTGGTAACCTAAGTATACGTTTTGGTTTTTGCCCCAAGCATCGAAGCCATAACCAGCTTGTACGCCTGCAGCCCATGGCTTAGCACCAGAAGCGGAAGCGAGCGGGGTAACAGCTACGCCGGAACCTGGGTTGCTGCCAGCGGTTAAATCAGCATAACCGTTTTCAGCAAGGTCGTTCACGTTGAAGCGTTGTACAGCTGAGGTGTAACGGCCAGATAATGAGAACGGACCGCTGTTCACATCACCATAAAGCGCTACGCCACCAACACGGCTGTTGTAGACGTTTGTACCGGTGTTGTTTTCAATGTTGTAAGCAACGTTGTTCGCACCGATAAGGTTGTACAAGTAACCAATACCTAAATCCCAGTTTACATCGCTACCGAGGGAGTCATAGCCTAAAGAAGCGCCGTAGTTGGTTGAGTTTTGTGAGTTGCCAACTTTGCGTAATGGATCATCGAACGCATAGAGAGAACCGTTGAAGCCGTTGTTGATGAAACCAACTTTCAAGGCGGTCGCTAAGGTTTCAGACATTACTTGAGTTAAGCTTTCCGTGATGGGGTGAATTTCATAACGGCTGAAGTCTTGGAACTTTTTACCAACTTCTAAGAAGAATGGTGTGGAATCGAAGTTGCTGAATGTTGCATAAGCTTGTTCGATTTGAACAGCATTCGTACCCGTACCATTTACGTTGTTGCTGTAGGCAGCATCGTATTCAGCGTTACCAAAGTTTGTATTAAACGCACTTGGGTTTGCGTTGGTGGTTGCTGTGTTGTAGCTTAAGCTTGCAAATGCATGGGTCCAATCGTTAACGTCTGCAGAAAGATTCATGTAGATGTCATTGATGGAGAAACGTTGATAGTTTTCGCCCATGTAGTTGGTGTTACGGTTACCGAACTTGCCGAGGTCGAAGTTCGCGCCGCCGCTAAGTGCAATGCGCTTGAACCAATCTGGCATGCATGGGTTTGGCAATGAACGGCCGACGTTTTGGCTCATTTCGGTCATGATCATGGAATTTGCGCTAACAGTGCAAACAGCTTCTGGTGCTGGTTGTACAGGTAAGCTGCCCATATCTTTATAGTCACGATGTGCAGCGACTTGATGCTTCATCGATTTGTGCTTGTGACCAGCTAACGCAGGTGCGCTAACTAACCCAAGTACGCTCATTGATGCAACAACGAGTTTTAAGTTCATAGTTGTAAAATCTCCTTGAAATGTTTAATCCGGACGAGTACTAAAATTAACCTAGTAGTGAAATGAATTGCAAGTAAATTTTCTTTCATGCGATTTGAATTTGCGCATTAAATAAATTTAAAAACAATTTTTGTTCACTGCATGTGTGAATGAGCAAAATAATTTGTAATTGAACAAGTTATCATGTGCATTCTTGCTTCCGTAGAAAAGTTTATATCAGACCTTTTTCGTGGAAACAATTAAAATCATGCAAAGAAAATACGATTAAAACACGATGTGTTTTTTTTTAAGATTGGTTTCATAAAAATGTTTTTTATATGTTCATTGATTCTGTTTGTTCTCTAAAAGCGGAGGCCACTTTTAAAATAAAAAACCCCGCGGGTGCGGGGTTTTGGGTTATCTATAAGAAGATAAAAAAATTAAAGCTGTGTTGCTTCGCTTGCTAAGAAGCTAGCAATGCCTTCGGTGGTTGGTTTGATAGCTGCTTTGCCCGGGGTCCAGTTAGCTGGGCAAACTTCACCATGCTTTTCGTGGAATTCTAAGGCATCAATTAAACGCAATAATTCATCAACGTTACGACCTAACGGTAAGTCATTCACGATTTGTGAACGCACCACACCTTGTTTATCGATAATGAACGCGCCGCGTAAGGCCACATGTGCCGTTGGGTGTTCAACACCGTAAGCTTGGCAAATGTGATGGTTGACGTCTGCAATTAAAGGAAACTTCACAGGGCCAATGCCGCCGTTGGCAACAGGCGTGTTGCGCCAGGCATTGTGTGTAAATTGAGAGTCAATCGAAACGCCCATTAATAAGGTGTTACGTTTGGTGAATTCTTCAATGCGATTATCAACAGCAATTAATTCGGAAGGGCAAACGAAGGTGAAGTCTAGGGGATAGAAAAATAAAATCCCGTATTTGCCTTTCAATTCAGTTTCAAGGTTGAAATTGGGGGAAATTTCACCGTTGGGTAATACAGCCGCAGCGGTAAATTGGGGAGCCTTGCGGCCGACTAAAATGCTCATGTTTAATCCTCACATAACATCGCTAAAAGGGAGCAGATTGTACCTGATTCTATCGAAAGAGTGTGTAAATTCGGGTGAAATTTTGTATCATTTGGAGCCGGCTGAATCAGCGCACGCGGCGGGTTTAGAAAACTCGCTAATTATCAACAAGATAACACAGAGGCTCCCATGTCTGAAGAATTTTTACCCTTTTCCAAACCCAGCATTAGCGAGGCAGCGATTGAAGATGTGGTCACGTGTCTGCGCAGCGGTTGGATTACCACGGGTCCCCGCGTCGCACAATTTACCGAAGATTTAAAAGCCTACGCTGGTGCGCCTTATGCATTGCCCTTAGCTTCTGCAACCGCTGGTTTGCATTTGGCCTTACTCGCTATGGATATTCAGCCCGGCGATGAGGTCATTACTACGCCTTTAACATTTGCCGCAACCTTAAACACCATTGTGTTAGCTGGCGCAAAACCCGTATTAGTCGATATTGACCCACGCACTTTGAATATGGATGTGAATTTAATAGAAGACGCAATCACCGACCGCACCCGCGTCATTATGCCTGTCCATTTTGCGGGTTTGCCCGTCGACTTAGACGTGATTTACGAGATTGCCAATCGCCGCGGGTTACGTGTGCTTGAAGATGCCGCGCATTCGATTGGTGCTGAATATAAAGGTAAACGCATTGGCAGTTTCGGCGATACCCAAGTTTATAGTTTTCATCCGAATAAGAATATGACGACCGGCGAAGGCGGTTGTGTGGTCACGCGTGATCAAGCCTTGGCGGATCAAATCGCGCGTTTACGTTTTCACGGCATCGACCGTCAAGCCTGGAACCGTTACGGCAAATCGGGCTCACAAGATTATGAAATTGTCTTGCCTGGGTTTAAGTACAATATGATGGACATTCAAGCGGCCATTGGCATTCATCAATTGCGCGAATTAGACGGTTTTGTTGAACGTCGTAATGTGTTAGCCAAGCGTTATCAAGAAGCGTTGTCTGATTGGAAGCAATGGACCCTGCCCGAAGCGCCTGCTTACGATCATTTGCATTCTTGGCATATCTACACCCCTTTAATTAATGAAGCCGAAGCGGGTATGGATAGAAACCAATTCATGGAAGCCATGAAAGAGCGCAACATCGGCACGGGCTTGCATTATCGCGCTGTGCACTTATATCCGTATTATCGTCAAGCCTTCGGTTTTAAATTAGGCGATTTTCCACAGGCAGAAGATGTGTGTGATCGCATTGTGAGTTTACCTTTATTCCCACGCATGACAGACGCCGAGTTAGATCGCGTTTTAGATGTGATGTATAACATTTTTAATTAAGAAGCGAGAGTGTGATGAACGTATTATTATTAGGCGCGAACGGTTTTATTGGGTCGCATTTAAGTGAAACGATTTTAGCAACGAAAAACTGGGATATTCATGCGATGGATTTAACCCAGCATAATATTTCCCATTTGTTAGATAACCCGCGCTTTCATTTTAAAGCCGGTGATATCACGAAAGAAATGGATTGGATAGAGCAGCAAATTAAAGCGGCTGATGTGGTGTTGCCTTTGGTTGCGATTGCAACGCCGGCTTTATACGTGCAAGCACCATTACGTGTATTTGAACTAGATTTTGAAGCAAACTTAGCCGTTGTGCGTTTATGTGTGAAGCATCAAAAGCGCGTAGTGTTTCCTTCCACCTCTGAAGTTTATGGCATGTGCCCTGATAAAGCCTTTGATGAAGAAACCAGTGTGTTGGTCACAGGCCCCATCAATAAAGAACGTTGGATTTATTCCACGGTAAAACAAATGATGGATCGTTTAATTTATGCTTACGGCGTGCACGAAGGCTTACCTTACAGTTTGTTCCGTCCTTTCAATTGGTACGGTCCTCGTTTAGATAATGTGATGAACCCCAAACCAGGCGGCTCACGCGCATTAACACAATTTATTGGGAATGTGTTGCGTGGTGAAAATATTACTTTAGTGAACGGTGGTGCGCAGCAACGTTGCTTTACTTATGTGAGTGACGGCATTGATGCTTTAGTGCGTATTATTGAAAACAAAGAAAACGGCGCGCATAACCGCATTTTCAACGTGGGCAACCCGTATGAAAATTATTCCATTCGTCATTTAGCGGAATTATTAATTAAACTCATTTCAGAGGCTTACCCAGCTTATGCAGAGAAAGCGAAGTCCGTGCAATTAGGCGATTTTCCACAGGCAGAAGATGTGTGTGATCGCATTGTGAGTTTACCTTTATTCCCACGCATGACAGACGCCGAGTTAGATCGCGTTTTAGATGTGATGTATAACATTTTTAATTAAGAAGCGAGAGTGTGATGAACGTATTATTATTAGGCGCGAACGGTTTTATTGGGTCGCATTTAAGTGAAACGATTTTAGCAACGAAAAACTGGGATATTCATGCGATGGATTTAACCCAGCATAATATTTCCCATTTGTTAGATAACCCGCGCTTTCATTTTAAAGCCGGTGATATCACGAAAGAAATGGATTGGATAGAGCAGCAAATTAAAGCGGCTGATGTGGTGTTGCCTTTGGTTGCGATTGCAACGCCGGCTTTATACGTGCAAGCACCATTACGTGTATTTGAACTAGATTTTGAAGCAAACTTAGCCGTTGTGCGTTTATGTGTGAAGCATCAAAAGCGCGTAGTGTTTCCTTCCACCTCTGAAGTTTATGGCATGTGCCCTGATAAAGCCTTTGATGAAGAAACCAGTGTGTTGGTCACAGGCCCCATCAATAAAGAACGTTGGATTTATTCCACGGTAAAACAAATGATGGATCGTTTAATTTATGCTTACGGCGTGCACGAAGGCTTACCTTACAGTTTGTTCCGTCCTTTCAATTGGTACGGTCCTCGTTTAGATAATGTGATGAACCCCAAACCAGGCGGCTCACGCGCATTAACACAATTTATTGGGAATGTGTTGCGTGGTGAAAATATTACTTTAGTGAACGGTGGTGCGCAGCAACGTTGCTTTACTTATGTGAGTGACGGCATTGATGCTTTAGTGCGTATTATTGAAAACAAAGAAAACGGCGCGCATAACCGCATTTTCAACGTGGGCAACCCGTATGAAAATTATTCCATTCGTCATTTAGCGGAATTATTAATTAAACTCATTTCAGAGGCTTACCCAGCTTATGCAGAGAAAGCGAAGTCCGTGCAATTAATTGATATGGATGCAAAGCAATATTACGGCGCCGGTTATCAAGACGTTGATCTGCGCGTGCCTTCTATCCAACACGCAATGGATTACTTAGGCTGGAAGCCCGATGTGAATTTAGAAAGCGGCTTACGTCAAACCCTTGATTTTTACTTGAAGTAAACCTGCTTGAGGATTGCTGCCTGTTGATATACAGCTCCCAGCCACAACAACTATTGCATTAACTTCAAATGTTTCGAAGTTTGTTCGGGTTGTGGGCTGGGGCGTTTGAATAACGAAAAATCGAATGCTTGGAAGCGCTCGATGTCTAATCGGTAAGTTCTTAGCAGTGGCTCATGCGAGTTTCTTTGAAAGATACTTTTCAAGTTTAATAAAGTGGCATGAAGAATATGCTCGCGTTTTATTAAAGCACCTTCTGCAAGTTTGTAGGGTATATAATAAAGCAGTAGTAAAGCTTGTTTGAGACGCTCTGTTTGTTCGATAGTCGCAAAAGTGATTCTATTTTTGATCGGCGAAGGCGAATTTAAAATAAATTTACAGTCTTGAATGCGGTTATTTGTCTCTCGAAATATTTTTTCATGCCCGGCCAAATTCATCACGGTTAAATATATCATCGTGGGTGTAACAGCATTATCTAAGGCGTGCATTAAACAAAAGTAGTTAGCTGTCATCGCCGGCAGTTCTTCTGGGTCTTTCCTAAACAGACGATAAAGCTGTTCAGTGGTAAAGTTAAAATATAATAAATCAGGGGCGCACAGTGTGAATCGATTTAAGGCGCTAAATTGATAATTGCTCTGTTGAAGCAATGTGATCGTTTGTTCTTGAGAAAAGCCAAGCTCACTTAGCGCTTTGTGTAATCTTACCCATGTGTTCAATAACGTCTGAGGTGTTCCAACGCCGGCAAATGTGAGTAAATTTTCTTCTGTTAAGCCAAGCGTTGATAGTCTGTTATAGAGGTAAGAAACATGGTTGATGAAAGTGTCAGTCGTTGTTCGATGATGGGCGCGCATTCTCTCTTTAATATGTTTAACCAGCTCAGGCATTTCTGTTTGAAACAAAGATTCAGTCGAGATAGGTGTTGGGGCAATATTATTTGCTTCTGGCATGACTGAATCCTCGTTTTGTTCTTTTTATTATTTACGTCACAGACTGCGTATGGCTCGTTGGTAAACGATGAATACGCGCGCCTAAGTTTGCTAGTTTTTCTTCGATACATTCGTAGCCACGGTCGATGTGATAAATGCGATCAATCGCTGTTTCACCCGAAGCGGCAAGGCCAGCCAATACTAAACTGGCTGATGCGCGTAAGTCAGTTGCCATGACTGGGGCGCCGTGTAAGTTATCAACGCCGGTGCAAATGGCTGTGTTGCCTTTCAAGGTGATATTCGCACCCATACGTTGTAATTCTTGCACGTGCATAAATCGGTTTTCAAACACGTTTTCAGTAATCACACCCGTGCCTTCCGCGACCACATTCACGGCCATCATTTGTGCTTGCATATCGGTTGGGAATGCGGGGTAGGGAGCAGTGCTGATGTTGATGGCGCGAGGACGATGCCCACGCATATCGAGTTGTATCCAGTCAGTGCCGGTATCAATAAACGCACCGGTTTCTTCAAATTTTTGCAATACTGATTCTAATAAATCAGGGCGAGTGTTTTTCACTTTAATTTTGCCGCGGGTGACAACGGCTGCAGCTAAATACGTGCCGGTTTCTATGCGGTCAGGTAATACGTGATAACTGCCGCCGTGTAAAGCATCAACGCCATCAATCACGAGGGTAGAGGTACCCGCGCCACTGATTTTCGCGCCGAGTGCATTTAAGAAATTCGCTAAATCTTCGACTTCCGGTTCACGTGCGGCGTTATGAATAATGGTTTGACCCTCAGCAAGGACGGCTGCCATCATAATGTTTTCTGTCCCTGTCACCGTGACCATATCCATGGAGATAACGGCACCTTTTAAACGGTTCGCTTTCGCACGAATGTAACCATCTTGAATGGTAATATCCGCACCCATGGCTTGTAAGCCTTTTAAGTGTTGATCAACCGGGCGTGTGCCAATGGCGCAACCGCCGGGCAATGAGACTTCTGCCTCGCCGAAGCGGCTTAAGAGAGGCCCCAAGACCAAAATGGAGGCGCGCATGGTGCGCACTAATTCATAAGGAGCGTGGTAAGAATCGAGTTTCGCGGCTTCCACTTGAATGTTCGCACGTTCGTCGAGGGTAATATTCACACCCATGCGGCCGAGTAAGCTCACAATGGTGGTGACGTCTTGTAAATGTGGAATATTGCTCAGTTGTATGGGTTTGCCGCTTAATAAGGTAGCAGCCAAAATGGGCAAGGCGGCGTTTTTTGCGCCGGAGATACGAATTTCACCTTGTAAAGGTAAGTGGCCTTGGATAATCAGTTTTTCCATGAATTAGTTGTCCTCTTGAGATTCTTCAGGGGTGCGGGCTTTAATCGATAAGGCGTGCAAGGAACCGTCTAGTAGTTCTGCCCTCACCGTGTCATAAACCATTTGTTGGCGTTGCAGGCGAGATTTGCCGGCAAACGCGTTAGAAATAATGGTGGCGGTAAAATGGGTGCCGTCGCCTTCAACCTGAACCGTTGCGTCAGGGATGCCGGCAAGAATACGTGATTCAATCAGTGATGTTTGCATGTTTTTTGTGCTTTTTGCTGGTTACTAGCTTTGCATTTTTTACATATTTTGCTTTTTTTTGCAATCGGTTTATCATGACCAGATGACAAATTTACCATTTTACATCGAGTTAGCGTCAGGCCGTTTGGCAGGCGCGCGGTTTTTACCCTCACCGTACCACGATGAGCGCCCGGCTGGCACCGACATTAACCTCTTGGTGGTGCACAATATTAGCTTGCCGCCCCGGGTGTTTGACGGGGAGGCGGTGGCTGAGTTCTTTACCGGTCAGCTTGATATAGCGGCGCACCCGTATTTCTCCGAGATTGGGCATTTGAAAGTGTCTGCCCATTTATTTATCCGTCGTAGCGGCGAGGTGATTCAATTTGTGCCTTTTCACTTGCGGGCGTGGCATGCCGGGCAGTCGCAATTTGAGGGACGTGAACGCTGCAATGACTTTTCAATTGGGATAGAATTGGAAGGGTGTGATGATGTACCGTATGCGCAGATTCAATACGATCAGTTGGTCGCGATTACGCGCTTGCTCATGCAGGCTTATCCGGGTATCGTGCCAAATCGAATTGTCGGGCATAATATGATTGCCCCGGGTCGAAAAACCGACCCCGGGGAGACCTTTGATTGGAAACTTTATATAGGACAACTGACATGACCTTTTTTGTCTTGTTAATTGCGTTATTGGTAGAACGGTTTTTTGACTTTAGTCACTTACGCGTTTGGTTTTGGGTGCCTAAGCTTGAGCTTTGGGTGCGTCAGCAGTTCAAGGCTTTGCAGAAACCCGCGGCGTTGTTGGCGGCGTCTGTCTTGCCGGTGGTGTTGGGCATTATTTTAGTGGATCTTATTTTTAGGAATGTATTGTACGGCTTTGCGCATTTGGTGTTGCAAATTCTTGTACTGCTTTATTGCTTTGGGCCGCGGAATTTATGGGCAGATGCGTTTAGTTGCATTAATGCCGCTTCAACGAATGCGGGTGGGTTTTCTGAGCAAGCGCAAAAAACGTTTGGGGTGGATGGCACACAGCCTGAGCATTTGTTAGCGAAGGTGTTGGTGGCTGCGAATGTGCGTGTGTTTGCGATTGTCTTTTGGTATGCAGTGCTTGGGGTTGCAGGCGCGGTGTTGTATCGCTTGGTTGAAGTGATTGTTGAAAATTCGTCTACTGATATGCCGGCAGTGCGTGAGCTAGCTGTTAAAGTAGGCCGCGTGTTAGATTGGCTGCCTATTCGAGCCATGTCTTTGTTGTTTGCGTTAGCGGGTAATTTTGCGAAAGTGATAGCCTTATGGCGTCATAAAACGGTTGTTGATGTTCAGCAAAATGAAACCTTGCTTATCGATAGCGGCTTCGCAGCGGCGATAGACACAACCACCTTAGACGAAAAAGCTCTCACCGCTCTCATGAACTTGCTGGATCGTTCGTTTATTCTTGTCTTAGCGATTGTGTTGGTGGTTGATTTAATTTTCTAACCTAACGCGTTAATCTTGCTAACCCGGACATGTTTTTTGTGCCCGGGTTTTTTATTGCCCTAATCCCAAAAGCGGCCTCCCCCCCGCCCCTGAAGGATAGACGCAAAATTTAAAATATGTTGGTTGTTCGTTAAATACTCTGCTCTAAGGCTGTGTTGGCTGAAGGCCAATAACATCTCAGCCTAGGGTTAGGCGAACGCCGTAACCCTAGGTTGCATGCACCCCACACACGCCTTAGCGCTGAAGGCGCGTGAGAAGATTTTGGGTTGGTTATAAAAGCCTAAACACCCACCACGCTCATCCGTGCTTTCCGCCGTTACTATTTTCCTCGCGGACTTCGCGGTGCAAAAGGCGCACTGCCCTCGCCGTTCGCTGAATCTGCCGTCGTGGCCGACTCGCTCCCGGCGAGGCGACCACTCGGTGC
>CBFGYM010000008.1:0-88203 GCA_965653045.1 uncultured Gammaproteobacteria bacterium
ACACAAGGGCGTGATTAGCGGCGTGTTTTTCGCCGCGTAATCCGCCAACCTTAAATGTTTTTAAAAAATCAAAAGGCTTTTCTCGATTTCGCCGGCCGCTCTGTGCTAAAATCAACCACAAACACCAAGCGAGAATAAAAATGCCAACAAAATCAACAAGCAACGGATTAACATACGAAGCTATTCGTGCTGCGGTTTTTGAAGAATATCCATCTGTGGGGCCGTCAGTATTCTTGCCGAGTACGGCTATCATCAATGAATGGGCGCTTGCTTTTGTAAAAGCTTTGCCGGCTGAGTCAAGTGGTTATGTTTCTCAAGATGTGTTTGATTACCTGTTAAATGAACTAGACCAAAAACAAGAAAGTAAAAGGGGGTTGCAATATTCCGCACTCGAGTGTCTGCGCAAGAAATTCCAAAACAGCCTCCAATATTATTGTTTAGACAGCGTTGACGGCAAAAAACGTGCTGCCTATTTTTATCAAGCTTTAACACCCGCTTATAAAGAAATGCTTGCAACAGGAAAAGTGAGTCTTATCGATGTTTATCGCCTGCAACAAATGCTTGAAGAAGTGGATTATCACCGCAAATATAGCATGTCTAAAGAAGAGGCTGCATTGAGGTTTAGTCGTGTTGATTTCGAAGAATCAGGGTTGTTGAATATCAATTTTGTGCATGCTGTGGTTGAAGGGTTAATTCAAATTGATGAAGCGGCTATTCTTCAGAATTACGGCATTGTTAAATTGCTCATAACGGATAACGGCATGCTTGCCATGAGAAGTCAGTTTGTTGTATTTAAAGATTTATTAGAATATCGATGTGCCTATCCGCAGCTTGAACGTGTACTTGAAGATATGCTCACGAATAACGGTATCAAAGCACAACAAAATGGGTATTTATCATTTGAAGATGTACTTGAGATGGATCTGCTGAGTTTTGAGCGTAAGAAGACGATTGACGAATTAGGGGTGCTAGCGATTGAGGACGTGGTTGCTGGGTTAGAATTTGAAGTTGGTGAGTATGCGCTAATAGTTTATGGTAGTCATCTCAATGATGTTATTTTCCAGCAACATATTATTCCATTTTTGATGGAACATCCTGAAATAAGTGACTTGTATTTAAGGTGCAAAAGTGTTTTATTTAAAAACTTTGTTGAGTTGTCAGCAATTAAAACGCTTCGGGTGATTTCGCTTAGTGGTTGTGCTATTTGGTCATTAAAAAATGTAACACCTAAAAAAGAAGATCAACAGCGTCATATCGAACGATTTGAGATGAATTCAGTTAATTTATTTTCTGGTAAGGTGATGCGGGCATTAGTGGCATGTATTCATTTCAAAAAGCTCTTGATGAGTGAAATAACATTAACGCCTGATGATATTGCGCCACTTGAAACGATAGCAACGCTAGAAGCGATTGCATTTAGCTCAATAAGAATGCGAGGTGTGGCGAGTGTTGGGGCGTTTTCAGGCATTCCAAACTTGACTGAGCTAACGTTAACGCAATGCGGTATCGAAACGAGTGATGTTCGTGCGTTATTAATGATTGAGAAGCTTAAAAAATTAGATATAAGCAATAATAAAATTGATGATGTTGGCATATTATTGCTTGCGAAAAACGAAACGCTGGAATGGTTGGATGTTAGTAACAACAGAGGAGTCCTGAACGGCAGAGTTTATGGCGAGTTCACAGTCAATCAGCATTTAAAATATTTAGCGATTCGTGAGAATTTTGTGCGCGACAATGGGGCTGTCATGTTGGCAAACAACAAGACGCTGGAATCGTTAGATTTACGCGGAAATGATATTGAAAGAACGGGTTTAGCTGCTTTGGTACAATCGACAACGCTTAGAAACCTTAATTACCATAATAGGAAGGCTGATTTCAAGATTCCTGACGATATTGTCGCCGCACTGATGGCAAACCCTACATTAACGTGCGATCTTTTTACAGGCCAGATGTCACTTTTGGGTGAGCAGATCTATACAGAACAAAGCCCTCTCAAAAAATATTTCAATGGAAAACGTTACGGTGGTAAAGTCGCAAGAAATAACCTCTTCCCAAGCTTGGTGCGCCTCAGCTTATTTGCTGTAAAAATGGGCACTCAAACGAATAAAATTTCTTGCGATGAAGCGCTCTCTCGCTTCCATGAACGCGCCCCACGCTTTGTCGTTTAGATGCGTTCGAAAGATGGGTAGGGCGTGATTAGCGGCGTGTTTTTCGCTGCGTAATCCGCCAACCTTAAAAGCTTTTAAAAAATCAAAAAGCTTTTCTCGTCAGCACAGATCTTTCAGGTACAATAGCTCAATGTTGGCATAGTAGGGGAGGGTTGAATGTTAGAAATGACAATTGCGCAAAAAATTGCTATTTGGGCTTTGCCTTTAATTTTTGCGATTACCTTGCACGAGGTGGCGCATGGGTGGGTCGCGTCTTGGTTTGGAGATAATACGGCGAAGGCGGCGGGGCGTTTGAGTTTAAACCCCATCCATCACATTGATTTAGTCGGCACGATTATTGTGCCCTTGCTAATGCTGATGGTCAGCAGTTTTATTTTCGGCTGGGCAAAGCCTGTGCCCGTTGATGCGCGCAACATGCGCCACCCGCGCCGCGGTATGGCGATTGTTTCGCTCGCAGGCCCCGTTTCAAACTTAATTATGGCGTTTCTTTGGGGTGCCATCGCCTGGGGTGGTGTTCACCTAGAAATGAATGGTTATGGTTGGGTGGGCGTGCCTTTATCTTACATGGGCAGCGCCGGTATTATGATTAACGTGGTGTTGGGTGTGCTGAATTTAATCCCACTGCCACCCTTAGACGGCGGCAAGTTACTTGAAAGTTTATTGCCCCCGCGACTTGCCTACCAACTCAGCTTCATTGAGCCGTATAGTTTTTTTATTTTAATCGGGTTGATTATTACAGGCGTGTTGTCTTTTATTATGATGCCACCCGTGGTTTTCTTAATTAATTTTATTAACCAATGTTTCGGGTTATAAAACAAAACACACCGCGTGTTAAGGCGCGCGGTGTGGGCTAATGTCGGTTGAGCGATCAACCAAATAGAGTTTATCGTCGGTATATTTCTTCTTCGCATATTCTACACGCGCTGCTAAATCAGTGGGTTTTAAATTAAAACCCGGGTCGCGCACGGTATATTTAATTTTATGTAATTCCGCCACAATCATTAAGGCTTCTGTTACGTCTTTTTCAAGACCGCTTGCAGCAATCACCATTGTTTTACCTTTTAAATTCGCATCGTTTTTAAAATTCAATACAGCATTAATCGCCCAAGACATTGCAGAATCACTGGGAATATTGTTAGGGCGCATGCCTTGGCGGCCGCCGCGTAATTGTGCTTGCGCTTGCGGGTCGAAGTACAAGTGGTGTGTGATGACTTCATTGGCTTCGCCTTTGTTGGTGACGGCGCGCACGGCACCGCTTTTTACGCCTCGAACATTATTGTAAATAATGGCTTCGCATTCTTTCGCATCACGTAACTGCGGAACGGTGTTGGGGTTGCTAGTGCTTAAATAAGCATTGCCGCGTGATGGCGATTGGAAATATTCATCGAGGCGAGATTTTGCTGTTTTGAAATCGTCGCTGGGTTCATCGGCTGGTTTTTGAATTTGCGCGGGTGAACCGTGCATGGCAATGCGGTCAGTGGCTTTATTGAATGCCGCAACTGCATCGAGGTTGTTTTCAATGAGTACCAGTTCATTCCAGTTTTCTTCAATGCTTTCGATGAGTTTTTGCGCATCGGCTTTGACTTTTTCTTTTTCAATGGCCTGGAGATTGGCTTGTAACTCATCGCGCATGCTGGTGAATTCTTTTGCGATTTTGACGATGCTATTTTCAATTTTTTCTAATTGA
The DNA here is from genome assembly GCA_965653045.1 of uncultured Gammaproteobacteria bacterium. GTDB lineage: Bacteria > Pseudomonadota > Gammaproteobacteria > DSM-16500 > DSM-16500 > Aquicella. Next base: position 3,859 of record CBFGYM010000008.1, read on the forward strand.
ATTTTTTTCTCGGTATCTGTTTTAGAATTCTTCGCATTCGCCGTGTAGTTAAACATCGCTTTGAGACTTTGCAAGTAATGTTGAAAATCTTCGTTGTAGTGCTTCATTATTTTTTTATCAAACGCGATTGTTTTCGCCGGTTTTTTAAACGCGGGCATGTTCGGGCCGATTTTCGGCACTTTGGGCGGCGCTACGCCAGCAGGGTCAGCTCCTGGTGGGCCGGGAGGTGGTGACGGTGGTGCTGCGCCAATTGGCGGAGGAACCGGCGCGCCGCTTGGTGCTGCTGGTGGGACGGGGGGTGCGGATGGTGCAGTGCCGGCCGGCGGCGGTGAAGGCGGAGTTGTGCCGCCCGTGCTCGCAGCGGGAGCGTCACCGGTTGGCGCATTCACAGGTCTTGTGCTAGCTGCTGCACGCGGTGTTTTGGGGTGCTTAAGCGCAGCGAATCGTGCTTCAATGTCGTCTGGCGCAGCAGGATTAGGGGTATTCTCAGCGACTTGTCTGGCAAGTCTTGCATTATGTATGGTCATCGCTGCGGCGTAATCTGCTTTGGCGTCTTCTAAGGCTTCATTATCTCCGAAATGAAGGCGTCGATAAACATTTTCAATGGCTGCTAGCTCATGATTGATATTGTTGAGTATTGGATCATCGGTTTGAGCATTGCGGTTTTGGCCGCTCATGATATCGAATAAATCATTGCTTATATCTTTGAGTCGTCTGCTATCTGGAATGATATTAGTCACTTTCATTTCGCCAGCATTGAAGTCGGGCGCAGCTAACATCGCAAGTTGTGATTGACCACCCACTGAGACTCGTTTTTCGGGGGCTGCCTGATGAGTTGCCGCGTTAATCATGCGTTGTCTTTCATGTGGGTCATCATCTAATATAATTGTAAACGCTGCGGCATTTTCTGCGTTATTTTGAATGTGGGCGTTAACAATAGTGTCTTTTCCAATATTATGTTTTCGGATTGCAGAGCGAATTGAAATTTTAGAATCATCACCTGGGAAGCTAGGTGCAAAGCGTTCAAGTCCTGCCCTTCTTAAGGCTTCAGTGACAGCATAATGATTATTTCTTGTAACGATGACAAAGTCGACATCAATGTTAGGATTTTCCATTAAGCCAGTAATGAAGGCTTTGCCTTCTTCATGAATCTCGCATTCAGGATTGTCATTATAAAAATCATGATAAAGTTTGTATTTTTCTTCATCTGTTGAAGGTTTGCCTTTGTCATTCAGATAAGCATTAAAGCGTTCTTCAACCTCTTGCCCCCTAAGCGTTGTTAGTGTTCCATCGAAATCACAAAATACTTGTATGCGCGGTTTATCCCCAGCGAGCTGTTCTGGTTCTGGTGGTGTTGACGTTGTTGCAGAGAGGTCGCCAAGCGCTTCTTTTACATCAAGGAAATGATTGTTTAAACTTTCAATTTTTTCTTTGAGGTTTTCAGCAGATTTTTTAATATTAGCAATGACGGTTGGATCTGTATCGGGGTCATTATTAAGCGCGTGAAGAAGGTTTTCAGTGGTTTCTTGTAGTGCTGAATCTTCAATGAGGTTGTTGATAGAGGCTTCTAGTGTCTCGATATTTTCAACTAAATTAGCTGTGTCATTGTAATCAATGGCTTCATTTTTTAAACCAATTTCATTGAGTTTTTTATGAATATTGAAATAAAAAACATCAAGAGCATGTACGCGGTCTGCAAGAGGGCGGCTTGCATCATTTACACGATCACGCGCATCAGCAATGGCTTGATTAATGTCATTATCAACATCGGCTGCGAGCAAAGTTTCTGTTGCTTCAGGTGTGGTGGGTGTTGGTGTCTCGATTTCTTCATCAAGTTCTTCATCAAGCACAGCCTGTGTAATGGGTATGTTATCGTATTTATTTGTAAATTCATTCATTGCGTTGTAAAGGTGTGTTTTTGCCTCTGTTAATCGATTAGCAAGTGCAGCATTATCGCTTAGGTTAGAAAGAACGACCTCAGCAATAACGTTTAAGTCTTGATTGAGGGTATTGAGTTCGTTGCGCATATTTTCAATGTCATCGGGAGAAAGATCAGGCACACTGCGGAGAGGGTCTTCTTTCAAATCATCATGAATGTCATTAACGGCATTATCAATACGCATGAGTTCAGCTTTGCAGTCTTCAATCATTTGTGCGATGGCATCGTCTTCTGCGGGTATTGATTCATTAGGTGCAAAAGCAGATGTTGGCTCGGGTGAGATCATTGCTTCTAGTTCTTCTATCACTTTACTCAAATCATCCGGCATGTTTGAGGCGGGTGGCGGAGTCGGAGAAGCGTTTGTTGAACCAAGATAATCAGCAAGCATCGCATCAATTTCATCATTGGTAGGCGGTACATTTGGGCTCACCGGCGCAGGTGCGGGTCTTTGAATATCAGTTTCAGGCAACGCGGCGTTTGTAGCACTGGGCGCTTGAATTGCTTTAATGGCTGCATCGAGCAAAATGCGTTTAGTCGGGTCGGGGTTGAGTAGTCCTTTGATAACAGCAGCCACTTGACTATCAGTCGTTGATAAATGATTCATAAGGCGATTCAGTGATCCTAATAATTTTGTTTCTAATGCTTTCATGTCATCGGGCGAGCGATTGACAGAATTGAATTCTTTAAAACCATTTAATAATGGTTTTAATAGTTTTAAATCAGCGGGAGGTAGTGTCATTTCGAGTAAAGTTAAACCCAATGACCAACGATCGTGTTGTTGACTAAGTTCTTCATAATTCGTTTTGAGGTAATTAATCGGAATATGTGTCATCTGGCCAACCAGCTCGGGGTGTTTGTTTTGGTAGTCGGTTGCAGGTTGGTTAATAAAATCTCGCATAAATCCTAAATCGCCAAATCGAAGGGTTCCATCTGTCAATAACAGAAAATTATCGGGTTTAATATCTTGGTGGCAAAAATGATTTTGATGAAGTGCGTTTAAACCCGTTAGCATTGTTTCAGCATATTTTTTTAAACGTGTGTTTTTTTCATGCGGTGGAAGTTCGTTGAGCTCTGCAATGAGGCTGCTACCATCTTTTTGAGCAACAGGAAAGAGTTGGTAAGCAGTATCTTGTTTGCGCGCCCCTTTGGTATACGCAACCGCAATTTGCGGAATAACAAACTGATCAACCCCTCGTGCTTTTAAAGCCTTTTGGATCGCGGATTCATTGAAGACCGTTTCTTGTCGCGCTTTAACTTTTTTAATCGCGAAAAATGCACCGGGTGTGCCATCAGCGTTAATTTCTCTGGCTAATCGAACACGGCCATATGCGCCTTGACCGAACATGCGTTTTTCAATCCGTTTATGTGTTTTTTTGGGCAATTGAATATTCAATTCTCTTTGTAGATCGTTTTCAATGGCTTGCGTAATGCGGTTGCCAATGAGTTGATATTGTTTGTCGCCGGCAGTAATAATAGAGAAAGCTTGCGTATCATTTTTTGAAAGGCGATGGGTTGGTGAAAAAATATATTTTCTGACAAGCTTGAAAATTGCTTTGTCATTTGGGTCGACGTGGGTGTCAGGCAGTTGATTGCCTTCTCTATCAAAAAGAGGGCGTTTTGCGAGCTTATAAGCGTTATTTTGCATTTTATCAACAATGGTAGCATCAGGGTTTCGTTTCAGGAGTTCTTCAATAATCGCTATATTTTTATTTTTAGAGAGTAGCGCACAGATTAACGGTGATGATCCATTCTTGTTAAGTGCATTGATATCGGCACCATTGTTTAAATGTTTTTCAACTTTATCTGAATTGCCTTTATCAATGGCTAAGAATAATTTGTTGTTTAAGTTGTTTATTTTTTTAATGGCGCGGTTGGCTTGGCGTGACATTGCTTGAGCCGGTTGGGCTGGTTCACCCATCGGCGATGTGGCTTGATGAGGCACTGTTGGGCTTTCATTTATTTGATGCGCTTGTGTGCCTGGAAACTCATGCAAGCTGCCATCGATTTCCGCATGAGGTGCATTGGGTTGTTGCCCGGGAGCTGGCGTGTTGATGGCATCATTAGCTTTAATCACATTACGTTTTTTTTCAAATTTTTCGGCGAAGGCTTCAAAGCGTGCTTGAATTAGTTGATCAACGAAGTTTTGATGAATATTTCCATCAGCATTTGATTTTAATATTTTATCATATTCACGTTGAAAAGATTTTACTGCACCTAATACAGCAAGCAGTTGTTCACGATTGTTGACTTTGCCAAGGATGTTTTCTAAGTTAGCAAGAGCGGTAGCGGCATTAGTCTTCGTGTCTGTGTCAGACAAACGTTTGATGTATAGTGATTCAACATTGCGCACTAAATTTTGCAACTCTTGAACGGCATCGTTACCAACATATTTTTCAATGTTGGGTAGTGTTTTGAGCAGAATAGCTTTGAATTCTTCATAGGTTTGGATGTTTTGATTCTTGATTGCGGGTACATTTTGATTTTTTTTGATTTTTTCGAGTTGACCACGAAGCTCAAGCATTTTACTTGTCAAATACTCGCTAGCATTTTCAATATAGGCAATCATTTTTTTCTTGTTTTCAGCAGCAGCTTTCTGTGCTTCAGTGGGTCGTCGTCTGGAGAAAGGATTAATTTTGGAAAATAACGAAGTTTTAGTTTTAGGATCTGTTGTTTTGGGTGTTGTTATATTTTTGTCGGGAGCAGTTGCGTCGACAGGTTTATTGGGTTTTTCTTTAATGCTTTCAAGCTTAGCTCCATATTTTAGATGTTCTTGTGTTAAAGCAGCAAGCTGTTCTTCTTGTTCTGGGGTGCAGTAAAGGCGATTGACATTATTGAGCGCATTTTGAATCTTTTGATATAAAGCTGAAATATTTGATAATTGCATGCTATCGTTTTTTTGTTCGAGTGTATCAAGCCAGAGATTTAGCTCCTTCAGTGAATTTACGATGTCCTCTAGCTGAGAAGTGATAGGGTTAGATAAAAATGTGGGTCTTGATTCGTGTTGTTGAATGCTTGCTTTAATTTCCGTTTGTAGGCTTGGCAGTGCATCCATTTCAATGATATCACGCAAGGCAATAATATCGGGGTGTGGGTCTGAGTGAATCGTTTCTTTTAAACGAGCGAATGATTTTTCGACTTCCATGGCTTGCTGTTCAATGGCATCAATAATTTCTTTTTGATGTGATCGTTCGAGATAAGGCACTTCAGAAAGTCGTTGTTGCAATTCATGAATATCACTAAACATTTTATTGAGTTCAGTGAATGATCCTTCTGCTGACGCAGCTTGTGTTGCTTGAAGAGCAGGATTATCTCGCCATTGTTCTAGTTGATTGAGTTTTTCAGTAATTTTTTCTAATTCAACCGCACTCATGTTAGTTTTTAAGTTTTCAACAGCGACTTTGAGTTGCTCAATTTCTTTAATAAGCGCTCTTATATCTTGTGAAAAGAGTTCTGTCTGTTCGGTGCGTTTTGCTAAAATATCAATTCTTCCGATTAAGCTGTCGGCAGTATTGGGTCGAGATCGTTTTTCTGGCTCACTTATACTTGAAGTGATGTTTTGAGCATAGAGAATACTAAGTTCAATTTTATCAGAATTGAAATTTTCTCTTAATTTTCGTATTTCTTCTTTCTCTTCAGGTGTTGCTGTCGCATCGCCGCTGATCGATAATAATCGATTCTCAATTTCATCACGTTTTTTATAGGCTTCGTCTAGTTGAGCTCTTTCAAGCGATCCTTTATTTTCAAGTTGCTCATTAAGCGATGCTAGCCGTTCCCTAAAGAGCGTATATTTGTAGGTAAGATCATTAATCGCTAATTTTGTTGTTGAAGGTAATTCAATATAAGTGCCACTGACAGCCGGTTCAGCGGCTTTTGGGGGTAAATGAATATAGGTGTTGGTGCTTGTCTGCTGTTGTGCTTCTGAAGAGCCTTGGTTTAGTGCATTAATTCTGTTTTCAATATCATGTTTATGGTAGCGAATGGAGTCAATGAGTGTATCATCAAATAATTTGATAATATCTGGATTTCCGAGCTTGTTTTGAAAAAGATAATTATAGCTGATAGCATCGTTAACTCTGTTTGTTAAGTTGTCTAAGTCAGTCATCAACTTGGTTAACGTTTGAGAATTGGCACCGCTTATCTCTTTGATGATTGACCTCAGTTGTGTTTTTAATACTTGATAATCTTGTGTTCTTTCCAGCATTTGAGCAACAGATTTGTCGAGCTGTTTAATCTTTTCATCGAGTGTTGTTTGATATTTTTTGATGACTGTTGTCAAAATAATGTTGCGTTCTGCGGCGGATTTTAATTTTAAGTAATTCAATTTTTGTTGGTCGTAATGATCTTTTAATTGGGCAAGCTGTGTTTGTTGATTTTCATTTAGTGGTATTTGAGTGCTGTTTAATAATTTATGGAGGTCTGATTCAATGGTTGAAATTTCTTTAACTAACGTGTCTAGTTGAGAGCCAACATTTCTTTTGGTTAATTTATTTTCTCGTATAGCTGGCTTTGTAGGGTTTAACGTTTTATTGCGAAGTTGAACGAGCTGAAGCATCACCGCATCTATTTCTTTGTTTGCCTGATAAATATCCGCTGTTTCTTCGTCTGTGAGTGTTTTATTCTCGTAAAGAGATTTAATATCGTTATAGAGTTTTGTGAAGGTCTTTTGAAAAGTTAACAACCTATCCTGATATTCAGCATTTGTGCCAAAATTTGTGTCTGACAAATATTTTAAAGATTCATGGGCAGTTTCTAGCTCATATTTGATTCTTGTTGTTTGAAAATGATTTTGAGATTTTCGCTTTTCAACACGGCTTTCCAGATCAACGAGTTCTTCGGCAATGTTGGAGCAGGCCATTAAGGTCTGTACTATCATCTTTCGCATTTCAAAAGGAAGATATTCATAAACATCGCTATTTTTCCATTTGCTTAGCCTGTTTTTGTACATCGCAATGAGTCTAGCATCTTTTTGCAAGGTTTCGACATGAATAGGTTCGATATTTTCAAACAAATCGTTGTTCTCAATAGATCGATTTCCAATCATGGTAACTTGTCGTTCAATTGCCCTGAGTTCTTCTAGTGTGAGATCTGCCGGTGTTTCTGCTATGATGGCTTGCTCTAGTGCGTCTCTTAATGGTGTATAAGTATATTCTGCTCCTGGCATTGGTGAAATGCCTGAGAAGTCAGTGTCATATGTTTTTGCTAAAGGGGATGTTTGATTTTGTGATGATGAAAATTGCTCTGGAGAAGGGTGTAATTTTGCTGTGTGAGCAGCAGGGGGAACCCATTCTGCTGGATTAATTTCAAGTTGAGGTTCATTTCTAATGACATCGCGGGCTTCTTCGAGAGACATGCGGTTCTTTGCGTTAGGGTTTAGTAGCATCTCAACTAAATATAAAAGTGCTGGATCAACATTTTTATTTTTAACACCATGAAGTTTGATTATTTCGTCGTAGATTGTTTCAACAATGCGTTGTCGATCGGCGATATAGTCACTGAGTTCTTTTTTCGCTGTCTGTGGTTCGTCACCTTTTAAATCAGCTTTAATGCGGTGATTATAAGCGTTGATTTCATTTTGGATTTTAATAGAAGCTTCATAACCTTGGGGAAGTAGTTGCAAAATAAGCAATCCCAAAGCCCAATTATCAATTTCACCGGCACGTTTTTCAGAGTAAGGGTCATCGGTGAAAATGGTGCGAGGATCTTCATTGCTGGTGTCAATCGGGAAAAGATTAAAGTTAAAACCATTTGAGGTCAGTAATTTAATTTTACCGGCATCATCATATGCAGCCATCAGCCCATAATCAACGAGTTTGAGTCGGTTATTTACACTCAGTAAATTTTTAGGATGAATGTCACGATGGTACACGCCCTTATTATGCAGTGCTTGCAAGTCATCAATCAGGTTTCCAATTTGTGCTCTTAATGAACGCGCACCATTAGGTTCACTGATGCAAGCGTAAATATTGTTATCACCAAGAGGCATAAACTGATAGAAAGTATCGATCATTTCACGATTCTTAATTTGTTCAGGGCTTGCATTTGGCGGTAATGGCGCTTTACCTTGCGTGACCGTGTCAGCTGTTGAAAGGAGTAAGTGGTTTTCTAAACCAAGTGAACGACAATATTCATTAATGATGCTTTCATTTTTCGCTGATTCAATATCTTTTTTGACTTTTTTGACCGCGACAAATTCTTTCGGTTCTTCAACGCGTCTTGCATAACGAACTCTGCCAAACATGCCTTGCCCAAGTTGTACTTTTTCATTTTCTGTCAGCGATATGCCCGTTTGTTCTTGTAACTTTGCAATTTCTTCCGCATTAAATTTATTTACCAACTCAAATGATCCTGTCGGTGTGCGGATAATGGTATGTTCTTTTCCAGTAGCGCGTTTGTCTTCTCTTGCCCACATATTGGGTTTGAGTAATATATAATTTTCTTGTGCCGTTGAGTCATCAGGGAAGCTTTCATTGGGCAGGTCGTCTTCTAATAGGTTTGCATCCTCATGAGCCATGAAATCCGCCGGTGTTGGTGTGTGCTCAGATCGCATTGATTGTTCTAAAGAAATAGGCTTATTTTCTGTATCGTAATTTTGTGCTTCAAGTTCATCGCGTGCTATTTTATTCACTTCATCATGCGGCATTGTATATTGCGTTAGCATTAATTGAGTGATATTTTCTCGCTGTTGAATTAAAAATTGAACCCATTCATTGTTTATCTTTTTCTTCGATGCTTTGGGAGGGTTGGTTCTCAGGTTGACGTCATTATCAATCAATTCAATATTAATAATTTCAGACAGTTTTAAAATGGTTCTCGCATTTGCAATTTTCTGTTGTACATTTTCGGCATCGTCGGTATGAAGCTTATCCCCATATTTTTTGAGGCCGTTAAGGAGCGTTTCTTTGAGGGTCTCAAGCGGTTGAAATTCGGTGACATTTTCAGTGGCGCGATAAATTTGTCGAAATTCATGCAGCATTTTGAGAAAATCTTCATCAGCAATAACACCGTAGATGTTTTCAGGTATTTTAACTAAATAATCGGTTACTGCCAGCGCTTTTTCGGTGCTGTTTTTGTCGGCTAAGCTTTCGGACAGTATTTTTTTCAGTTCTTCAAGATCTTCGCTTTTATTTCCTCTGATAAGTGCCTGCTGATTGGTTTCATTGATGTAGTATGCTTTCGTGTTTTTTTGATAGATGAGTTGGTAATTTCTAACACTATTTAAAGTTGTTGTTTTGAGTAGATCAAATTTTTCAATAAGGGCTATGAGTGGAGGACTGGTATGCGGCATGTCCGGGCTATCTGGTCTGGTCATTTTATCGATGAGCAGTTGAACAGCATTAATGACAGTGCTGTATTTTTTCATTTCTGCAAAGCTAGAGGGTTCAGATTGTTTTATTTCATTTAATGCGCTAGTTTCATTCATCATTAAAAAACATAGTTCAGCCAGTTTTCTGACAAACTCTATTTTTTCAGCGCTTGACTTTGCTTCTCTCGCGAGTTTATCTGCCGCTTTGGCGGTCTCGAGAATTTGTTTAAATTTTCTGACGGATCTTTTATTTTTATTACCTTTACCCATCTCACACCTCGATGCTACTCACCTCAGTTTAAACCTCCAACATTAAGGCTCCCTGAAGGCATTTCAATCGCACACAAAAAAACCCCGAGCAGGTTCCTTCTTCTTGGGCGTTTTTGTTGACCTAGTTAAAGTATAGGCGATGTTCGGGGGTTTTGTGGAGGGGGGGTTAAATAAAAATATGAATTAAATCATGGTATTAAGCGAATTTTAAATAAACACCGGTTAAATGAGTGCTTCTAATTTAAGCAATGGAGACGTTAGCTCAACAATTTTATGACGACCGTGCCCGGGGTTTATTTCTTCATGAATTTTCACGAGCCCAAATTGTTGAAGCTGCGAGATGTCACGATAAACGGATGATCTGTCTCTTTTGATCACTTTGGCAATATTGGTGACGGTGTCGGGGTGTTTGCGAATGCTGTTGATTAATTTAATTTTAGCAGCGCTTAAAAAGTGAAGCATTTCGCTAGGGTCTGTAAAAGTAAGGGTGGCGCAGCGTTTTTCAACAGGTTCACCTTTATCTATGCTGCGCATGGTGTTTTTAACAGTGCTAAAGAAATCCTCTACAGTGCCGGTTTTAACTTTGGTGAATTTTATTGTTACATTTTTACTTTTTAATTTTTTCATGAATTTCTCTCCACTCCGCTTCAAAGTTATTAGCAATTTCTTCAAAAGTACTAAAGCTAACTTTCTCTTCTTTTCCCATGAAGTGTTTATGATGATAACCATGGCTATTGTCGTAACCTAAAACTCTGCCGTTATCTTCTCTGCATACATTATAGTTGATATAGGCTAAGCTGTAATGAGCAATAATACCGCTGCTATTGGCGCTTGCAGAATATTTTAAAATGCCATTCCCTTGTTTGTCGGGCAATTTTATAGTGTCATCAACGACTTTGCTAAATTTTTCTGTTTTTTTCTTTTTCATTATTAAATTATAGCAGGTGTGGTGCTAAATGCAACACCTGTAATGATTGCTTTCTTTAAATAAAAAACCCCGCACTGCGGGGTTTTTTGAGTTGGAGGGGGGGGGTTACATCATCCCCATGCCGCCACCCATACCGCCCATACCACCAGCAGCACCCATACCCATATCACCGTCTTTCTTCGGTAAATCGGTAATCATGCACTCAGTGGTAATCATCATACCAGCGATAGAAGCTGCTTGTTGCAATGCGGTACGCGTTACTTTGGTAGGGTCTAAAATACCCATTTCAATCATGTCGCCGTATTCGCCAGACGCTGCGTTGAAGCCAAAGCTGCCTTTGCCTTCCATGATTTTATTCACCACCACGGAAGCTTCATAGCCCGCATTCGTCACGATTTGACGCACAGGCGCTTCCATCGCACGGCTGACTAATTGAATACCCACGGATTGTGCTTCATTGTCGCCTTTCAAGTCTTTCAAAGACTGCATGACGCGAACCAAGGCCACACCACCACCAGCAACCACGCCTTCTTCAACGGCTGCACGGGTTGCGTGTAACGCATCTTCAACACGAGCTTTCTTTTCTTTCATTTCAATTTCAGAAGCGGCACCCACTTTAATGACGGCAACACCGCCTGCTAATTTCGCAACACGTTCTTGCAATTTTTCACGGTCGTAATCAGACGTGGTGTCAGCAATGCGTGCACGTAATTGGGTAATACGGTCTTGAATGTCTTTCTTGTCGCCAACGCCATCAATGATGGTGGTGTTGTCTTTAGAAATGTGAACGCGCTTTGCAGAACCCAAATCAGCCAAGGTGGCTGATTCTAAAGTACGGCCCACTTCTTCAGAAATCACTTGTGCCTTCGTCAACACAGCTAAGTCTTGTAACATTTCTTTGCGACGATCACCAAAACCAGGGGCTTTCACGGCGCAAACACGCACAATACCGCGCATGTGGTTGACGACTAAGGTTGCTAAGGCTTCGCCTTCAACATCTTCAGCCACAATGATTAACGGACGACCCGACTTCGCAACGGCTTCTAACACCGGCAGTAAATCACGGATAGAAGAAATTTTCTTGTCGGTAATTAAGAAGAACGGGTTGTCTAATTCAGCAGACATATTCGCTTGGTTGGTCACAAAATAAGGCGATAAGTAACCGCGATCAAACTGCATCCCTTCAACCACGTCTAATTCATTTGCCAAGCCTGAGCCTTCTTCAACGGTAATCACACCTTCTTTACCGACTTTTGCCATGGCATCAGCGATGATGCGGCCAATCGATTGATCAGCATTCGCAGAGATGGTTCCAACTTGCGCAACGGACTTATCATCTTGGCAAGGCACAGACATTTTTTTCAGGGTTTCGACGGCTTGTGCAACGGCTTTGTCGATACCGCGTTTTAAATCCATAGGGTCAAAACCAGCAACCACTAATTTCAAACCTTCTGCAAAAATTTGGCGGCCTAAAACAGTTGCGGTTGTCGTGCCATCACCGGCTTCGTCAGACACATCACCAGCCACGTCTTTTAACATTTGCGCGCCCATGTTTTTGAAAGAATTTTCAAATTCAATGGCTTTTGCAACGGTCACACCGTCTTTGGTTAAGGTTGGCGCACCAAACGATTGGTTAATTGCCACGATGCGGCCGCGAGGACCCATGGTGATTGCAACAGCGCGGGCTAAATCGTTAACCCCTTCTAACATTTGGTGGCGAGCATCTTCGCCAAAGCGTAATTCTTTTGCTGACATAATACGTTCCTCTTACAAAAATTGATAATTAGTCTACTAACACGCCCATCACGTCTTCTTCACGCATGACGAGATAGTCGGTGTTGTTTAATTTCACGCTGGTGCCTGCGTATTTGCCAAAAAGAACTTTGTCACCCACTTTCACTTGCAGCGGTTGGATGTGCCCATCAACGAACTTACCGTTACCGACGGCTAAAACAGTGCCTTCCACTGGTTTTTCTTGTCCAGCAGTTTCTGGAATGACAATGCCGCCAGCCGACTTAGATTCAGCCGATTTGGCTTGAACAACGATACGATCCGCTAAGGGACGAATAGCTGGAGTATTAGACATGATTATTTTCTCCTATGTCTTCAATGAACTGTTACAGTCTTACAAGGCTGCATAAAAGCAGCGACAAAACATATATGAGGGCAGATGGGGCAGCTTCAAGGGGGCGGGCAAAAAAAGTTTTATATCATCAATTCAATAGGTTAATGAATGCGCAAAACGAAAATGGCTTGATCTTCCACTTTGTAAATGAGGCGAAAGCCATTCAGTGGGTGAATGAGCAAACCCGTTAACCCTTCTAGCTTGCGCGCACCAGGTGGACGAGGGTTGATTGCCAGGGCTTCAATCATTTTAATAATCTCTTTTTGAGATTTATTTTCCAAGGATAAAATATCGCGCTTTGCCGCCGGGGCAATTTTTACATCATAAGGGGCTGCCATGATTATTGAAGCTCCTGTTTTAGGTCGGCAAGTGAAATAAAACCGTGTTCTCGTGCTTCTTTCAGGGCTTCAATCGCGGCTTCTAAATCGTTTTTGTCACGAAAGCTTTCAAGTCGTTCAAAGTCTTCAATGGAAATGAGTGCTGCCACCGAATGACCGCGGCGCGTGAGAATGATGCGTTCTTTTTGATGTGAAACACGAACAATCAGCTCAGAAAAAGCTTCTTTGGCATCAGCAATACTAAGCGTGGTGGTGGTCATGCGCGCAATTCCTTTTGAAAAACAGCCTGCACATCCCGTGCAGGCTGGTTAACGATATCAGCTTAGGCGGCGAAAGAGATGTCTTCTCTTTCCATCGCGTCGGTGTATTCACCCATCGCGGCTAAGCTGTTTAATTTAGCACGTTTATAGAAAGATTTCTGGGCAGCTAGTACGTTTGCTGCTTCGCCTTTCCAGAGTTTCATGGCTTCGTCTTGCAAAGCGCGTGCGTAAGAATAGCTTAAATTCCAGGGTAATTCGCCCAGCAAGTGCATTTGGTTTAAATGTGCAGTAGCTTGTACTTGTGTTTGGCCGCCAGATAAGAAATTGATGGTTGGCACAGCAGCAGGCACGGTGCGTTTTAAGGTGCGAACGGTAGCTTCAGCCACTTGCATGACGCTGGCTTTTTGGGCACAGGCTTTGCCATTAATCACCATGCTGGGCTTTAAGATAATATGCTCAAGGCTGACTTTGTGGCGGTTCAAGGCTGCAAATACGGCTTGTAAGACAGGTAAAGAAGCAGCTTCGCATTGTTCAAGGGTGTGCTCGCCGTCAATTAACACTTCAGGTTCCACAATCGGCACGATGCCTTCGGCTTGGCAAAGGGCGGCGTAACGGGCTAACACTTCTGCATTGGTATCAATGGCAAGTTGGCTAGGGGTGGTTGCGCTGATATTGTAAACCGAGCGCCACTTGGCAAATACAGCGCCTTTTGCGCGGTAATCTTGTAAGCGTTCAGCCAAGCCGTCTAAGCCTTGGGTGATGCTTTCTTCGTTGGTGCCGGGTTGAATCACCAAGCCTTTGTCGACTTTAATGCCTGGCAAAATGCCTAATTTTTTCAAAGCCTCGGGGAAGGGCACGCCAGCACTGGTTTTTTGGTTCAAGGTTTCTTCAAATAAAATGACGCCAGCGATAAATTCGCTGATGCCGGGGGTGGTCAATAACATTTCACGATAATCACGGCGGCTTTGCTCAGTGGAAGTAATGCCCACAGCTTCAAAGCGCTTGGTGATGGTTGCATTGCTTTCATCGGCAGCTAAAATGCCTTTGCCTGATTTTGCAATTTTTGAACAAGTATCGGTTAATTCTTTGATATATTTCATAATGTTTCCTTAGCAGCAGTCAGAAAAGACAAAATTCGATGGGCAAAAGCCTACCATAATTAATACGCCTTCGCAAAAATAACGCGTTGCGCACTGGGTTCACCGGTGAAGATGCACTGTCCAGGGCCATCCGTATCATCGAGTGGTATGCAGCGAATGGTGACGCTTAATTCTTCTTTCACCTTCGCTTCAATCGCTGCGTCCCCGTTCCAGTGAACTAGCGCAAAACCACCGTCACCTTTGAAGAATTCGTAGAAATCTTCTTTAGTATTAATTTTAACGGTATGCTTCGTCATGAAAGCTTTAGCGCGTTCAAACAAATTGGTTTGTATCGATTCGAGTGTCGACACAATGGTTTTGATGAATTCATCACAAGGCACGCTTTTGCGCTCAGCATAGGCTTGGTCGCGTCGACCCATAAACACGCTATTGTTAGCCATGTCTTTGCTGCCGACTTCAATGCGCACAGGCACGCCTTTTTTGACCGCGCCCCAGACTTTATCACCGCCGGGTAAATCGCGCGTATCAATTTCAACACGAACGGGCTGATCATTGTAGCGTTGAGCGCGCAATGATTTTGCAATGTCTTCGCAATACGCCAAAATGGCAGGGCGGTCGGCTTCATTGCGCATCACGGGTAAAATCGTTACGTGCTGCGGTGCAATTTTCGGCGGTAAAATTAAACCGTCGTCGTCGCTGTGCGTCATGACTAAACCGCCGACCATGCGTGTGGAGGTACCCCAAGACGTGGTCCATACAAATTCTTGTTTGCCTTCTGCACTTAAATATTGAATATTGAAACTCTTAGAAAAATGCTGACCTAAGAAATGCGAGGTGCCGGCTTGCAGCGCTTTTTTATCTTGCATCATGGCTTCAATCGTAAACGTATTATCGGCACCGGGAAAGCGTTCGCTCGGGGTTTTCTCGCCTTTAATGACCGGCATTGCTAAGACGTCTTCGGCAAAACGCGCATAAATTTCTAACATTAGGCGAGATTCTTCCATCGCTTCAGCCGCGGTGGCATGCGCGGTGTGACCTTCTTGCCATAAAAATTCAGTGGTACGTAAAAACATGCGTGTGCGCATTTCCCAGCGCATGACATTCGCCCATTGGTTGATGAGAAGGGGTAAATCACGGTAAGACTGAACCCAGCGTGAAAACGCTTCCCCAATAATGGTTTCAGAGGTGGGGCGAATAATGTAAGGTTCTTCAAGTTCGCCAGCGGGAATTAATTTACCATCAGCATCTTTTTCTAAACGATGATGTGTGACGACGGCACATTCTTTGGCAAAGCCATCAATGTGTTCAGCTTCTTTTTGCATAAAGCTTAAAGGAATTAAAAGTGGAAAATAAACGTTTTGGTGACCGGTGGCTTTAAACGCATCGTCCATGAGGCGTTGCATATTTTCCCACACGGCAAAGCCCCAAGGCATCATGGTCATGCAGCCGCGTACGGGTGCGTTTTCTGCTAATTTCGCGCCGCGAATAACGGCTTGGTACCATTCGGCGTAATTTTCTTCACGCGTTGGTGTGATCGCTGTTTTAATTTTAGTTGAGCTCATTGAGAATATCCTTAACATGATTTTTAACGCTGACTTTTCGCCAGACTTGTTGAATGTTGCCTTGTGCATCAATTAAAAATGTTGAACGTTGAATGCCAAGAAACGTTTTGCCAAATAACGATTTTTTGTTAATCACGCCATAGGCTTCACACACATCGGCATTGGCATCAACTAATAACGTAAACGGGAGTTGATATTTATTTTTGAATCCGGTGTGCGCTTTGGCGCTGTCTTTTGACACACCCAACACTATCACGCCTTGTTTTTGCAGTGCGCTGTGCTCGTCACGAAAATCACAGGCTTCTTGCGTGCAGCCGGGGGTGTTGTCTTTCGGGTAAAAATAAAGCACTACTTTTTTGCCGCGTAACTGACTGAGCGTTAAAGGTTCGCCGGTATCGGTGGGTAAAGTAAAATCAGGAGCGGTATCACCTGCTTTCAAAGACATAGCTTATCCCTCATGCACTAACAATAGAATGCCAGAGAGGATACACGGAAGCGGTGAATAAAAAAAGAGCGCATCGCGCGCTCTTGGGTTGAAAACGAGAGTAATGATTAAGATTTATACTGGGCGCTGCATTGCGAGCCTTTGCAACCGCAGGTTTTGGAGTAGCAACCGGCAAGCATTCCACTCACAGCGGCAAGAATGATCATTAAAGTGGCAACTTTTTTCATGACGAGCTCCTTTCGAATTGTTTTTTGTTGTTCTGCCATTATATCGCATTTTCGAAAAGGGATGTATGTTTGAGGGGAGTTTTTTGCTATATTATAAGCAAGAAAACAGCCAGTTAAGATAACCCTATGAAAACAAACCATGAAGCAGCTTGCCCTATCGGCATTTTTGACAGCGGTATTGGCGGTCTAACCGTCGCACACGCGGTTGCAAGCGTAATGCCACAAGAAAATTTGGTTTATTTCGGCGATACGGCACATCTGCCTTACGGCGATAAATCTACGGCAACCATTCAGTCTTATGCTGTTAAAATTGCGCAAATGTTATTGTCGCAGCAATGTAAGCTTATTTTAATTGCGTGTAATTCAGCCTCTGCAGCAGCGTATGAACTCATTAAAGAGTATGTCGGTTCTAAAGCGGTGGTCATGAATGTGATTGACCCGGTCGTGAAGGCCTTAAAACCACACGCGAACCAACACATTGGTTTAATTGGTACGCGTCAAACCGTGAATTCCCATATTTTCAAAAAGAAAATTGATGAATTAAATTTAAATATTCAATTAACGCAACATATTACCAATTTACTTGCTTCAGCGATTGAAGAATTTGGCGATCATGCGGTGCTAGATAGTTTATTGGCAGAATATTTAAAATCGCCGGAGTTGCAATCGGTTGATGCGCTTGTGTTAGCTTGCACGCATTACCCGATTATTAAGCATCGTGTGGCAAAACATTTCAAGAAAAAAACAACTGTCATTGATACCGCTGAAATTGTCGCGCATGCTGTGAAATCTAAGCTCGAAAAGCTGGATTTAGTCAATGTGAATGGCACCGGCGAAAAACATTTTTATGTCTCTGACTACACTGAAACCTTCGCAGCGAATGCAAAGTTGTTTTTTGATGAAGACTTAAAACTCGAACATTATCCATTGTGGGATTAATATGAATTATCGTCACGCCTATCACGCCGGCAATTTCGCTGATGTGATGAAACATGTTTTACTGATCGCTTTAATTGAAGCGCTTTCTAAAAAAGATAAACCCTTTATGGTGCTTGATACGCATGCTGGGGCGGGCTTGTACGACTTAAGCGGTCGTGAAGCACAAAAAAGTCGCGAAGCCGATGCCGGTATTTTTCACTTGTTAAGTGGTAAAACACCAGCAGATGACATTTTGAAAAAATATGTTGACTGTGTGCGTTCGTTTAACCCAGATCATAAATCGCGGATTAAATTTTATCCTGGTTCGCCGCTCATTGCTGCGGCGAGTGTGCGTGCACAAGATCGAGTGGTTTTGTGTGAATTGCAACGTGATGCGCATGCGGCTTTGAAACAATCTTTTACTGATAATAAACAAGTTGCGGTTCATCACACCGATGGTTATTTAGGATTGAAAGCCTTTTTGCCACCTGCTGAAAAACGGGGTTTAATTTTAATTGACCCGCCATTCGAAGCAAGCGATGAATTCGCGCGCTTGGTGCGCGATTTAAAACCGGCTTTGGCGCGTTTTCCAACCGGTGTTTATGCGCTTTGGTACCCTATCAAAGACGTGCATTTAGTGCAGCGTTTTCATTGGCAGTTGCGCGAACAGCTAGATTTACCAATGTTAGCCTTGGAATTGTCGATTTATCCTGAAACGAATGATCGCTTAAGCGGTAGTGGGATAGTGATTATTAACCCCCCGTTTGAATTTGAAAAGAAGGCCAAATCGCTTTTAAATAACTTGTGGAAATTGCTGAACAATCAAGAGGTTGGCGGGGTCATCGCGCAATTTTTGAAATAACTGCTACACTTTAGGGTGAATAACTATCATAAGGATGAGGTGGTCACCATGAAAAAAATTATTTCGATTTTAGCAGTTGCATTAGCGGTTGTGTCGTTGACCGCCTGCACATCGTCACAACGTAAAGACACGGGTATGGTTGCTGGTGGCGTGTTAGGTGGCGTTGCAGGTAGCGCATTAACCGGCGGCAGCACAGCAGGTACTATCGCAGGGGCTGTGGGCGGCGGTTATGTGGGTCGTCAATTATCTAACTAGTTTTTTTGCGTAGAAAAATGCGCTGAATCTTTCAGCGCATTTTTTTTTAGTTATAGAATTTCTTCAAGCCCAACAATTAAGTGATCAAGTTCCATCACTTTTTCACAGGCCAAGCACACACCCGGCATAAAGCAATTTCGATCAAGGCTATCGTGTTTAATGGTTAAGGTTTCGCCGGTGCCGCCAAATATCACCATTTGATGCGCGAGAAAGCCGGGTAATCTGACGGCATGAATAGGAATGTTGTGGTGTGATGCGCCGCGCGCGCCTTTAATGGTTTCAACCAGGGGTTTGTCTGATGCATTTAATTTCCCGTTGGCTTCTGCAATCAGTTCTGCGGTGCGAAGCGCTGTGCCCGAGGGGCTATCCAGTTTACCATCGTGGTGCATTTCAATAATTTCAACGTGGGGAAAGTATTTTGCAATTTCACGTGCGTGTTTCATCATTAACACGCCGCCCAGGGAGAAGTTTGACGCAATTAACCCGCCGCGTTTTAATTCAGCGCAACGGGCTTTGAGTGATTTAATTTCGTCTTTTTTTAAACCGCTGGTGCCAATAACGGGTCTGGCGCCGGCTTCAATAATGGCAAGCGCATTTTCATAAACAACACTGGCTTCGGTGAAGTCAACCACCACATCCGCGTGACTGTCTTGAATCACTTTGCGCAAATCGTAGTCACGCCCAGCTTGGCCAACCAACTCAAGCGCGGGGTGTGCTTGAATCGCCGCTGTGGTCATCTGCCCCATCCGTCCAAACGCCCCATTCACCAATACCTTAATTCCCATACCCTTTCCCCTTAAAAATGCGTGTTTTATTAAAGCATATTCTGGTAAAACTCACCAGGCTAAGATTTTTTTTCAACATTAAGCAGATTTCTATTTGCCCTCAGCGGAATAATTTGGAAAAATGCGAAGAGGGTTAGAGATGTTGAACCAATAATTCAGATAATAATAGGTGGCAGGGCGTGATTGATAAAGCAGGGTATCGGTGTGGGGTGGGCATTATTCTTGTCAATGATCGGCGGCAAGTGTTTTTGGCTAAGCGTATTGGCATGCAAGCGTGGCAGTTTCCGCAAGGCGGCATGAAAGCAGAAGAAACGGCTGAGCAAACCATGTACCGCGAATTACAAGAAGAAATTGGCCTACAGCCCGGCGATGTTCAAATCTTGGCCTGTACTCGTCGTTGGCTGCGTTATCGGTTACCCGAGCGACTGGTGCGCCATCACACTCAGCCGCTTTGTATTGGTCAAAAACAAAAATGGTTTTTGTTAAAATGGGTGAACCCCGATGCCAAAGTGAATTTGCAAGGCAATGGGGATGCAGAATTTGATGATTGGGCTTGGGTGCCTTACTGGTATCCGCTCAAGCAAGTAGTCACCTTTAAGCGTCGTGTCTATGTGTTGGCGTTGAAAGAATTTTCAAAATTGGTTTTGGGCGGGAAAACTTCGACCTACTCAAGTGAGGATGCCTCCAACCAAAACCCAGAGTAAGTATTAAGGCGGCTATGTTAACAACGCTTAAACACATTATCCAAGAAGTCTCGGACGCTGAAGATTTTCGCGAAGCCTTGGATATTGCAGTCAAGCGAATTGCTAGCGCGCTTTCCACCGAAGCTTGCTCCATTTTTTTATTGGATCGCCGCGCTGGGCATTACGTCCTTTCCGCAACACAGGGTCTTAACCCGCAAGGCGTGGGCCGCATACGCGTACCGGTTAATAAAGGCTTAATCGGCTATGTGAGTGAACGTGAAGAACTCATTAATATTGACGATGCTCCCAGTCACCCGCGTTTTTTACACGTTCCCGATGCACAAGAAGAAGCCTATCACGCGTTTTTAGGCACGCCCATTATTTATCACCGACAAGTCTTAGGCGTGTTGATCGTTCAACAACAAGACCCCCGTCGCTACGATGAATCTGAAGAAGCGTTTTTGGTGACGCTCACCACGCAGCTGGCTTCTATTATTGCCCATGCCGATAGCACCGGCGAACTGCACCCGGTTTTAAATTCCACCACCAAATTACGACGCGAACAAGTTTTCGAAGGTGTTGCTGGTTCGCCGGGCATCGGCATGGGGATGGGCGTGGTGATTTACACGCCGCTTGATTTAGAGTCAGTACCAGATCACGAACCCGAATCTATCGAAACCGAATTAATCTTAACGCAAGAAGCCTTCGCGGCCGTTCGACAAGATTTGCACGGGCTGCGTGAAAAGCTCAGCCCGCATTTACCGAGCGCAGAACTCGCTTTATTCGATGTCTATCAACGCATTTTAGCCGACGACGCGTTAGAAAAAGAAGTGTTGGCCGGTGTGCGCGCAGGCAACTGGGCTGCGGGTGCATTAAGAGAAGCGATTGCTGCACACGTGCGTTTATTTGACAACATCGACAACCCGTACATCAGCGAACGCGCTGAAGATATTAAAGACCTCGGTAGACGTGTGCTAGATCATTTACAAAAAAATGAAAAAGCCCACATTCAATACGATGAAAAAACCATTTTAATTGGTGAAGCGCTCACCCCAACAGATTTAGCTGAAGTCCCTGATGGGTGTTTAGCGGGCATTATTTCAGCGAAAGGATCTAGCAATTCACACTTAGCCATTTTGGCACGCGCGATGAAAGTGCCTACCATTATGGGGGTGAGCGATGCGCCTATTTTCGACTTGCAAGATAAATCCATTATTTTAGATGGTTATGAAGGGTTGTTTTACGTCTCGCCGAGTTTATCATTGCAAGCCGAATACAAACGCTTAATGCAAGATGAACAAACCCTCGATGCTGCACTCGATGAAATTCGTGATTTACCCGCGGAAACCAAAGACGGTCACCGCGTGAATTTAATGGTGAATACAGGTTTGGGGGCTGATATTGGTTTTGCACTCGCGGCTGGTGCTGAAGGCGTCGGTTTATATCGCACGGAAGTGCCGTTCATGATTCGTGATCGTTTTCCTTCCGCTGAAGAACAACGTATTATTTATCGACAACTACTAAATTCGTTCTCACCGCGCCCGGTTATTTTGCGCACGCTCGATGTCGGCGGCGATAAACCGCTGCCGTATTTTCCCATCAAAGAAGATAATCCGTTCTTGGGTTGGCGCGGTATGCGCATTACTTTAGATCACCCTGAAATTTTTCTCGCCCAAGTGCGCGCAATGTTAAGAGCCAGTGAAGATTTAGAAAATATGCGTATTATGCTGCCGATGATTACCGATGTGTCGGAAGTGGATGAAGCCGTGCGTTTGATCAATAAAGCTTATGCCGATGTCACAGAAGAGGGTTACGACATCGAACTGCCGCAAATTGGGGTGATGGTAGAAGTGCCTTCAGCCGTGTATCAAGCACGCGCTTTAGCAAAACGCGTTGATTTTTTATCTGTCGGCAGTAACGACTTAACGCAATATTTATTAGCGGTTGATCGTAACAATGCACGGGTTTCGACGTTATATGATGCATTGCATCCCGCCGTATTGCGCGCGTTAATTCAAATTGTGGAAGGCGGTCACCAAGAAGGAAAGCATGTCAGCATTTGCGGCGAGATGGCAGGGGACCCTGTGTGTTCTTTATTGTTAGTCGCGATGGGGTTTGATTCATTGAGTATGAACGCTTCTTCCGTTGGTCGTGTGCGTTGGTTAATTCGACATGTTACACACAAAAAAGCCGCGCAATTGTTACAAGAAGTATTAGGTTTAGAAAGCGCAGCAATGATACGCAGTTACGTGGAGCTTGCATTAGAGCGAGCAGGGCTAGGACATTTAATTCGAGCGGGGCGTTAACATGGTGCAATATCCAGCAATTAATCCGGTTGCATTTCATATCGGCAGTTGGCCGGTGTATTGGTATGGTTTAATGTATTTAGTCGGGTTTTTAGGCGCGTGGATCGTTTTATCGTTACGTTTGCGTTACAGCGACCGTGGTGTGACTCAGGCGCAATTGTCCGACATTATTTTTTATAGTGCGCTGGGGGTTATTTTAGGCGGACGTATTGGATATATGGTTTTTTACGACACGCGTGTGTTGTTCACACAACCCTGGATGTTATTTGAAACGTGGAAAGGCGGCATGTCGTTTCACGGTGGGTTATTGGGCGTGTTAGTCGCTGTTTATTTTTGCGCGCGAGCGATGAAGCTGCGTTGGTTACAAATTACTGATTTAATCGCGCCGGCAGTTCCCATTGGTTTAGCAGCTGGACGCATTGGTAATTTTATTAATGGCGAATTGTGGGGTCGTGTGACGGATGTGCCTTGGGGTATGGTGTTCCCGATGGCGGGTGATTTACCGCGGCATCCTTCGCAATTATATGAATTTGCCTTAGAAGGCGTTTTATTATTTATTATTTTATGGCTGTTTTCACGCCGTGTGCGGCCGTTGGGTGCAGTGTCTGGCGTGTTTGCGCTGGGTTACGGGGTGTTTCGTTTTGGGGTTGAGTTTGTGCGGCAACCTGATGCGCCCATTGGCTACATTGCTTTTGGGTGGATGACAGAAGGCCAGTTGTTGTGTCTGCCTTTAATAATGCTAGGAATTGGTTTGTTACTGTGGGCTTATCGTCGAAAAGGAGCATCGGCATGAAGCAATATCAAGATTATATGCAACACGTGTTAGCGAATGGCGTGAAAAAAATTGACCGCACGGGGGTGGGCACGGTGAGTGTGTTTGGTCACCAAATGCGGTTTGATTTATCACAGTCGTTTCCGTTGTTAACCACCAAGAAAATGTATTGGCCGGGCATTGTGCATGAATTACTGTGGTTTTTGAGCGGTGATACGAATATTCGTTACTTGCAAGACAATAATGTGCGCATATGGAATGAGTGGGCTGATGAACATGGGAATTTAGGGCCTGTGTATGGGAAACAATGGCGTTCGTGGGAGGCCAAAGACGGGCGCGTGATTGATCAAATTTCACAAGTGTTACAACAAATTAAAACCAACCCCGATTCACGACGTTTAATTGTAAATGCGTGGAATGTAGGCGAGCTTGATCAAATGGCTTTGCCGCCTTGTCATTTGTTGTTTCAATTTTACGTGGCAAATGGTCGATTGTCTTGTCAGTTATATCAACGTTCCGTCGATTCATTTTTGGGGCTGCCGTTTAATATCGCTTCGTATAGTTTGTTAACCTGTATGATGGCGCAACAATGTGATTTATTACCGGGCGAATTTGTGTGGACGGGTGGCGATTGTCACATTTATACCAACCACATTGAACAAGTGAATTTGCAGTTAACACGCACGCCTTATGCTTTACCGCAACTCAATATTCGCCGAAAACCAGATTCAATATTTGCGTATACATTCGATGACTTTGAAATTTTAAATTACGAATGCCATCCGTTGATTAAGGGTTTAATTGCTGTTTAATAGTTGGCTTTGGCTGTTGTAACCCGGGCGCGTTTTTTGCGGCCGGGAACAATTTGATTGGTCTAATCCGCCATCCATTGAAATTTTAAAAACCAAAAACAAGGAATTAACATGCCAACACAAAACGAAGAAAAAGACGACATCACCACCGCTTATAAAAATTTACTCGCTGAATTTCAAAAGGAACGGAATTTCGTTAATGACACAACAACGGCTTCTTTATTGAAAAATCAACAAGCCTTATTAACCAGTGCATTTACCAATTACCAAAAAAACTCCGGCCGTCATGCACCCGCTATGATCATCACGCTCGAAAACATAGCTCGAGACCTTACCGCGCGTAAAAAACGCTGCTTAGGGCTTTATGTCGCACTCGTTACTTTGGCGGCATTTATTATTTTAGCCTTCGCTGCTGCCTTCATTGCAACCATCCATTTCACCGCCCCGGCGACCATCGTTGCCACGGCTGCTGTGAGTTTCTCAGCAAACTCACTCTCAATTGGTTTTTTCGCGGGTCTTGTCGGTGCTATTGCTGCCGCAGGCATGACGTTCATCACCGGACGCAATAAACAAGATGAATGCCGCGCGGCTACTCGCATTCTCACGCACCTGGGCACTTTCAAAACGAAAATTGACCCCACCCCAGCGGGAAACTGCTTATTAAACAACACTACACCACAAGTGAAAACACTGATTAATTAAGCTTTCCTTAAGTTTCTGGTGATATAGTGAACTATATTTTTTTAACCTAAAAAAACACAAAAAAATTATTGGGGGAGATATGCCGCGTATTAGTGAAAAAATAAGAAAACTATGTCAGTTCGTAGCCTCAACAGGCTTGGGAAAAGATGTATCAGCGCATGTGTTGTTTGCCGCTGCGCAAGCTGATATTGATGATTTAGCGCCGATTAAGCTTGGTGACGAGTTGATGCCAAAAAGCTCGCTTGTGCATATCACAACAAATTATAAAGAAAAACAGACGGCCTCTTATAAAGAAAAAGGTTTTTTTCAAAATGCAATTAGGGGAATGGATTTTGATTTTGATGTGACCGTGACAGTCAATAACAAGCTATTGCCTTATTTGTCAATGGAAGCCGTGGGTGATGAAAATGCTGTTATCACATTTACCTGTAATTTTCATAAAAATGAAAAAAATAATGAATTAGAAGCATTAATCTCACAGCTAGAAAAGGCGGTTGAACAGCTGAACGAGGAAGATAATTTTGTTTGCGCCTATAACCAAACAATTTTTGCGTTTAATCAACAATTAGCTTACATGAAACATCAGCGTATGGGTGCTTATCAAGACACCGCCGCTTATCAAGCAATCAATAAAGCGCGTACCGACTTATACGAAGCCTATATTCAATATAGCGAGAATGATGGCGATTTGGGCGTGTTTTGTCAGAAAATTCAGGCATCTTATGATGAGCTGAATAAATGCAAAAAACATTGCCGTAATGTTTTAATTCCTTACGCTATTTTAGGCGCATTGGTTTTTGCGGCGTTTGTTGCTGCTGTTGTTGCCGCTGTTATTTTGGCACCGCCTGTGGGTGGTACGGGTCTTGGCTTAGGGTTATTTGCGGCTGCTAAAGCAGCTGTTGCCACAACCGCAACGGCTTCGTCGCTGTGCTGGCTCCCCTTTGCCAGCAGTGTTTTCGGCGCACTCGCCGCATCAGCGGCTCAACTGCCATGGGTTGCTAAAATGGTCGAATACAACGCGGTTAACAGAAGCCTAAAAACGCTGGGAACCTTCAAAACGCCCTTCGATGAGCGCAATAAACCAATGCCTGTCTCCGAACCACCCGTGACATTGCGCGTATAAAACCTGTCACACCCTAATTAAACCCTACCCCAAAAACACCCGCCCGCGCGGGTGTTTTTTTGGGTTATTTTACGATGCGTTTTATGCCTCGAAAAATACGCATTTATTAAGAATTCCCTAAGATGGTGATGGTATAGTGAGTAATATTTTTGGCATTTATAATGAGAATAAAAACGAGGTTAGGTATGTTAAGAGCTAGGTTTGATAGGTCAAAAACGAAGAATACGCGTGCGCCTCGAACGGAGATGGATGAAGCGCATGAGGGGGTTATTCGCGCATTAACAAGAGTGATTAACGGGCTCAATAATGACCCTCATAATGTGTCTTTCAGGAATCGTACTCGGGATATATTGACGACCCATCGAGAGGCTTTAATAGCGGCTTATCAATTTCAAGATTCCAGCTCGCAAATAATGAGTCCGGCGTATTATGATGCTATTTCTTCGGCTGAAAATGCGCTGAGAGAGAGACAAATACGCTGCCATAGGGTATGGACGGCGTTTAAAGTGTTAATAGGTTTAGCGGCGGTTGGCCTTGCTGCGGGGCTTTTTGCATCGTTAGTGTTTTTTACCCCGGTGGCCGTCCCTGCTGGCGCGACCGCTGCCTACGCCGCAGCGGCTTTTTTGATCAATCTTAAATTTGCTATCACCTTATGTGGCGGCGCAATACCTTTTTTTGGATGCTCCCCTTTTATGCTCACTATGATGAATAAAGGCCACGAAGACCGCGCTTTGACTAACTTGGTGGGTAGGCTAGGTAGGCTAAAGACAAATAATCAAATACGCGAAACACAGCAAGAAAGCACTACTTATAATGGCTATGCCTGGCGTTAGGATAAGCTCAAAAATTTAAAAAACCTCAAACCACGAATAAAGATGAGTGCTTTATATTATCTAGATATTATCTAGTACCATCACTCACAATGTTGGTCGTAGGTTTTAGCCACCAGTGGGGTTTCGGCGTTTTGGATTTCGGCTTGGCGGGTGTTGCTTGTGTTGCCGTTGAAGATGAGGGTGCTGCGCAGTTGGTTGCACACGCCGTTTTTGGTCGAGTGGGTGTTGACATTGGCGCAGCCTGATGTGATCAAAATTAAAGCAATTAAGGTGGCGATCCGGGCGCTTAACATGGCAGACTCCTGTCGTACGCATTCTGATAATAATACCTACATTATATCTCAAAATTCCCAAAGTAAGGGTCTCTTACCACGAAATAAATACAGTAGGGCTCAATAATGATTGCATTAAGCGCGCCAAAGCCGTATTCTGCCAGTAGGGTTTGTCTCAATTTAGACCACTAAACCCTTGACTTAAAGGTAACGAATGGCAAAGCGAAAAATTAAATCTGATCCCCACGCCGAGCGGGAAGCGAGTAAGTACGAAAATCCTATTCCCAGCCGCGAATTCATCCTCCAGCATCTCTCTGATAGCGGACAACCCTCAACTTACGAGCAATTGCTTGATGATTTTGGTTTGACCACTGAAGATGAGCTTGAGGCATTGCGCCGTCGTTTAATCGCGATGGTAAGAGATGGTCAACTTCTACGCAATCGTAAAGGCGCCTACGGCCCGATTGCGGATATGGAAGTTATTGCCGGCCGCGTTATCGGCCATAAAGACGGCTTTGGCTTTTTAGTCCCCGACGATGGTGGCGAAGACCTCTTTTTAGGCCCCAGACAAATGCGTATGGTGTTCCACGGTGACCGTGCGCTGGCTCGCGTTTCTAACGTTGATAGCCGCGGCCGACGCGAAGGCCTCATTGTCCAAGTGTTAGAACATAACACCCAACAAATTGTCGGGCGTTTTTTCGAAGAATCCGGCGCTTGCTTTGTGCAATCTGCCAACCAGCGTATCAACCAAGACATTCTCATTGATCCTGATAAAACCCAAGGGGCGCAACACGGTCAAATTGTCGTGGTTGCTATCACAACCCAACCCGGCAAACACGCCCGCCCACTTGGCGAAGTGCTAGAAATTTTAGGCGACCACATGGCGCCCGGCATGGAAATTAACGTTGCCATCCGTAATCATTCATTACCCTTTATCTTCCCAGACAGCGTCTTAGCCGAAGCACAACGCTATGCGCCGTTTGTCTCAGAAGAAGAATCAGCCGAACGACAAGATTTTCGTAAACTTCCCTTTGTCACGATTGATGGCGAAGACGCCAAAGATTTTGATGATGCCGTCTATTGCGAGCGTCGTAAAGTCGGCGGTTGGAAGCTCTACGTGGCAATTGCCGACGTCAGTCACTATGTGAGCAACAACACAGAGCTTGATCGTGAAGCGCTTGCACGCGGGAACTCTGTTTATTTCCCCGGCCGCGTTATTCCAATGTTGCCCGAAGTACTTTCAAACAATTTGTGTTCGTTAAACCCGAAAGTTGATCGTTTAGTTATGGTTTGTGAAATGACCATTCAACCCGACGGCCGCATTTCCGCTTACAAATTCCACGAAGGGGTTATTCACTCGCATGCGCGTCTGACTTATACCCAAGTACACGCAATGATGGAAAAAAACGACAAACGCATGAAAGAGCGTTTCGAATCTGTTGTGGGTGAACTCGAAGTATTATACGAATTGTTTCATGTGCTTCACGAAGCGCGCGCAAAACGCGGCGCCATCGATTTTGACCTGCCCGAAACGAAAATTGTTTTCGGCAAAGACCGCAAAATTGAAAAAATTGTGCCTTACGAACGTTTCTTGTCACACCGTGTGATTGAAGAATGTATGTTAGCGGCTAACATTTGCGCAGCAAAATTCTTAGATAAAAACAAACAACCCGGTTTATATCGCGTTCACGAAGGGCCAACCGAAGAAAAATTAAAAGACTTACGTAAGTTTTTAACCGAATTAGGCTTAGCAATGCCTGGTCACCGTGACCCTATTCCTGGTGATTACGCGCACATTTTACGCGTCATTCAAGACCGACCTGATGCGCATTTAATTCAAACTGTTTTACTGCGCTCAATGAGCCAAGCCATTTACAGCCCAGACAATCGCGGCCACTTTGGCTTAGCCTACGATGCGTACGCGCATTTCACCTCCCCTATTCGTCGCTACCCTGATTTAATGGTTCACCGTGCCATTCGTCATTTACTGCGACATAAAAAACCGCAAGACGACGCAAGCGCCTTCCATCGCGCTGGCGAACATTGCTCAATGACCGAACGTCGTGCAGATGATGCAACGCGCGAAGTGTCTGACTGGTTGAAATGTGAATTCATGCTCGATAAAGTCGGCCAAGAATTTGAGGGTGTTGTTTCTGGCGTGACTAACTTCGGTATCTTTGTTGAACTCAAAGATATTTACGTTGAAGGTTTAATTCACATCAGTGCTTTGCCCGGCGACTATTATCAGTTTGATGCAGTCAAACACGCTTTAATTGGCGGCCGCACTGGACGTCGTTTCCAAATGGGCGACAGTGTTAAAATTTTAGTGGCACGCGTTGATTTAGATCAAGGAAAAATGGATTTTGTTTTGGCTGAAGGTGCGCGATCATTAGATGCGCCACCAAGATCTAAAAAACGCGATGAAGGCAAATCGTCTAAGCGTCGCAGAAAACCGAAACACGCAGGCTCAGAAAAACGCAGCGCGCCCGCTAAAGGTAAGCGTCGCGGTGAGCAAGCAGCCCCTGATCAAAAGAAAAAGAGAAAACGTCGGCGTTAATTATGTCTACTCAACCCCAACACGTATTTGGCTTACATGCCGTGCAATCTTTATTAGAGCGCTCACCCGAGCGCATTTTGCGTTTGCAGGTGGCAACCCACCGCGGCGATAAAAAAATGGAGGCTTTGTTAGCCGCGGCAAAAGACGCGGGTATTCAAGTTGAAACCGTCTCAAAACAAGCCCTCGATAAACTCAGTCATGATGCGAATCATCAAGGCGTGGTTGCCTTGTGTATGAAAATGAAAACCTTAGATGAAGCTGGGCTTAAGCAATTACTGGCGAATTTAGACGAGCCTGCATTTTTCTTAATTTTAGACAGCATTCAAGACCCGCATAATTTAGGTGCGTGTTTGCGCTCGGCCGATGCTGCGGGCGTGCACGCGGTGATTGCACCGAAAGATAAGTCGGTGGGGATGACGCCAACCGTCAGTAAAGTGGCTTGTGGTGCTGCGGAAATCATTCCATTTGTGCAAGTGACTAACCTCGCACGCACCATAGCATTTTTAAAATCAGAAGGTGTCTGGATTTACGGCGCGGCAGGGGAAGCTACGCACACGCTTTATCAAACCAAGCTTACTGGTGCAATTGCGTTGGCAATGGGTGCAGAAGGCGATGGTTTGCGACGTCTCACACGCGAATTATGTGATGGATTAATTAAAATTCCCATGCACGGCAGTGTGTCTAGTTTAAATGTTTCTGTTGCAACCGGTGTTTGTTTATTTGAAGCTGTGCGTCAACGTAAATTATTGTCCTGATGAGCGCCGTCTGATGTGAGGCGGTGGTGTGTTGCTAGGTTCGAAGTGGTTTAAAATTAAAACGTGGTTGATCATTTCTTCAAGTTCTTTTTTATTCACTGGCTTTGCAAGTTGTGCTTGTGAGCCATCAAAAGGTTTATCCCTGCTCGTTGACCACGTAGCAACATAAGCCGTTTTATCTGGCGGTAATTGATGCTTGGTTTCTAGATTGTCCATGTGAACAGCAGCTTCTTCACCTTTCATGACGGGCATTTCGTTATCTAAAATAATGAAATGATAATTGCGAAGTTTTTCTTCTAGCATTAATTCAACTTTGTTGACTGCGAGCTGGCCGTTTTCGGCTTCGTCAATCTCGAAGGAAATATTATTATCGGTGAGATGCTTGGCGATATGACGCATCATGATACGACGATTAGACGAGCTATCGTCGACGACGAGTACATGGAATATCGGTTTCGCATCTTTGTCAGACGGTGGGAATAGGGTTGGCATATCGCTCTCGTTGTTATCTGTTTGATCTTATAAGTATAGTGTATTTTTTAAGCAATTTGTATTTGAAAATCAGTGGGTTGAATGGTTGTTATGACACCCTCATACGCTCGCGGCGAGTATTTTTTGGTAAATCGAGGAAAAGAACGGGTTTTAAAGCGCAGTTTACATGTTCGTAAATGAGCATTTAAAACCCGTTCTTTGACGATGAGTTACCGAAAAAGACGATGTCGCCCTTGTTTAGACATTAAACCTAAAATGCATCACATCACCGTCTTTCACGATATATTCTTTCCCTTCTAACCGCCACTTACCCGCCTCTTTCGCACCCGCCTCACCACGATATTGAATAAAGTCGTCGTACCCAATTACTTCCGCACGAATAAATCCTTTCTCAAAATCTGTATGAATCACCCCGGCAGCTTGTGGCGCGGTTGCACCCACGGGAATCGTCCACGCGCGCACTTCTTTCACGCCAGCGGTGAAGTAAGTTTCTAAGTGCAATAATTTATAACCCGCATGAATTAAACGGTTCAACCCAGGTTCCGTTAAATTAAACTCAGCCAAGAACATCGCCTTGTCTTCATCATCAAGCGTCGCAATTTGCGCTTCAATGGTTGCACACAACACAACGACTTCTGCTTTCTCGTTTGCAGCATGTTGCTTTACTTGGTCTAACAGCGGGTTATTAGTGAACCCACTTTCAGACACGTTCGCCACATACAGCGTCGGTTTTAAGGTCAACAACTGATATCCACGAATAATCAACCAATCTTCTTTGCTAAAATCTAATGCGCGCGCAGGCTTGCCGTCATTCAATTGTTTTTTGATTTTTTCTAATAAAGAAATTTCATGCAGCGCGTTCTTATCACCCGACCGTGCACCTTTACCCACACGCAATAAAACTTTTTCCACGGTTTCCATGTCGGCCAAGGCTAATTCAGTATTAATAACAGCAATATCATCAAGTGGCGACACGCGACCTGCCACGTGCGTAACATTATCATCTTCAAAGCAACGCACCACTTGCACAATCGCATCGGTTTCACGAATATGCGCTAAGAATTTATTACCCAAGCCTTCACCTTGCGATGCGCCTTTGACAATGCCCGCAATATCCACAAACTCAACCGTGGTTGACAAAATACGTTCGGGCTTCACAATGGTCGCTAAAGCGTCTAAGCGCTCATCAGGCACGGGCACAATGCCCGTATTCGGCTCAATGGTGCAAAAAGGGTAATTCTCCGCGGCCACTTGTGCTTTGGTCAGGCAGTTGAAAACAGTTGATTTGCCGACATTGGGCAAGCCGACGATACCACATTTTAAGGCCATGAAACTCTCCGAATAGGCTGATGATTTTGGTGCGGTAGTCTAGCAAAAATGAAGCGATTATGCGATGGGTGCGTGTAATTGACGCATTGCAGCTTGAACATCCCCGTCTAAAATGAGGGGCAAAATCCGTTCAGCTTCGATGAGTGCTGAGTCGATGCGCTGTCTATCAGCCTTAGAGGGCGAGTGAAGGACGTAATCAGCTACATCGCCGGTGCCAGGCGCAGGTCGGCCAACGCCGATGCGTAATCTTAGAAATTGGTGTGAATTTAAGTGTCGAATGGTGTCTTTTAACCCATTATGCCCGCCGTCGCCGCCGTCCGTTTTGAGTTTAACGGTGCCAACGGGTAAGTCAATTTCATCGTGAGCCACTAAAACGTTTGCGGGGGTGAGTTTGTAGAAATTCATGACGGCTTGAATGGCTTGGCCGCTTTTATTCATGAAAGTGGTGGGAATGAGTAGGTGGATGGTATGTCCGCCAAGGGAGGCAGACCCGTAAAGCCCGTGAAATTTCGGTTGGAATTTTAAGCTTGCACCGGCTTGTGCGGCAAGTTGTTCCACAAACCACGCACCAGCATTGTGGCGGGTGTTTTCGTAAGGTTTGCCAGGATTTGCCAAGCCGACAATAAGCATTTGCGTATTTCTTTCCGTGAAAGGATGGTAGGGCGGATTACGATTAGCAAAGAACGCAAATCTAATCCGCCCTACGCTTTGTTTAGGCTTTATCTTTTGGTTCGCTACCTTCAGCACCTTCTTCGCCATCGGCTTTCTGAGACATAGCAGGTACTTCACCAGCTTCAACCACTTCTTCAACGACTGGCTCTTCTTCAACGCGCGGCATGTGGATAGAAACCACTGCTTTGTCGTCGTCGTGGGTCAGCGCTACTAACTCAACGCCTTTAGGCAATTTGAGGTTAGATAAGTGAAGAATGTCATTCATCGCTAAATTGGTGATATCAACTTCAATAAATTCAGGCAAGTTGTCTGGTAAGCAAGACACTTCAACGTCGCTCATGATGTGAGAAACGATACCGCCTTCTTTCACGCCAGGCGCTTCGTCAGCACCAATAAAGTGCAAAGGCACGTGCATGTGTAATTTTTCATCAGCACGAACGCGTTGGAAGTCAACGTGAAGAATTCTGGGCTTGTAAGGGTGGCGTTGAACGTCTTTCAAAATGACACGTTCACTGCTGCCGTTGGTTTTTAAAGTTAAGATGTGAGAATAAAAAGCTTCTGCACTCAAAGACTTAGAAATTTGTTTGTGCTCAAGTGTTAAGGAGACAGCGGGCTTGCCTGCGCCATACACGACGGCTGGAACTTTTTCATCGTGACGTAGGCGGCGGCTCGCACCTTTCCCCATATCTTGGCGCACAACCGCATCAACGTCGAAACTGATTTTTGCTTTCGTTGTCATGGTTGGAACTCCACAATTAGGTAATGTTAATAATCCCGCCCCGCGACCAGGGCAGGGCGTGAATAGTACACTGAAAAGGCTAGCTAGTCTATGAACATCTTGCTAAGCGAACCCGACCCGCTAATGCGGCGAATGGCTTCAGCAATCATGTCGCTTAAGGTGAGTTGGCGTATGCGCGAGCACTGCTGCGCAGCCGGGGAAAGGGGGATCGTATCAGTGACCACAATTTCATCAAGTAGAGAGTTGTCGATATTGTGAATAGCTTTGCCAGAAAGCACGGGGTGGGTGACGTAAGCCACAACCTTCGCGGCGCCGTGTTCTTTTAAGGCTTCTACTGCGCGGCAAAGCGTGCTGGCGGTATCAACAATGTCATCAACAATGATACAGTCGCGGTCTTTCACGTCGCCAATAATGTGCATGACTTGTGCTTCATTCGGGCGTGGACGGCGTTTATCAATAATGGCTAAATCAGCCCCGGGAATGCGTTTTGCAATTGCGCGGGCGCGAATGACGCCGCCAACGTCTGGCGATACGATCATGATATTTTGATATTTTTGGGCGTGAATGTCTTCAAGCATAATCGGGGTGCTGTAGAGGTTATCAACAGGCATGTAGAAAAACCCCTGAATTTGGTCGGCGTGTAAGTCGACGGTAACCACGCGGGTGATGCCGACAGCGGCCATCATGTCTGCCACAATTTTAGCGGTGATGGGCACACGGGCGGAGCGCACGCGGCGATCTTGCCGGGCGTAACCAAAATAAGGAACCACGGCGGTAATTTTCGCAGCTGAGGCGCGGCGCAGGGCATCGGCCAGTAAATTCAACTCCATTAAGTTATCGTTGGTGGGTGCGCAGGTGGATTGAATGATAAACACATCGCGGCCGCGAACATTCTCTTCAATTTCAACCATGGTTTCGCCGTCGCTGAATTGACCGACGTGTACTTTACCAATAGGAAGATTAAGATGACCTGCAACACGTTCGGTAAGGGTTTTGTTGGCATTACCGCAAAAGATCATGATCTCTGGCACGATAAAATCCTTGCTAAGGTTGTTGGATGTTGTTTTCTGGAGATGAATTGGCTGGGGTGCTAGGATTCGAACCTAGGGATGTCGGGATCAAAACCCGATGCCTTACCACTTGGCTACACCCCAACAAATGGTACCGATTAAGGAAGCGCTATTTTGCAAAGACAAACGTTATATGTCAATGGCCTATTGAAAATTAATTCCAGGTATAGACCATCATTTTAATTTTTAGCGCCGCCGCGGTGATGTTCATTCGGCTGGGCAAGTCTAAACCATAAGCCCGAGTGTAACTTAAATAATCAATGTTCCAGCCGCCTTGTTGAATGCGGCTCACGCGTCCGAAGGTATCAAATTGAAGTTGTGGGTTGCTGCCGGGCGCAGGCAGGCCGCGTATCCAGTAGCGTAAATTAGACACAGGAATATTTAAGCCGCCGTTTTCTCGCAGCAGGGCTTCAGGCGAGGACGCTTCGGCCACCTTGCCGTCGGTGGTTTTTAAAAGAATGTGATGATCGCTGCCCGTCAGCGTCATGCCGCCGGCGCCCAGGGGCGCGAGCAGGGTAATACGGTATTGTTCGGCAGTTTGCTGCCAGTCGACCGTGGCAGAGCCTGAGTCTTGCGGGGCGATGACGGCGATTTTGCCGCTTAACTGCCAGTGGTTGAGTGCACTTAAAGCGCGTTCGCGTGTTTTCCAGGGGGTGGTGGTGTCGGGGGCTTTGGGCGCAACGCTGGCACAGCCTGATAAAAAAATAATCAGAGACGACAGAAAAAGCGCAATCCTTGGGAAGGTGAAATGTTTCACGCGATATCCTTTGTTTTTCGTGGGTGTTCAGCATAAAATATGGCCAAAACTCAGAACTATACTACTACACGGTCAGCCTCTATGTCGATTTTTGTGTTGGGATTAAATCATAAAACAGCCCCCGTCGCCTTGCGTGAACGGGTTCACTTTGCGCCTGAGCGCTGGGCGCTTTATTTGCAAGACTTAATGCAATTAATGGCGGTGACAGAAGCGGTTTTATTATCAACCTGTAATCGTTCTGAAATTTACATTGAAACGGATGATGTTGATGCCGTCAAACATTGGTTCGCTGCGCAAACCAATATTGCTTATACGCAATTAGATGCCCTGCTTTACGTGCATCAAGATATTGATGCGGTGACTCATTTAATGAGTGTTGCCTGTGGTCTTGATTCTATGGTCTTAGGTGAGCCGCAAATTTTGGGGCAATTAAAAGAAGCGTACTCAGAAGCATGCAGTGCAGGTAGTGTGAATGCGGTGTTTCATCGTTTATTCCAAGCGGTGTTTAATGTCGCCAAAGAAATTCGTTCAACCACAGCGATTGGTGCATGCCCCGTGTCTGTGGCCTCAGCAGCCGTGCATTTTGCTAAACAACAACACCCACAATTAGCCAATGAAAAAATGGCTATTTTAGGCGCAGGCGATACCTCGGCCTTACTCATGCGATATTTAAAACCCTTTACGCAGCAGCGTTTGCAATTGGTGAATCGTTCGCTTGAAAAAGCGGTTGATTTAGCACGTCAATTTGAAGCAGATGTGTACACACTCGAACAATTGCCCGCGGTATTGCAAGAGGTTGATATTGTTTTTTCGTCCACGGGTAGTGCGCTGCCTATCGTGACAGGTGAGATGATCGAAAAAATTTTACCGCTCCGAAATCATCGTCCGTTAACCTTCATTGATATTGCCGTACCGCGCGATATTGACCCCGCTATTGCTGCATGGTCGAGCGTTTCAGTGTATTGCATTGACGATTTAATGACGATGATTGAAGCGCATCGACAAGGGCGTGCGCACGCAGCTGATAAAGCGCGTGAGTTAGTGCAAACACGCGCAACGCATTTTATGCGCGAAGAAAACACGCAAGCGAAAGTGAACGGCACCATCCGTGCGTATCGCGGTCAAGTGGAAGCTATCTGCCGCATCGAAATGGATAAAGCGCGTGAATATCTTGCAGCGGGCATCGACCCTGTAACGGTTTTAGAAATGTTTGCGAATGCTTATACACGCAAATTACTACACACGCCTAGCGTGCAATTGCGTCAAGCCGGTGTTGATGGTCGCTTTGAATTACTGCATTATGCGAAACAATTATTTTCCCTCAGTGACCCCGAAATAGGATTAACATGAAACCAGCGGTAGAAACCAAATTAAAAAATGTTCACGAACGTTACGAAGAATTAAAGGCAGCCTTGTCTGATCCTGAAGTAACGAATGACTTAGACCGTTACCGTGAATTATCAAAAGAATACGCCGGCCTTGAAATGCTCGCGCAAGCGTATTTGCAATATCAACAATTATTGAAAGAGCGTGAAGAAGCATGCGCACTTGAAGCTGAAGAAGATGCTGAATTACAACAACTGGCCAAAGCGGAAATCAAGCGCATTGATGAAGCGGTTGAAGCCTTAGAAGCTGAATTATTATTGGCGTTAATTCCGAAAGACCCTCACGATGAAAATAATATTTTCTTAGAAATTCGTGCCGGCGCTGGCGGTGATGAAGCCTCAATTTTCGCCGGTGATTTATGCCGCATGTATTTGCGTTATTCTGAAGCGCAACGTTTTAAATTTGAAATGATGGGTGAAAGCCACGGTGAGCACGGTGGTTATAAAGAAGTGATTGTGCGTATTATTGGCCACGGTGCATATTCTAAATTTAAGTTTGAATCAGGTGTGCATCGTGTACAGCGTGTGCCAGCCACAGAAGCGCAAGGCCGTATTCATACCTCCACCTGTACCGTGGCTGTATTGCCTGAATTAGAGGAAGTGGAAGTTGATATTAACCCCGCTGATTTACGCATTGATACTTTCCGCGCCTCGGGTGCTGGTGGTCAACACGTGCAAAAAACAGACTCAGCTATTCGTATCACACACATTCCGACGGGCACGGTGGTGGAATGCCAAGACGAACGTTCACAACATAAAAACCGTGCACGTGCGATGTCTTTATTGAAGGCGCGTATTTTACAAGCTGAACAACAAAAGCAACATCAACAACAAGCCGATGAACGCCGTAATTTAGTCGGCACGGGTGATCGTTCAGAACGTATTCGCACTTATAATTTCCCGCAAGGGCGTTTAACGGATCATCGAATCAATTTAACCTTATATCAACTCCCGCAAATTATGGAAGGCGACGTAGGTCCTGTGATTGATGCCTTAGCGCAAGAATACAATGCGGACTTGATCGCTTCGCTTGGTGATTAACATGCCTTCTTCTGTGCAAACCGTCTTAAAATCAGCAGTGAATTGCTTAAGGGGTTGCACAGACACGCCTTTATTAGACGCCCAAGTTTTATTAGCCTTTGTGTTAAATTGTGCGCGCACAGCCTTAATTGCTTGGCCTGAAAAAGCATTATCAGAAACAGAAGTCGTTGCTTATGAGCAATTGCTTGCACGCCGTGCAGCCGGTGAACCGCTCGCTTATTTGCTTGGCCGCAAAGAATTTTGGTCCATGAATTTGCGTGTCTCACCTGATGTGTTAATTCCGCGGCCTGATACTGAAACCTTAATTGAAGCGGTTCTCGCGGCTTATCCCTCACGTACTGACATTTTACGCATTGCTGATTTAGGCACAGGCAGCGGCGCAATTGCGCTTGCGCTCGCGCGTGAACGTCCGGCTTGGGAAGTGCATGCTACGGACTTAAGCGAAAAAGCCTTACACATTGCCAGCCAAAACGCACAAGAATTTGGGTGTGTGCATATAGCCTTTCATCAAGGGAACTGGTGTAATGCGCTTCCTTCGCAGCGCTTTGATGTGTTGGTGAGTAATCCGCCGTATCTTTCTTTGGCTGAATGGCCACTTTACGAGCCTGGGTTACGGTTTGAACCGAAAAATGCCTTAGTGGCTGCAGAAGAAGGATTGGCTGATATTCGTTGCTTAATAACGAACGCAAAGGCTTATTTAAAGCCTGGCGCGCGTTTTTTCATTGAACACGGATATGCGCAGGCAAAAACCGTGACTGCGTGTTTTCAGCAAGCGGGTTATGACACCGTTGAAACCTTTAACGACGTCGCGGGCTTACCCCGCGTGACCGTAGGCCGCATAAGCTGTTGATAATATTTCATTTGCAGTCAGTAGCGGTTTTTTGGTATAGCTGTCAAATTTGGACTACACTTAATCTCAGGGTAGGAGATAAAATTATGGCAACGAAAGAAAAAGATATTCTGGAACCTAGCCTAGATGTCCTAGGCATTGCGCCGTATAAGCAAAAGAAAACGGAAGATTACATGAGTGCGCCCATGCAGGAGCACTTTAAGTCAATTTTGCTCGCGCTGCGTCAACGCCTGTTGGAAGGCGGCGATAAAATCGTGACGCACATGAAAGAAGAAGCAATCAACTACCCCGACCCTAACGACCGTGCTAGCCAGGAAGAAGATTTCCGCTTAGAGCTTCGCACGCGTGACCGTGAGCGTAAGCTGCTCAAGAAAATTGAAGAATCCATCGAGATGGTTCGTGAAAAAGATTACGGCTACTGCGAAGTCTGCGGTGTTGAAATTGGATTACGCCGTCTAGAAGCTCGTCCAACGGCGACGCTTTGCATCGATTGCAAAACCTTAGACGAAATTCGTGAGAAACAGCAAAAGCACGATGAAGAATTTTAAGTCTTAGCGTCTCCCTCAGAAACTGCACACAACCCTTCGCACTTTTCGGTGTGAAGGGTATATACTATTGAAGTTAGACGGCTTTTTCTTTGAGGGGATGTTATGGCACCGCCGCAACAGGGTGGACAATCCGATAATTCCGCAGGCATTTTGTGGGGCATTGCAGCTATTTTTGCAGCGCTCGGCGGCGTATGGTTTGTTTTTAGAACGCAACTCATTGGTTTTTATCTCAGCATTAAATTACTAGAAGTGCATATCATTAATGCGGTGACGGGTCATCGCTATCAAGCGCTTGAGACCATGCTGCAAAGCGCAAAATTGAACATTGGTTCACTTACTTTTGAAAATGTGATCACATTAGGCGCAGGCGTCGGTGATGTACTTCGCATTCCGCTTGCTCTCATTATGATTGTGCTTGCCTTTGTTGTGTATTTTGGCAACACTACTCGCGTTTATAAGCGCACGTATAACATGAAAGATTTGGTGCAGCTCGAAGCACCGAACTGGCCGCAAATTAATCCGGTTGTTGGTCTTGACCTCATTAAAACAGATATCGATACGGGGCCGTGGGCCATGGCTTTAACCCCGATGCAATATTGTAAACGTTATAATTTACTGCAGGAAGTTGTGCCAGAGCGCCGTGAGGGCATGGCGCGTAGTGAATGGGATCGTATTGATGTGATGTTGCGCCGGGGTGAGTCTAACCGTTTATTCGTGATGCAGCTGGGTCAATTGTTTGCAGGGCCTGACCGCTTACCTCCTTACGCTAAAGCCCTATTTGCCGCTTTTGCAGCGCGTGCTAATGCCGATAAAGACGGCGTAAAATTAATTTTGCAATTGGCTGCGTCTTCTTCCGGTAATTTAAATATGAGCGGTGTTGATGCTTTGTTGCGTAAGCATTATCAAACCAAAATTGTTCAAAGCGTCATTTACGGTCACGCTTATATTTTAACGGTCATGGCTGCTATGTTGGAGCGCTCTCGTGAAGACGGCGTGCAAGCTTCAGCGGACTTTTTATGGCTAAAACCCCTAGACCGCCGTCTTTGGTATACCTTAAACACGGTTGGACGACAAACGCCGTTTGTCGAGGTCGCGGGGGTGTTTGCACACTGGGTTGCTGAGAAAGAAGCAGGGCATCGTTTGGTAGTGCCTATGGTTGAAGAGGCAACAAAAGCCTTGGAGCTTGCACTGCGTGATGTCATTTATCGTCGTGACGAATAAGGAATTGTTATGGGTATGCGTGGTTTAGAAGAACAACACGAACTTTCCCCCCAGCTACTGCTGCGAGATACGCGCACGTTTGGGATGAAAGTCGTTGATTTCTTCAAAGACCCCGTTAACAGTGCCGTGTGTATGTTTACCTTCGGGGCGGCGTGTTTTTTTATGTCGCCTTTGACCGACTTATTTGCCGTAATCGGGTTTTTTGTTTTTCTTTATGCGTATACGCGTAAATCAACGCTTCCTTTTCGCATGCCTTTGCGCTCAAAAGCGAACGATTATAACGACCCGCTGCCTGGCAGCACCAAACCGCGTAAAGCCCGCGGTATTACTTTTTTCGGTAATCGTAAAAATAATAGCGACGAGCTTTGGTTTAACAACGATGACATGCGCACCCACGTGTTAATTTTCGGTTCTACCGGTAGCGGTAAAACGGAAGCCTTGGCGTCTTTGTCGTATAACGCGTTGGTGCAAGGCAGTGGCTTTTTATATGTCGACGGTAAAGGTGATAACTCACTTTTCGCGAAAGTGTTTTCGATGTGCCGCTCGGTCGGCCGCGAAGATGACTTATTGTTAATTAACTTCATGACCGGCGCGCGAGACGTCGTTGGCGCCCAAGAAAAACGCTTATCGAACACGATGAACCCTTTCTGTAATGGTTCTTCGAGTATGTTATCGCAGTTAGTCGTGAGTTTGATGGACTCCGGTAGTCAAAGCTCAGACGGTGACATGTGGAAAGGTCGTGCGATTGTATTCGTTGAAGCGCTCATGAAAGTGCTGGTTTACATGCGTGACCGGGGCAAGATTTTGTTAGATGCGAACACGATTCGTAATTATTTCGAGCTCACACGCTTAGAAGCCATCGCAATGGATAGAATGTTCCCGCGGGATAACCAAGAACCGGTAACTTTAGCGGATGCACCTGATGTCATTTTAGAGCCTATCACCAACTATATTATCAACTTGCCAGGCTACGACCGTTCGAAA
Source organism: uncultured Gammaproteobacteria bacterium (assembly GCA_965653045.1). Classification (GTDB taxonomy): domain Bacteria; phylum Pseudomonadota; class Gammaproteobacteria; order DSM-16500; family DSM-16500; genus Aquicella. Next base: position 45,079 of record CBFGYM010000008.1, read on the forward strand.
AAGGGAAAACAGGGTTCGCAAGTCTTAGAGCAGCACGGGTTTATCACGATGCAGTTAACCCGCGTCTTCGGTTCGTTAGCCGATACTTACGGTCACATTATTCGTACCAATTTGGCGGAAGTCGACTTGAAAGACGTGGTGTTAAACCGCCGCATCTTAGTTGTATTATTACCCGCCCTTGAAAAATCACCTGATGAACTCGCAGGCTTAGGTAAAGTCATTATTGCGTCTTTAAAGGCGATGATGGCAGCGGGTTTGGGCGATTCGGTTGAAGGGACGTATCGCGAAGTGATTACGCGTAAACCCACCAATGCCGCGACGCCGTACATGTGTATTTTGGATGAATACGGTTATTACGCAGTGAAAGGCTTCGCCGTGGTGCCAGCACAGGCGCGTTCTTTAGGCTTCTCGGTTATTTTCGCCGGCCAAGATTTACCAGCCTTCCAAAAGGCCTCAAAAGAAGAGGCTGCATCTATTGGTGCAAACACGAACATTAAAATTTGTATGAAATTAGAAGATCCGATGGAAACGTGGGAGTTTTTCCAAAAAACCGCCGGTGAATCTTACGTGACAAAAGTCGATTCTTTCCAAACGAATGCAGGCACTTTGCTGAATAATTACATGGATTCGCGCAGCGCCTCTTCTGAAAAACGCCAACGTATCGATTTGCAAGATTTAAAAGAACAACGCGAAGGGGAAGCAACTATCTTCTTCAAATCGAAAATTATTCGAGCGCGGATGTTCTACGCCAATCCGCCGCCACCCGATAAAATGCGCATTAATCAATTCTTGAAAGTCGAGCGACCGCTCAACCGTGCATTGATGGATTTAGAAGATCGCATCGTGCAGTTAAAAGAGGTTGCGGCTCAACAGCCTGTGATGTTTGAGGGCGTGGCAGATGAAGGCGGCGAGATTGCAGTGGTCGCTGATTCGCTCAATGCCCCATCTGAAGGAAACGCGATTGAGCGAGCACTGGAAGCTTTAATGGCTTATCAGCGCCGCAATGAAGGCGATGAAACAGAAATGCAAGCGCTAGCCGAGCTCGAAGAAGAAGAGGAAGAATTAGACGAAGGTCACTTAACCATTTTCTCTCGTATCGTATTGCCTGAGTCTGTGAAACAGTTGGTTGGTAAAGCAGAACTTGAAGCCTTTAGTCAGCCTTTAATTAACCGCGCCTTATTGAAAGATAAAGTCGGGTTATTAGAGCGTTTATTGGGTGGGAATGCAGCGCAAGCCAACGCAATGTCTGATGAAATTATCACCGATATGCAATTAGCAACCGATTACCCGCCGTATTACGAGGGTATTCTTTTGCCGGTGTCGGAAGTCATCCCCCTTGCCAATACCTTCTTAGATTATGTAACCTCTTTGAAGAACAAACCCGAATCTGAGGAATAACACTGTAGTGATGATATTGAATCGAGCGACCTTGAAACAAGGATGTGCCCTGCTGGTGCTTAGCACTGTGTTAGCGGGCTGCGCGTCTTCCACGGTTGAGCGAGAGTCGGCGTCGAATGCAGACCTTGGGTTGCATAATGCCAGAAATTTAGCCGATGACGCATCAAGCAGCGACATTCCTGATACTTATCAAAATGCCTCGCAAGCCACGAAGGGCGTTATTTTAGGCGGTGCAGCCGGGGGTGTGGCGGGGTCGTTTATGTCGGGGGTTGGGTTCTTGCCGGGTGCGGTCACGGGTGCTTTATTAGGTGGCAGTTACGGCGGCTACATTGATTCACAAACCAGCTTGTCTGATAAACTCATCAATCGCGGCGCCAATGTGATTATTCTCGGCGATCAAGTCATGATCGTGATCAATTCTTCCCGTTTATTTGATGGGATGTCGGATCGTTTGAAAGAACCTTCTTATTCGACGCTGGATGTATTGGCTGAATACATTAATAGCAATATTACAATGTCAGTGAAAATTGCGGCTTACACAGATGATGTGGGCTCAGCCCAAATTAATTTAATCACCTCGCGCAAACAAGCCCAAGCCATTGAGCGTTATTTGGCTGCCAGCGGGGTGAGCACACGTTTATTGGTGGCTGAAGGTTACGGCGGTACAAATTTAATCGCCAAAAATCAAGAAACCTGGGGCGACAGCGATAATTATCGCATTGAAATCACGATGGAGAAGCAGCATGTTTAGGAGCTTTGCATGATTAGCCGTCGTGGCGATAATGCCCGCTTACAAAGCGATTTTTATCGCGATCAATTCCGACGTATGCTGCGTTGGTTGATGGCCTCAATGATGTTAATGATTTTATTAGTCCTCGCTATTATTTACTCCATTTTGATACAGCCTCATCAAGATTATTACGCAAATACGTCTGAAGGACGCATTATGAACATGCCCGCGGCGGGGGGAAGTTAATGAAAGTCGATGCCTATGCCGAGCGTGTTGCCCCGAAAGACCATGCTTTCTACATTAATCACTACCGTACGGTGTTAATCCTTTTTTGTGTTTTAATTGTGTTAATTTTATCCGCGGTGGGGGTGTTGCTGTATCAGACCACGCATAAACCGTTGCCGGTATTTTACGCAAAAACAATGACGGGTGAAAACATGCCCCTCGTGCCGTTTGAAGAGCCTAATCAATTACCGGATACGATTTTACGTTTCGCAAGCAAGGCGGCTACCATTGCTTATACCTTCGATTTTGTGAACTATAACGCCCAGCTTTACCAAGCAAGACCTTATTTTACGCAAGCTGGTTGGAATGATTTCTTGCTAAGTATTGACCCGCTCGTGAGTACCATTGTGAAAAACCAATTATTTGTCTCAGGCGTGGTTGTCGGCGACCCAGTTATTAGCAACCAAGGTGAGCTGCCCGATATTGGGTATGCCTGGCGTGTTCAAATTCCCTTTTTAGTAACCTATCAAAGCGCCAATATCACAACGAAGCGCCGGTATTTAGTGATCGTTTCGATTATTAAAGTTCCGACGCTTGAAAACCCGCAAGGGATAGGCATAGACCAATTCGTGACGGTGCAGACATGAAGATGAGAAGCGGGTTACAAATCGTTTTTGAGCGTAATGCCTTTTACCGCCGCCAATATTTGTGGGTGTTGTTTGCTTTTGCCTTAACGATGTTAACTAATATTACCTTGGGCATTGTGTTAGCCTATGTCATTCGTCACCCTGTGTCACCGCTTTATTTCGCGGCGGATTCGGCTGGGCGTTTGATACGCGTGGTGCCTGTCAGTCAACCGAACATGAGCACAGACGATGTTGAAGCTTGGGCTATGAAAGTGGCGAAAGACACGTTCAGTTATAACTACGTCAATTATCGCATGCAGCTGCAACGTGTTTCGCAATATTATACCAACTACGGCTGGCGTAATTACATGAATGCGCTGCAAAGCTCGAATAACTTAGTGGCTTTGACGAGGCGTCAAATTATTCAAACAGCGGTGCCGGTTGCGAAACCCATTATTTTGGCGCAAGGGATATTGGGCGGGGCTTATGCCTGGAAATTCCAAATGCCGATGCTCGTGACTTATTGGATGCCGCCTTACGATGAGCAATCGAAATTCTCCAACGCGCTAGAAGTGACAATGATTGTGCAACGCCAGCCTATCTTACAAAGTGATAATGGCTTAGGTGTATTGCAAATGATTGGCAGCATGGCGCCGCCGCCGGAATCAGGGCAAGGTTCGATTGCTGCAACCCCCAACGGATGAAAATTTTCTGCCACTTTGATATAGTGAGTAGAGCTTATTCGATGTTAGAGGCGTTCAATCAATCATGATGAGTGAATCAGCAAACACAGAAGTAACCTGGCATGATGATTTTTATCGTGACAAATTCGCTCGTGTGATCGTCATCATCACGGCTGCGTTACTCGTGCTAACCCTCATTGTGCTCACATCGATTTCACTTTATTTAACCAAACCCGCGCCAATCGTTTTTTTAGTGGACAATGAGTGGCGTGTTCAGGCACCAGTCCCGCTAGATCAAGCTTATTTACCGCTGCCAGATATGCTGCAATGGGTGAGTCGTGTGACGCCCAATACGTTTAACATCGATTTTCTTGATTTTGATAATGAGCTAAAAGACAACACGAAATATTTTACGAATAACGGCTGGACGGTGTTTCTCAACCAATTAAATAACTATGTTGATAAACAAACACTCATTCAAAATAAACAATTTGTCAGCGGTGTTGCGACAGGCGCCCCTTTTGTGTTAAATCAGGGCATTTTATCAGGACGCTATGCCTGGTGGGTTCAACTGCCGATTCAAATTAACTACGCCGGCGGGGCGCGCATGGTGCCTAAGCAATTAACCTTGCAGCTATTAGTCGTGCGAGTGCCGACCGATAACAACCTCATGGGTGTTGCGATTGATAACGTCATTGTCTTAAACGAACCAAATACGAGCGGGCTTAGAAAATAACTTAAGGTGATGCAATGAAATGTCTCAAATTGATGATAGGACTTTATGTTGCAGCCGGATTGCTGCCGATCAACGCGCAGGCTGACACCCAGCCTTTGCCAACTAACGTACAAGCGTTTCAACAATGGTTAAGAGATAATCCGAATATGCGCTTGCGTCGTCCAACGCCACCGCAAACACAGTCAAAACCTAAATCAGCTGTAAGCACCTTATCGTCGAATAATACCGGCGGTGATAATGTCATTGAAAAACCCATTTCTTATGAACAAGGCCAGCAAATGATGCTCAATGCCGTGCCTGATTCAATACAACCCCCTTCACCCGAATCACAGGCGGCGTTTAATGCCATGATGTCGCAAAACATGCCGATGTCGCCGACGCAAGTGGTGCAAATGCACCAACAAGTTGATTTAGCGCAGCGTGCCGCTGCAATTCCTGCTAACATCCCGCCTAAACCTGTTTCAAGCACCATTATGGTGAATTTAGCGCCAGGCACCACACCGCCTGCCGTGCGTTTAGCGCAGGGCTACGTTACCTCTTTAGTGTTTGTTGATTCCACCGGTCAACCCTGGCCGATTGCCTCTTTCGATATTGGTAATCCGAAAGCGGTGAATATGCAGTGGGATGGCAAGAGTAATGTTTTGTTGATGCAAGCCGTCACGCCTTATATGACGGGCGATATGGTGGTTCGTTTAGTCGGCTTACCCACGCCGATTACGCTTGAGATGATTGCTGGCCAACGTGTGGTCGATTACCGCGTTGACTTACATGTTTCAGGTATTGGTCCTAATACCAAAGAAGTGCCTGTCGGTACAAACTTACCTAATAGTGCCAACCAATTATTGCTAGGCGTGTTAGACGGCTTGGCACCCGCGGGCAGTAAGCAGCTGACCGTGAATGGCGCAGATAGCCAAGCGTGGGTGTTGGGCGAAAAAATGTATTTACGGACGCGGTTAACGGTATTGTCACCTGGCTGGGTTGGCAAGATGGTCAGCCCTGATGGCATGATCGCGTATGAATTACCGACAACATCATCCGTCCTGGTTTCTCGTTTTGGGGAACCCGTTGAAATTAAAGTTGAGGGTTTCTAATGGCATTCGATTTTAGTCAGCTAAATTTTTTCAGCAAACTCGGCGCGCGCTCGCGCGTGTTTGTGTTATTGGGCGGCGTGGTTGGTTTGATCGGCGCTGTGTATTTGGGCGTGAGTTATTTCTCAAGCGGCACGGCAAGCACCGGTGCGTCTAAGGTCGCGAGTGCCCCGCAAGGTTTGCAATCTGTGCCCGGCGGTCAGTTAACCCCTGAATATTATCGTGCGCTGCAACAAGCGAACCAACAAGCGGCGCAACAAGCGCAAATTTCAGGCGGCAGCGCGGTTGCCACCTTAGTGAACGTTGGCCAATCGTCTGTCGGCGGGTCACCCGGCAGCTGTAATATTATTTGTAGTGATGCTAGCGCAAACGTGAAATATTTAATGGACGATTGGGTAAAGCAAGGCAAAATGTCACCTGATATCGCCGCACAATTGCAAAAATTAGCCGATTCTAACGTTTCAGAGGCTGAATACGCCGCCTCGCTTGATAGTTTAGTGAAAGCCGGTAAGTTAACGCCGGAGCAAGCCCGTCAATTGCTTGAGCAGTATCGTAAACAGCACGGTAATGCGCAGTTACAAGAAAGCGGCAGTTTTATGGATAGCCAAATTCAATCGGGCGATTTGCCCCTAGATGCGGCGGCCACCTTGCTAGACGCGCAAAAGAAGGGGGCTTCGGTCGACGATTACGCCGCGATGCTACATAGCTTGGTTGCACAAGGTAAAATCAGTGATGCAACTGCTCAGCAATTATTAGGCCAATATTCCCAACAACGTACCAAAGAAATTATCGCGATGAGCGTCACGTCTTTAAAGAAAATGGCGGATGCGGGGCAACTTACGCCAGATGTACGCGATGCCTTAATTACCCTTGAAAACCAAGTTGTGTCTATTGATGAATATAATTCTCAATTACAATCTTTTGTACAAGCCGGTAAGTTAATTCCAGCGACCGCAAGCAAAATTCTTGATGAGTTTAAATATCAAAAATCGTTAATGGGGTCTGTCGGCAGCGTTGGATCGATGTTGAAAAGCGCTGAAGATGCCGCTTACGGTGAAATTTCCGACTTATTGGCTGCGGGAAAGATTAATCAGGCAACCGCAGATCAGCTGCGTTCCATGATTCAACAAAACGTATCGATGGATCAATTCAAAGCGGCCATTGCTGATATGGTCAGCAAGGGTCAGTTAACACCAGATATTGCTAAATTGAAATTAGCTGATTATAACGCTGTCAAAGGTTTGCGCGACTTGCAAGCCAAGTTGTTAGATTTACAGGCGAATAACGGTTCATCAGATGATTATCAAAATGCGTTAAAATCAGCCGTGGCGGCAGGTTTAATTTCCTCTGAGCAAGCCACGCAGTTAATGAACGACTTTAATGCACGTAATGCCGTGGTGAGCACACCAACCAGCGGCAGCACAAACCCTGATTTTGCAGCGCTGCAACAACGCTTAGCTCAAGCACAAGCACAAACAGGTGTCGTTAGCACAACGACGACAGGTACTTCTGACTTTTCAGATGCAGCTGCAAAAGCTTTAGCTGCAGAAAACGCTGCGAGGCAAACACAGATTTCCGCAATCGCATCGAATATGGCAAATCAAGCGCAGTCTTTATTATCAGCTTGGCAGCCGGTGCCTATGCAACACCAAGAAGGCACGCCAGCCACTGCGGGCGCGGCAGCCGGGGTTGCAACAACGGGAACCACGACCGCTACGACAACTGCCAATGCAACCAATAGCACAACAACCCCTGTGAAGCCGTCACTGATTAAAGCCGGTCAAATTTTATTTGCTGTCTTAGACACCGCCGCCAATAGCGATTACCCAACCTCGCCTGTCATGGCAACCGTGGTGGATGGTAAATATAAGGGCGCGAAACTCATTGGCACTTTGGTCACACAACAAGGTGTTTCTGGACAAATGGATAGAGTCAGCTTGAACTTTACGCTGATGAATATGGACGATTGGCCGACCTCACGCACAGTGACGGCGTATGCCATCGACCCGGATACCGCAAGAACCGTGATCGCAAGCTCGGTTGATTATCACTACATGCAACGCTTTGGTGCGATCATGGCAACCTCGTTTGTTCAAGGGTATGCAAACGCGATTCAAACCTCAGCCTCTACCTCAACGACGGGTATTTTTGGCACGAGTACCACGCACCCTGAATTAAGTCCTTCACAAAAACTGGCCTCGGGTTTAGGTCAAGTCGGGCAGGCGCTTGGTACGGTTACACAAAATTACACGAATATCCCGCCAACCGTGAAAGTGAACGCGGGCGTTGGCTTGGGCATTTTGTTTATGGCCGACGTAACACAATGATTTTGAGGAATCATAGACTAATTTTTAGTGAGATGAGTTATACTTAAGGTTAGATTGACAAAAAGGTATTAACGAGGCAATGCAAATGGTTAATGAGCACGATGACCAATACGAAGGGGCTGAAGAAGGCGAATATCACTTCTCTGATGAAGAGACGAGTTATGAAGCCGAGCCTGTCGCCTCTAAGCCAGCAGCCACGTCGTCTTTGGCGGGTGGATTAGCCGGTGTTGCTCGTTCAAAAAGAATGTTAATCAGCCTAGGTGTATTTTTAGCCTTGGTGTTTGTTGTTTATAAAATGGTATCACCGAGTAGTAGTTCGGTACCTTCCACTGATATTACCGCTGCCCCGGCTGCGTCTAGCGCACCGATGGCACAAGGCGTCCCGGCAAGTGCTGCGCCCCAACAAGCGCCAACACAAGCAGCCCCCACCCTTGCGCAAGTGCAAGCGATGGATCAACAACCCATGCCGACGGGACAAGCCCCTGCACAGCCGCAACAACCGCCTCAGCAGATGATGGCTGCGCCCCAGCAACCTGCTCAACCGACCGATGCCGGCACAGAACCGGGTGTTCAGCAAGCCTCAATGACCATGCCGCCAGCAGCCCCAGCCGGGTCTGATGTGATGCCCATATCATCACCCATGCCGCCAAGCGCTGTTGCCGCGCAACAAACGCTAGATGCGCAAACCCAACAAGCTTCAACACAGCTTGAAACACAATATGCCCAACAAATCGCAAGTTACCAAGCCGAAAATAAAGCCTTGCAAGATCAAGTGCAAACCTTGAATGCCCGTGTTGCCAGCATGGAAACCGAAATGAGCCAGTTAGTACAGACGCTCACGAAACAATTCCAAAATGCGGCGACGCCAGATGGTGCCGTTAGCACTGATAATACGGGTTCAGCGGCAGGTGCTGATCAGTCAACGAATGCTTTGAAGCTGCCGTATTCAGTTCAAGCGATTATTCCAGGACGCGCATGGTTGCGTTCTGACAACGGCGATACCTTGACCGTGGCAGAAGGTGACGTGATTAAAGATGTGGGTCAGGTGACCAAAATTGACCCTTACGACGGTGTCGTCGAAATTAAGGTTGGAAATAAAACGGTTTCATTGTCTTACGGCAATGGGGGTTAATCTGCGGGAGCGTTTATCATGCTAAGTAAACATCGCGTGCAGTCGTTACTCTTTTTCGCATTAACCTTGTGTTCATTTGCTGTGTTTGCAGCAGATGATGCCACCACAACCTCTTCCACAACAACCGTCACATCCTTGTCTGCACAAGACATGATTACCAACATTGCTACCCAAATTCCCAGTTTAATGCGCTTTGTTACCGCATTGGCTTACGTGATGGGCATGTACATGATTTTCTACGGCATCATGAAATTAAAGCAATACGGCGAATCACGTACTATGATGTCGCAGTCTCACGAATTAAAAGGCCCAATTATTTTATTAGTTGTTGGCGCGATGTTGTTATATTTACCTACCTCGGTTCAAGTGGGCTTGAGCACCTTCTGGACTGATCCGAATCCGTATGGGTATCTTGAAAATACCGATGAATGGTCGGGTTTCATTAATAACTGCTTTTTGGTGATTCAATTATTCGGAACCATTGCCTTTATTCGCGGCTTATTAATTTTGAGTCGTTTAGGCGGTGGACACGGCGGGCAACCTGATACCCTCGGTCGAGCGATGACGCACATCATTGGCGGTATCTTCTGTATCAATATCTATGAGTTTATTCAGGTTATTTTGTTTACACTGGGAATTCAAATATCATAGACTATGAGAGTTCGGTATCACTTCTATAAAGGAGAGTCTGATGAAGAGAGTGATTTTAGCCCTTTTGGCTTTAACCTGCTTTGTGGTTGGCACAAGCGCGTTAGCAGCTGTTTCGGGTGTGGGTTCTGTGGCGGCAACGGTTACCAGTAACTTAGCAAACGTTGCACGATTAATCACAGCAGCTTCTTATGTCGCTGGGATGGCATTTGCGGTTGGTGCTGTGGTGAAATTTAAAGCTCACAAAGACAATCCAACACAAATTCCAATTGGAACACCAATTGCATTATTGTTTGTTGGGGCTGCCTTAATTTTTATCCCAACCGTGTTTAGAGTTTCTGGTGCAACCCTTTTCGGCGGCAGCGGTGCAGTCGCTGGCGTGTCAGGGATTGCGTCATTTGGCGTAAGCAAGCCAACATAAGCTATGCATGAACTCCAACTGGCAGTGAATTTGATCGGATGGCGCCTCTTTGCGAGGCGCAAAGAAGACAAAGCATTCCTGCCATTGGCAAAGAAAGTGCACGAGCGTGATCGTTACATCTGTGTCTTCTGTGGTTTCCAAGCAAAAGAATTTCAAGATGTCATCAACTTAGATGGCAACTATACTCGCAATGAATTAAGCAATTTGGCAACCTCTTGTTGCTTTTGCACGCAGTGTTTATTTCTGCAAGCCGTCGGTCTTGATGAAATGAGTGGTGGCCAACTCATCTATATGCCTGAAATTTCACAGGCAGATTTAAACAGTTTTTGTCACGTCTTGTTTTGTGCCATGGGCAATAACACGGGGTATCAAGAAAGCGCGCAAGCGATTTATCGCAGTTTTAAGTTTCGAAGTCAGCCCGTCGAATTGAAGTTTGGCATGGGTACCAGCAACCCAGCGGTTTTTGGTCAAATGATGCTGGAATATTTAGCCCGCAATAAGCAAAAAAGTTCAGGCTTAATGAAAGATTTACGTTTACTACCCTCCAATGTGAAGTTCAGAGTACAGCTAGACACTTGGGCGGCTTCTGCTTTGAAAGAACTAGAAGCAGAATCCACTGAGGGAGCAGATGCCTAATTTAAGGAAATGACTATGCGTGACCGCACGTTTATCGATCCGTTATTAGATGGCATAGATGCGGTTTTGGCTTGGTTTAGCACCGAGTTAAAACAAACCGCTGAATCTTATTGTGATTTAGAAACGGCTGACAGTGAAACGACCTTAGTGGCACGTGATGGGTCTTTATTGTCTGTTATTCGTGTGTTTGGCGTAACGCGGCTCGTGGGGCAAACCGAGTTTGATAATATTCATCAGGGGTTAACGCAAAGCTTACAGTCGAGCTTAAAACGCCCGGGTCATGCGGTTCAAGTCTACTTTAGCTACGACCGTGACGCGGTTAAAACAGAAATTGAAGATATTTTAGCGCCAGCACGTGCGACAGCGCGCCGCTTAAACCTTGATTTAGATGATTTGTTTAATGAGCGTGTCAATTATATTTCAAAATATTGTGCTCACGAAGAATTATATATTGTGCTATGGACGCGCCCGTTTGCCTTGTCTGGGGAGCAATTAACGCGTGCTTCGAAAGATAAACTGAATTTTATTCGCGAAAATAAAATTCCAGCCTTCAAAAACGGACAAAATCTCATTGCCGCAATCCCCGATTTGCGCGAAGGGCATCAATCTTTTGTACGCTCCGTCGTGACAGACTTAAACGCCCTCAATGTGTTTAGTGTGCTATTAAACGTGCACGAATCTGTTTGGGCTATTCGTAATTCCGTTGATCCTGATTTTACGGCGAATGATTGGCGTGCCGTGCTTCCCGGCGATAAAATTCCAATTCGAGACGTGCGTGAATCGGCGGGAGAGCTTTCGAGTGTGATGTATCCGCCTTTAGCTAGACAAGTATTCCCGCGTGATGGGTATGTGCAAGACTTGCGCACCATTCGTGTCGGTGATCGTATTTACACGCCGATGTTCATTGATTTATTCCCGCAAGAATTAAAATCATTTCTAGCCTTATTCGCCCGAACCTTACCCACGCGAGTGCCTTGGCGCATTTCTTTCTTAATTGAAAGCGGTGGTTTGGCTTCCATTCGGTTTAAGTCGGTGATGGCAGCGATTTTGAGTTTTTCGGCGGCGCATAATGCTTTGGTGCACGATGCCATGCGTCAGTTGCAAGATATTGAAGTGAATACCGACGATGCGGTTGTGAAATTGCAGGTCAGTTTAGCGACGTGGGCACCTGAGGGGAATATTCGCTTACATCGCACCCGTGTGGCAGAACTCGCGAAAGCCGTTGAAGGTTGGGGTTCATGCGAAGTGTCGGAAGTGTCGGGCGATGTATTTGCAGGGTATGCGTCGAGTTTATTAGCGTATACTGTGAATAGTATTGCAACACCGTCTATTGCGCCTTTATCTGATGTGGTTTACATGCTGCCTTTTACGCGCCCAGCCTCGGCTTGGGAGCACGGCGCGTTGTTGTTGCGTTCGCCTGATGGGAAGCCCTGGCCGTATCAACCAGGTTCTTCACAGCAAACCACGTGGATTGATTTAATGTACGCGCGTCCTGGTTCGGGTAAGTCTGTGTTGTCGAATGCCTTGAATCTCGCTTTATGTTTATCAGGCGGGATTACGCGTTTGCCTCGCATTGCCGTTGTGGATATTGGGCCTTCGAGCAGCGGTTTAATTTCATTATTGAAAGAAGCCTTGCCGCCAGAGCAGCGCCACTACGTGGCCTATCACCGCTTACGCATGACGCCAGAATATGCGCTGAACCCCTTTGACACGCAGCTTGGCTGTCGTCACCCGTCACCCCAAGAGCGTAGTTTCTTGGTGAACTTTATTACCTTACTTGCCACGCCTTTGGGTGCTGAACGCCCTTACGACGGCGTGTCAGATATGGCCGGGTTAATCGTTGATGAAATGTATAAATACCTGCAAGACGATGCCAAACCGCATCCTTATACACCGGGGTTGGAGCATATCGTCGATGATATTTTAGGTGAAATTGGGTTTGTCTTTGATGAGCACACCACGTGGTGGGAAATTACGGACGCCTTATTTTTGGCCGGGTTCCATCACGAAGCTTTATTATCACAACGATACGCCATGCCTTTATTGGCCGATGCGGCAGCTATTTGTCGAACCCAGGTTATTGAAGATTTATATGGACAAGTACATGCACCAACCGGCGAACCTTTAATTCAAGCCTTCGGTCGTATGATTTCGAGCGCTGTGCGTGAATATCCGATTTTATCAAACATCACCAAGTTTGATATTGGTGATGCGCGTGTGGTTTCGCTCGACTTAGACGAAGTCGCTAAAAGCGGTGGTGATGCGGCCGAACGTCAAACGGCTGTGATGTACATGATGGCGCGTTACGCGCTCGCTCGTCATTATTATTTAACGGAAGATGCCTTGGGCGATGTGCCTGATGCCTATCGTGAATATCATCGACAACGCATTTCAGAAATTCGAGAAGATGCTAAACGCATTGTTTACGATGAATTCCATCGTACCTCTAAAGCACGTGCCGTGCGTGATCAAGTTATTTTAGATATGCGCGAAGGTCGTAAGTGGAATGTGCAAATTGCTTTAATTTCACAATCGTTAGATGACTTTGACCCCGTGATGGTGGAATTTGCGACCTCTATTTTTATTATGGATGCAGGTCCCGAGCAATCGATTAAACGTTCAACTGAAATTTTCGGTCTATCAGAAACCGCACGTGTGGCTTTAAAAACCCGTGTACACGGTCCTCGTGAAGGTGGTTCAACCTTCTTGGCGCAGTTTTCAACGAAGAACGGCATGAATACCCAATTGCTAACCAGTACCCTGGGACCGATTGAGTTGTGGGCGTTTAGTACAACGGCGGAAGATGCGCGCATTCGTAATAAGCTTTATCAACGCCTGGGACCCAAAGAAGGCAGGCGTGTTTTGGCGAATATTTTCCCTTCAGGCTCAGTGAAAAAACTGATTGAAGAACGTTTAGCGACCTTAAAAGAAGCCCATGGTGTGATTGAAGAAGGGTCAACGCTGAGTATTGCCGATCAATTGCTGGAAGAGATTTTGTTGGGGTACTCGAAAAACCCAGATATTAAGAGTTTGTCTTAAAAACCACGCGCGGTGTGACCACTGCGCGTGGTTTCATTTAGAATATTTCACTGAAAAAATCAGTCATCGCATTCCAAGCACGTTTTGCCGTTTGCGGGTTATAAACTAACCCTAAGGCTTCGTCATTCGCGAGCGGGTTCATAAACGCATGGACGGTGTTACCGTAAACGTGGACTTGCCAATCAGCACCGGCAGCCGTCATTTCATCGCTAAATGCCATTAGCTGATCAGGTTTAGCCATGGGGTCGTTATAACCGTGCAGGGCTAACACTTTCGCTTTGATATTTTCTTTGGGTAATTTTTCGGGAGCGTTTAATAAACCGTGAAAACTCACAACGCCTTTGAGGGGCGCGCCAGTTCTTGCTAAATCTAAAACGCTTAATCCGCCAAAACAAAAACCAATGGCACCGATGGCACCAGTATCACCGCGAGCTAACTCTTTTGCGGCTTGATACGCGGCGAGTAATCGGCTTTTTAATAAGCTGCGATCTTGCACGAGGGGTTGCATCAAGGCAGATTTTTCTTCATTGGTTTGACCAACGCGACCTTCTCCGTAAAGATCGATTGCGAATCCGATATAGCCCATGGAGGCTAATAAGGCGGCTTTATCTTCGGCGAAGGCATTACGACCAGACCAATCGTGGGCAATAAGAATAATGGGAGTTTGTAAATTGACGGTGTCAGGGAAAACTAAGTGACCGTGACAGGTGGTGTTCCCATCACGGTAGTGTAACGATTCAGCAGTTGACATAACTTTCCTAAGCAGTTGGGGTGTCTATCAGGCGATTGGGGAGTTTGAAGTTGTATAAATTCACCGTAATTAACGGATTAAACTCACCATCGGTTGATAACACGTATTTAACCGGTGTTTTATTCTGAGAGAAATTTACCAGAATTTGTTTCTGAGAAATAGGGCTTTCATAGGATTGGCTGATTAATTTCAACCAGCCCCAGGTGCCTGGAAAATCAGAGTGAATCATTTGGTCATTCTTCAATGTTACATCCAGCGATGACATGCGGTAGTCATAACGCCCTGGCCAAGACATCACATGTGGCGCTTTTAATTTGTTTTGACCATCCGCAATTTGCAAATTATTAATATTTAAATTCACGCGTTTAATGTCTTTGCCTAATTGATAGGGGGATAAATTAAATTGCACGAGTAATTGTTTGTCGCCTTTCGGGAAGAAGGCGTGATGGATGCGGATGGCTTGTTGAATATCGCGCAAGCTTTCATCAGAGAAAGGCAGTTTTAAGTCATCTATTTTTTTCCAACGCCATTCAGCTGAGCTGGTATCGACGAAAGGTTTTAAAAATTGATTATAGTATTGCGTAATCGTACCTGGGTTGCCGAAAAACTGCGTGAATTGATTTAAAGGGACTTCACGGCGTGATTCGTGGTTGAAGGGGTAGTGATCAGCGATCGTGCTTTGATAGGGGCGCACAACATTTTCTTGCCAAGACGTATCCATATAATTCATCGCGGTTTTAGATAAAAGGCGCCAGGTATCGTTACTGACTTGGTTCAACCAAGATTTCACAGGCTCAGGGCTTTTATCGGCGAGCAATCTTAATTGCGTAATCGCATCGTTATTATCAGTGTGTTGCATGCGTGCAGCGATAATATCGTAAGCGGCTTTACGAGGAGACTGTGCAGTCATGACGGGTTGAATATATGTCTGCAAGGCTTGTAATGCCGCAATAATTTGCACGGCATTTGGTGCATTGGCTGTGGGTTTATCCATCAGCGCGCCTAGCGCGTACAGATGCGGGCTGTTACTTGCGATGGGGTCGAAGTAGGTGTTGTCGTGCACGGTTTGTAAAATATCAGTGAACGGTGAATGGGTTGCTGTTAAGGCCATGAGGATGGCATTCACTTGGTTTAAATCTTTGGCGGGGTTTAAGCGCAAGTTGCTGATTTGCGCATCCCAAGCATTAATATAATCATTGAGGTAAGCGGTTCTTAAGGCTTGTGTGAGGGTGTCTGACATCGTTTGCGGTGTATTGCGTGCGCCAATGACCCAATTACCTTGCGTGACAGCCATTGAGGCGTCTTGCAAGGCTTGTTGCATAATGCTTGTAAACCCTTGCGCGGTGAAAATACCTGAAATGGGGGCAAGTGTTTTTTGTGCGCTGAATATATTGAGGCTGTCGGGATCAGTGCCGAGCGCGACATCGTGCGTGTTGTCGGTTTGATTGCGAATAATTAAATAGGCGAGTTGATCATTCGACATGGCATTCAAATAATGTTGCACAGGTTGAATGATGTTTTGATCGAGGGTAATGGGCTGCCAATTATCGCTTAAGGCTAACGATAAATGAAAACGCAGCGGTTGCATGGTGGTTGCGGGTAATTGTTTAGCGGCTAGCATGTCTATCGTTTCTTTCACATAGCTTGCATTAAAATGCGCTGCATCGCCTAGCATTAAATAGGCTTTTAAAACGCGATAGAGTTGAGCGGTATCTGCATTCACCGGGTTTTTTAAGGCTTCTGCTAAATACGAACTTACTTCTGGTAGTAAAATACTTTGCAGTGCTTGGCGATAAATTAACGCCGCTTTTTGATCTGATTGATGCGTGTAGAACGTTAGTAATGATTTAACGCTTAAGCTTAAAGTTTCGGGCTTGACGGAGGCTTGCAACCCATTGAGTAAATCAACGGTTTTAATCATGCCGTCATTGGGGTTGTGAAACGCGCTTAAGGTATTTTGATACGTTGTGATGTGTTCTTGAATGTTTTGTGTGCGTTTTAAGCCGCGTTCAAAGTCGTGACCGAGTTGAAACGTGGTTGCGAGTACGAGTAAGGCAGAGGCGGCATAGGCTAAACGACGCTGCCAGCGGGCGCTGATAGCAGCGCGTTTTGCGGGGGTATCGGTCGGAATCGATAACCCGTAGGTTAATAACTGTTTGACGAAATAAGCACGTGAAGGTGTGTTCGGTGCTTTGAAGCGTTGAATGGCGTGTTGCGTTTCGTGGTCGTTATCAATAATGACGGTGGGGGTGGCCGGTGTTTCAGGCTGCATGGCGCTTGTTAAATAAATGGCATGCAATTGAAAGCTTTGATGTGATTGCGCGAGCTTTTTAATGACATCGAGTGTGAAATGTTTTAAGCGTTCAATTTGCAGCGGAAAATCTTTAATATGAGGGCGTGTGAGCGGGTTGCGTTCTTGATGCAGACGCCAGATAAGCTGCTGATTTAATTTCTTAATTAAGGCGTTAAAACGGGTGGTGAAACTGGCTTCTATTTTTTCACCGGCTTTTAAATAAGGTAGCGTAATGCCCCAGGCTTGTGTCACTTCATCATCGGCCGATTCGCTGAAATATTCGTTGAAGCCGGGCAGCAAATCGCATTTCGTTATCACCAGTACGCAAGGAATCGGGCGCTCAAAGGCTGCTTGCACACGTTCAAATCTTTTTTTCAAGGAATGAATTAAAGCGTTTAATTCATGTGGGTTAGTTTTATTCATTAATTCAGGCAGCGGCAGAGCTAAAATAATGCCGCTGATTTGCTCTTGTAATTCCGCTTGTTTCACTAAACCTAAAAAATAAGACCAGAGTTTTTGATGTAAGCCTGATTGGCTGTGTGCGTATTTGCCTGGCACGTCAATTAAACAGGCATCGCGTGTAATCCACCAGTCGCAATAATCAGACGATTCTAATTTTTCAGGGTTAAATTGACGTTGCAAAATATAATTAATATTAGCATGGGCAAGCAAGGCGGTTTTGCCGGCATCTTCAGGGCCAATTAATAAATACCAAGGCAAGTGCATTAAGTGCGTGGGTTTGCCGTAGCGAGTAATAGTGGTTTTTTGCAAGAAAGAAAGCGCGCCTTGAAAGCGATGTAAGAGGTGATCTAGTGCTTTTTGCGTGGTTGCATCGACGGGTTCAGCCGGTTTGGGGGCATCAAAATCGAGAATTAATAATTTTAATAACCACAGTAAATAAAACGCAGCAATGACGTAGAGGCGTTTTTGCGCGGGGGCAAAAGCGGCTTTACCGTGAATGATCAGCGAGGGGGTTAAAAACCAAATGGCTAGTGCAATGACCGTTACCACGCCAAAAGAAATCAGGGCGCGTTTGGCAATAGTTTTATGCCACGGTTTCATGCGAGACAAGAGGTTGGATGGCTGCAATATTTTTAAAGGCTTCATTCGTGGTCATTTCCATTAGGTAGCCGAGAGAAATAAATAACACCATTACAAAACAAATGCTGATGAACAAAATCATCCACGTGGGCATAGCAGGCCGAAGCGGTGATTTTAAAGAAGTTCGGGGTGTTTTCAGCGGCACGGGTGAAAGTGATTTACTAAACCCGCCGCGATACGCGCGAATATGTTTGTAAAGCGAGTGTGTCATTTGCTCAAGCTGAAATTGATTGTGGTCTGAGGCGCGGTATTGTCCTTTATAGCCGAGGCTCAGGCAAATATACATCAGTTCCATCAGGTCGATGTAGTGCTCGGGTTCTTGGACAGCGCGCTCAAGAATAGTGAAGAATTTATCTTCGCGGGCAGCGTCTTGGTTGAGGGTGGTTAGGAGTGCATAAGGTTCCCATTGCCCTTGGCTGCCCCAGGGGGTGTTGCTGATAATGTCATCAATCGTTGCGCACATTAAATAACGGCAAACGACGATATATTCGGGTTGATACCCAAGTTTCGTGATGGTTTCTTGAAACAATAAGACAGTTTGCACCAGTTCATTTTGGAGCTTCACCCACTGTTTACACGATTTAATTTGTTTGAGTTTGCCTATCGCGGTGAACAGGGTGCTGGCGGCATCGGCCAGGGGGTTGAGCCCGGCTTTGGGGTGATGGGTTGCGGCTTTGCTTTCGGTGGGGATAGCAAGCGTCGAGGTGTTTAAGGGGGTATCAGTTTCAGGCGTGAGGGCAGCGGTCAGCGGTGTGCTGTCCGCGGATGCTGGGTCGTGCTGTGTTGTGCTCATCCTGCGCCTCCGTAAACCGCTCGTGTTATTTTTATTAGAATCAACCTTCATTATACATGAAGCTGCGGGTTCGATGCGATGGGCAGTGACTGAAAAAAATATCCCCGCCGAAGCGGGGATAGGGTTGCTACAAGAAGGTGCTTAGTCCAACAAGCCGTATTCTTTGAGTTTCTTTCTGAGCGTACCGCGGCTTAAGCCGAGGAGGATGGCTGCACGAGATTGGTTATTCTTCGTGTAGTCCATAACGCATCCCATTAAAGGCGCTTCAACTTCAGCCAAAATGAGCTGGTATAAATCAGTTGGGTTGTCCTTCAATTGAGAAAGATAGTTCTCAAGGGCTTGCCGTACACTGTCGTGCAACGGCTGGTTCTTTTGGGTTAATTCAAAAGAAGATTCTGGTTTTTCTAATGTTTGTGTAGACATATTTTCCCTCGGTTTTCGGGATTGATCACGATTCAGGGGTTATTCTAACTGCTGCGCTTTGCTAGATCAACCTTTTTCTGCACGAAAAATTTACAACAAAATCATAGTCTGACGCTATTCGAACAAAAAAGATAAACTTAAAAGCGGCCTCTCCCTGCTCCTCCAGCTGTGCTTACCTCATTCCATCGCCTAGCCTGTGGGCTGGAGGGCCCGCTTTTGATGTTTAAGAATTCATCCATTTTTCTAAATAATGGATGTTCACCAACCCTTTCTGGAACGAGTTACCCCGTAAAATATCCTGGTGGAGCGGAATGTTGGTTTTAATTCCATCAATTACCGTCTCTTCCAGCG
Source organism: uncultured Gammaproteobacteria bacterium (assembly GCA_965653045.1). GTDB lineage: Bacteria > Pseudomonadota > Gammaproteobacteria > DSM-16500 > DSM-16500 > Aquicella. The sequence goes on from CBFGYM010000008.1 coordinate 64,480, forward strand.
CCTGTCTCATCCGAGCCAAGGCAATTTCTCGCGTATCACCATGCACAATAATCTTGGCTATCAAAGAGTCGTAATACGGCGGCACTTTATAGCTGCCATAAAGATGCGAATCTACCCGCACCCCAGGACCGCCTGGCGCATGAAAATGGGTAACTAAGCCCGGCGATGGCACAAACGTGCGTGGGTCTTCAGCATTCACCCGGCATTCAATGGCATGTCCGCGAATGACAATATCCGACTGCTTCAAAGTCATCGGTTCACCCGCGGCAATCCGAATTTGTTCTCTGACCAAGTCGACCCCAGTAATTAATTCAGTTACCGGATGTTCAACCTGAATACGAGTGTTCATTTCTATGAAATAAAACTCGCCGTCTTCATAAAGGAATTCCATCGTCCCTGCCCCGCGATATTTCATGTCGCGACAGGCTTTTGCACAGAGTTCACCAATTTTCGAACGTTGTTCAGCCGTAATGCCCGGTGCAGGCGCTTCTTCAATAATTTTCTGATGACGACGCTGCAATGAACAATCACGCTCACCCAAATAAACGGCCTGACCCAGCCCGTCACCCAGCACCTGAATTTCAATGTGGCGGGGGTTTTGCAGGTATTTTTCAAGGTAAACTTTGTCGTTATTAAACGCGGCTTTCGCTTCACTCTTGGTCAGCGTAATCGCATTTAACAGGTGTGATTCAGTGTGCACAACGCGCATACCCCGACCACCACCACCGCCAGCTGCCTTAATAATGACAGGGTAGCCAATGCTTTTTGCCAGCCTTAAGGTTTCGGCGTCATCATCCCCAATGGGGTCGCCAGAGCCCGGAACGCAAGGCACGCCGATTTGCTTCATGAGTTTAATCGCAGTGACTTTATCACCCATTTGACGAATGGTTTCAGCGTGCGGCCCTACAAAAATGAATCCGCTTTTCTCAATCTGTTCCGCAAAGTCAGCATTTTCAGACAAAAACCCATACCCTGGGTGAATTGCCATGGCGTCGGTGATTTCGGCGGCGCTAATGAGGCGGGGAATGTTGAGGTAGCTTTCAGCCGCAGCATGCGAGCCAATGCAAACAGACTCGTCAGCTAAGCGAACGTGTAATAAATCGCGGTCGGCGGTAGAGTGCGCTGCGACCGTTTTAATGCCCATTTCTTTACAGGCACGCAAGATGCGCAAAGCAATTTCGCCGCGATTGGCAATTAAGAGTTTATCAATTTTCATGAGATCAACCTGGGGTTATTCAATAATAAATAAAGGTTGGTTGAACTCAACCGGTGTGCCATTGTCGACCAGACGTGCGGTAATGGTGCCCGATTTATCAGCCTCGATTTGGTTGAACATTTTCATGGCTTCAATGAGGCAAATAACATCGCCGGCTTTCACGGTAGAGCCGATGTCCACAAAGGATTTCGCGCCTGGGGAGGGTGATAAATACACCGTGCCGACCATGGGCGATTTTAAGCTGTGCTTACCGTCATGCGGGTTAGCAGCAGATGCAGGTGCCGCGCTGGCAGCGGGTGCCGCAGCAGGCGCTGCAACGGCCGCAGGGGCTGTGGGTGCGGAAACATAAACTGGGGTGGCAGCCGTGGTGTTCTCACGGGTAATGCGAACAGATTCTTCCCCTTCGCGAATTTCAATTTCGGCAACGCCGGTTTGTTGAATTAATTCAATGAGTTTTTTAACTTTACGTAAATCCATGAATACAGTAGCCCCTCGGTTATTTGAGATTAGGCCAACATTTTGTCTGAGCGTTGGCCGTTTGTCTAGTCATTTTAACCGAAGATGTGCGCAGGTTCACGTTATTTAGTGACGGTTTTTGGTTTTTTCTTAAAAATCAGCGTGCAAAGGGCAGGAAGTAAAGAGATACCAATAATAGCATAAATGACGGTTGTGAAGTGTGCTTGTACAAAGGGCAGGCGGCCAAAATAGTAGCCGGCGAATAATAGGCTGCCTATCCACAAAACTGCGCTCACCGCATTATAAAACGAAAACCTTGTGATATTCATGGTGCCAATGCCTGCTACGAAAGGGGCAAAGGTGCGAAGAATGGGGAGGAAGCGTGCAAAAATAATCGTTTTGCCGCCGTGCTTTTGATAAAACGCATGGGCTTCTTGTAAGTGTGCAGGGTTGAATAACCAGCTTTTTTTGAAAGCAAACACACGAGGGCCAAGATATCGACCTACCAAATAATTTAATTTATTGCCAAGTATCGAGGCGATCAGCAATAAGAGGAACAGTAATTGAATATCTAAGGTGCCAGTATTGCGCGCAGCAATGCTGCCAGCAGCGAACAAGAGCGAGTCGCCCGGTAAAAAGGGCAAGATCACCAAACCCGTTTCACAGAAGATAACGGCAAATAAAATAATGTAAACCAAGTGCCCGTAACGCGCGACAAGATCAGCGAGAGTGGCATCAAGATGCAGGCATTGCTGTATTAAAGTCTGTAAAATCAATTGGTTGCTTTTCCTTGGTGATAAATATCGAAACGACTGCTTTGACCCGTGAGTTGATAGGTCGGGATGCGCGCATTGAGTGTTGGTGCGTTTCTGGGTCTTTTTACCACAACGCGCAGGCGTGCACAAGCGAGTGTGGTTTCTAATAAAGCAGCTTCGTCTTGCGCGGCGCCGAGGAGGTCGTGAAGCAATGCCATCTCTTTTTTAACCGCGGCGGATTTTTTGCGATCAGGGAACATCGGGTCAAGCAGAATGACATCGGCCGACGGGTGTTTAGGCAGCCAGTTGAGTGCATCCGCATGAATGAGGGTTAAACGGTCGGTGATGGGGCGCAAGGCGGGATGTTTTGCAGCGCGTGCCAGTGCATCATCGAGAAGTACATGAATAATAGGCGATTTTTCGAGTAGCGTGAGGTGGTAACCTAGGCTGGCGAGTAAAAAGCTGTCTTGACCAAGGCCGGCGGTGGCATCAATGAGTTTCAGTGTGGGCTCGGGTTTTAAATTAATAGCCTTGGCGAGCATTTCCGAGCGGCGGCTGGCATGCTTGCGGCGATAGTCCCAGGCGGGGGTGGCAAAATTGATGTAAAAAGGCTGGGTGAGGGGGGTATTAGGGCTGATTAAGCCAATATAATCATTTGTAACGATTAAAGTACACGCCATGGGCGGGCAATCTTCTAGTGTAATTAATTTTAAATTCAATAGCTTGGCGAGTTGCTGTGTTTTTGCAACTTGCGCTGGTGTGTTTGTGGTGATGTAATCGGCGCTTAACATGCCAAGAGTGTAGCGAGTGCCCAATGTTTGTTCAATATAAATATTCGCGTAAGTTAATAGTTTCATAAGGTTGTTTTGGTATTGTGGGCTATAATTTAAGAAAGTGATGAGGGGCGAGGTTGTTATGCCTGAAGTGAATAAGAAGAATCCATCTAAACGTGATGAATCCACAGACTTGCAAGTTCGTGCGAAAAAAGCTGCGCAAAGAAAAGAAAGATTGCGAAGAGGCTTGCTTATTGCAGGTGTGGTGCTCGGTGTCGCCGCACTGATAGTAGGTATCGTTCTTTCAGGGGGTATATTAGGCGCCGCGATTTTTGGGGGTGCAGCTGTTGCAGGCGCATTAGCGAGTGTGGGTATTGGCGCGGGCGTTGCGGCGTTCCTCGGTACGACGGCGGCTGCCGTTGTTGCCGGAGTAGTGGGTTTCGTGGGTCTTGCGGCAACTACATTCTTTAGCCGACAAATTCAAAAATTTCGTGTGCAAGATAAACGAGATAAAAGAAATGAAAATATCCGTAAAGCAAATCAAGTGATAGACAATGAGCATGACAAAGTAGATGAAGAAGTGTCTTTTGAAGTGCTGGAACAGGTGGCTGGTATTAATACATGGAAAAAAGTAACAGGAGACTTGCGAACAAAAAAAGCAACGCAACAAGAAACAAACAAAGCTCAGTTAAGTGATGATACGCAGAAGCGAAAGATTGATATATCACGTGCGAGAGTTAGGCTTGAAGAAATATTGGAAAAACCTTTTAATTTTGTTATTAATACTGATCAAGAGAGAAGAGGGTTGGTGACAGCAGTCCTTGAATATTTTATTGCTTGCAAAGATAATTTTATTATGACTAAAGATATTTTGGAAAGAGATAATTATAGAGACATTCTCTCTAAATTAGCGCCTTATATGACAAAGATAGATGAACTGCATGCATTGTCGCAGTCGTCAGATAAAAACATAGTGATTGATGCAGATGAAAGGCGTGAATGGCAAGAAAGCAGTCAACAGATTGCTGAATTGATGACTCAGGATAAAAAGATAAAAAAAGTTTTATCAAATGAGGTTAAATCAAGAAACGCTGGGGGTGCAGGGGATAGCAGGGAAGAGAAAGAGCCTCCAGCTGAAAATAACGATAAAAGTCGTCCGCCCTTTTGGAAAAGATTAAGGTAATCCAACTGACGGAATCTAGCACCGGGTGCTCATCAACGTTATAATCTCACCCTCTGAGTTCTTGAAGGGGGGGGTATGTCAACATCAGCCATTCTGCGTCTTATTCGCCTCGATAAACCCGTCGGGGTGTTGTTGTTATTGTGGCCAACGTGGTGGGCTTTGTGGTTAGCCTCAGCTGGACAGCCTTCGTTTAAATTAGTGTTTATTTTCACGGCAGGCGTGTTTTTAATGCGCTCAGCAGGTTGTGCCATGAATGATATTGCCGATAGGCACTTTGATGCGCATGTCACGCGCACGAAACATCGACCCCTCGCCATGGGTGAATTATCGCTGAAAACAGCCGTCCTGATTGCAGCATTATTAACAGCCGTTGCTTTTATCTTGGTGCTATTTACGAACCCTTTCACGATTATTTTATCATTTGTTGGCGCAGCACTCGCCGTGATTTACCCTTTATTAAAACGCATTACCCATTGGCCGCAGCTGGGGCTAGGCCTTGCTTTTGGCTGGGGCGTGCCCATGGCTTTTGCTGCGGCTACGAATACGATTCCGCTGATTGTGTGGGTATTATTTGCTGCCGCCATTGTATGGCCTTTAATGTACGACACGCTCTATGCGATGGTTGATCGTGCCGACGATATTCACATAGGCGTAAAATCAACGGCGATTTTATTTGGCCGGCACGATCGCTTGATGATTGCTATGCTACAATGTTGTTTCATCGTGTTGATGATGCTTGTCGGTGTGCTTGCGAATTTGTCGGTTGCTTATTATGCCGGGTTGATTGTTGCGTCTGGGTTGTTTGTTTATCAACAATATTTAGTGCGCTTACGTCACCCCGCCGCTTGTTTTAAAGCATTTTTGAATAATCAGTGGGTTGGACTTGTTATCTTCATTGGAATTGTCTTATGAAAATTGTCGCTGATGATCATATCCATTATCTTCGAGACTATTTTGAAAATATTGCTGAATTAGTCTTGTTGCCTGGCCGAGAAATCCATCCGCGAGATGTGGCGGATGCTGATGTGCTATTGGTGCGCTCCATTACGAAGGTCAATGCAACCTTATTAATGGATTCCACGGTGAAATTTGTAGGAAGTGTCACGGCAGGCGCTGATCATTTAGATTTACCGTGGTTAGCAGAGCACGGTATTGCCTGTGCGCTTGCTGAGGGTTTCAACGCGCCGCCTGTGGCCGATTATGTGATGAGCGTGATCGCCGCTTTGCAAACACGTCATTTATTATTACAACCTAAACCGAAAGCTGCCGTCATTGGGGTGGGGCAAGTTGGCAAATTAGTGGTTGAGCGTTTGCAGTGGCTTGGGTTTGACGTGATGCAATGCGACCCATTGCGCGCAAAGCGCGAACCTGATTTTATCTCAACGCCTTTATCAGACATTCGCAATGCTGATTTAATCAGCGTGCACGTGCCGCTTACGCAATCTGGCGAACATGCGACCAAGCATTTTTTGAAAGATGATTTTTTTCATCGCCAAAATGCAGGCTGTGTGTTTATCAATGCAAGTCGTGGGTTAGTGGTGGGCTCGCGTGAGTTAATGCGCGCATCGGCTTACACACATTTGTGTTTAGATGTGTTCGAGCACGAACCCTTAATTGAGCCTGAATTGTTAGCAGCAGCTTATCTTACCACACCGCATATCGCCGGTTATTCCGTGCAAAGTAAATTACGCGGCATGGAGATGATTTATCAAGCGATGGTGAAAGCAGGTATTGTGCCTAATCGCCCATCGCCGATCACGATGCCCGTGCAAACCCTGGCTTTTGCGGGCAAAGAACACACGTGGCGTGATATTGCTTTGGGTGTTTTTAACCCTGCTATTATGACTACACTCTTGCGTGAGAGACTCAAACACGCCGACAACCCCGGCCTTGCCTTTGACCAACTCCGCAATCAATTTGCTTACCGCCACGAATTCTCCCACACCCGAATCGCCGCCGCGCACCTCAACCAAGAGGATCTCCCGCTTGTGAAAAAACTGGGGTTTAAGTTGGTATAAAAAAATTTCATTTTTTACCACGAAACTTCCCAATTTAGGAAGTTTCGTGGTAAAATCATAAGATGAAAAAGTTTATTGAGTGCTTAAAAGAACAGAATATCCAAGATCATATCCTGTCAGATCATGATCTTAGCGTTATTTTGGGTGGAACGGCAGCATCTCGCTATGGTCTTGTGAATAAGGCAATTAAGCGGGGTGATTTGTTGCGAATTCGGCGCGGTGTTTATGTGCTTGCAAAACAGCACCGTCGTACCGCATTGAGTGCTTATACCTTGGCTAACCGAATAATAGGTGTGAGTTATGTTTCACTAGAGAGCGCGCTTCATTTTCATGGATGGATTCCAGAACGTGTTACGGTGATAACCAATATTATTTCAGGACGACATCCAAAACAGTTTGATACGCCTTTAGGGGTATTTGAATATTTTTGTTTGAATGCGAGAGAGTACGAATTTTTCACCTTGGTAAAACGGATAGAAATGAATGATCGACAGGCTGCTTTAATCGCAGCACCTTTCCGTGCATTGATGGACTACGTGTATGTTCGCGATATTGAATGGTCAGGTATTAATTTTTTAACCGAAGGACTTCGCATTGAGCAAGAAAACCTAATGCGGCTGACGCAAGAAGATTTTTTAAAATTAAAGCGCGTTTACCGATCAAAGCGAGTTTTAAATTTTTTGACAGAATTGAATCACTGGATTATTAAAAATGAGTCGTGAAATTATTGAAGAGCGTTTAAAAACTTATGAACTGAAAACAATTGAAGATGAAGAGCATGCACTTAAAGAAATTTTGCAAGAAGTAGCATTGTATGCGCTGGCGAATGCAAATTTCTTTGAAAAAGCGGCGTTTTGTGGTGGAACAGCCTTGAGGATTTTATATGGGTTGCCACGTTTTTCTGAAGATCTTGATTTTATATTGCAAGAACCGGATGAATTGTTTCGATGGGGCGCTTATATCGATTCTATGCTTGAAACATTGAAAAAATTTGGCATCCTTCCTGAAGTTAAAGATAAAAGTGATGTGGACAGCGTTGTTAAAAAAATGTTTCTAAAAGATGATTCTATTGGGAAAATAATATCGCTTTCTTTTAAACATCATCCAGGTAGAAAATTGGCAATTAAGTTTGAGCTTGACACGAACCCGCCAGGCGGGTCTGTTCATACATTGAAATTTGTTGAATTTCCTTATGACTTCTCGGTCGTCTCACAAGATTTGCCAAGTTGTTTTGCCGGTAAATGTCATGCGTTGTTGGCAAGAAAGTTCATTAAGGGCAGAGATTGGTATGATTTTTTATGGTACGTCAAAAATCGTATTAGCCCAAATCTTCTATTTTTGGAATCGGCTTTGAATCAACAAGGGCCATGGGAAGGCATGAATATTGTTGTGACCCCTGATTGGTTTATTGGAGCCATGCATAAAAAAATTGAAACCATTGATTGGATTATTGCAGCACAAGATGTGGAGACTTTTTTAAATCAGGAAGATCGAAAAACGCTTTGTTTGTGGTCGAAAGCGTTTTTCTCAGATAAATTAAATAAACTAGCAGCAATGATGAAAAGTTAACTCAAATAGAAGCTGCAGTAATACTGCAGCTTCCAGATTAATACAAAGAATCAGCGGGTTTATCGTTGTTTTCATAACCGGGCATGTTAAGGGTGGTTTCTTTTTCCGGCACGTAGGGTTCCATGAAATATTCAAAGATTGCGTTCGGGTCAGTGGCGGTTGCGCGTTTACCGCTGCTTGGGTTAATGCGCATGCTAATAATACCCGGAGGTTGGTTAATCGGTTGATCAGGCGTGTTTTGCAGGGCGCCTTGCATGAACTCAATCCACATCGGTAATGCTGCTTGTGCGCCGTATTCGTGTAACGATTGTGGTTGATCAAAGCCCATCCAAGAAATTGTCACTAAGTTTGGGTTATATCCAGCAAACCAAGCATCGACTTGATTTTGCGTTGTCCCTGTTTTCCCTGCAATGTCGGTTCGATTGAGTTTTTTCGCAAGTTCAGCGGTACCGCTTTCAATCACATCGTGTAATGCAGAGGTAATTAAGAACGCATTTTCAGCGGATAACACACGTGGTGCGACAGGAATATTCGCAGGGCAGTTTTCCGTGCAAGCCATTAAGGGTTTTGCTTGATAAATGACTTGGTTTTGCGCGTTTTGAATGTTGTCGATAATGTAAGGCGTAACTTTCATGCCGCCGTTTGCAAACACGGCATAGGCTTGTGCCATTTGTAACGGCGTGACTAAGGCTGTGCCTAATGCTAATGATAAACCAGCGGGTAATTGAGAAGACGCAAAACCAAATTTTTGCAAATAATCTAAGGTGTAAGGCAGACCCATTAATGCCAGTAATCGAATGGACACTAAGTTGCGAGATTCAATAATAGCGGTGCGTAAACGGGTAGGACCGTAAAAGCGGTGCGTGTCATTTTGTGGGCGCCACAAGGTGTTGTCAGTGGGGTTTTCAACGACAATCGGTGCGTCGTTAATCACGGTTGATAAGGTATAGCCTTTATCTAAAGCAGCTGAGTAAATAAACGGTTTAAAACTTGAACCTGGTTGACGTTGTGCATTCACAATACGGTTAAATTTACTGTAGCCGTAATCAAACCCGCCAATCATTGCAAGAATTGCGCCGTTTTTGGGGTTGATTGTCACAATGCCTGCTTCGGCTTTCGGTACTTGCGCAAGCATCACGCCTTCGGGCGTTGGGTTCACGTAAACAACATCACCCAGTTTCACAATATCTTCAGCTTGTTTGGGTTTTGCGCCGAGATAATCGGCATTCACTTGACGGCGTGCCCAGCTTAACCCGCTCCAATTGATTGTTGATAATTTTCCATTGGGGCGTAACACGGTAATGGTGTTACTGGTCATTTCAACGACGGCGGCGGGTTCTAATCCATTCACTGTCGGATATTTGCTTAATTTTGATGCCCAAATATCCATGGTGTCAAACTCAGGTGAGCCTAAGTGAGCAATGGGGCCTCGGAAACCGTGACGTTGATCGTATTGAATTAAACTATCACGCAACGCGTTATCCGCAATGGCTTGTAAACGGCTGTCAATGGTTGTTGTTGCTTTAAAACCATCGGTGTAAATGCTGTCGCCGTACATTTGCTCTAATTGACTGCGCGCAAGTTCTGCCACATAGGGGGCTTTCACTTCTGTTTTTAAATCGTGATAGCTAGCATTGAGGGGAGCTGCAATGGCTTTATTATAAGCGGCATCGTCAATGTAATGTTCTTCATGCATGCGATCAAGCACGTGGTTACGACGCTTCAATGCACCTTCAGGGTTCGCAAGCGGATTTAAAGTGGACGGCGCTTTTGGCAAACCGGCAATCATTGCGTATTCATCAATGCTAAGTTCATTGAGCGTTTTGCCGTAATAAATTTCAGCGGCAGCACCGACACCGTAAGCGCGGTTACCTAAAAACACTTTATTTAAATAGAGCTCAAGAATTTTTTCTTTCGATAATTTATGTTCAATTTTTATAGCTAATAAAATTTCACGTAATTTACGACCGAAAGTTTTGTGGCGTGATAAATAAAAACTTCTCGCAACTTGCATCGTGATGGTGCTGCCGCCTTGCAGTTTTTTGCCTGTGAGCACTAAGGTGACCGCTGCGCGGCCAAGACCGGGTAAATCAACACCGCTGTGTTGGAAATAACGTTGGTCTTCAGTAGCAAGCACGGCTTGAATAAGGGGTTTGGGGATTTGATCGTAAGGAACAGGAATGCGGCGTTTTTCACCAAAGGTTGCAATGAGCTTGTGATCACTCGTGTAAATTTGCAGCGGCACTTGGAGTTGAACGGTGTTTAACGCATCAATGTCCGGTAGTTGAAATTCCATGTAATACAGTACGCCGATCATAAAGAGCGTGACGGCGGCAAGACCAATCACAATTAACTTTCGCGCTAATCGAAAAAATCGATTTATTGTATTTTTAGGCTTTTGCATTTTTTAGAATCCGACGTATAGTTGAGAACTTCATTCGACCCCCAGTATATCAGCTATCCCCAGTGACCTCAATTTGGCCATCCGACCGTGACTATCATAGGAGAGTTTTGTGCTACAAGCGATAAAAACGTTCTTTTACCCTGCCGGCGTAATACAGTTGCCCTCAGCTTTATATATTGTTCATTTGAAAGCCCTCCCGGGCGGGATGCTAGAACCGGTGGTGTGGTCTATGCCGGGTTCGTCGGGCGAGCGGGGATTAGTGGCGGGGTTGCGGGTGTGGGTGATGAACGGGCGCAGGTGGCGGCCGCGTTGGTTGACGGCGGCGCTAAGTGCGCAGGTGCTGCAGATAGGTCAGTTTCCGCTGGTTCATGCGCTGCCGGCTAAAGGGGTCGATGAAGAAGTACATTTATTGATTCAACAGCATTTGAACCTGACTGAAGATTTACAGTTTGATTATCACGTGAAAGAACAAATGCTTACCTTTTATGCTCTCCCGACGCGAGAGGCTGAGGCAATTCGGGCGACGTACCGCAGCATGGGTGTGCGTTTGGCTGGTCTTGAATGGGATGTGCTCGCGTTGAGGCGCGCATTTGTTGCGGCATTGAATGAGGCGGCGCTTCAACCCCTGACGGCTTTGTTGTGGGTGGGGGCGTGTTCAGCCTTATTTGGTATTTACAGCCAAACGGGGGTGGTATTTCATGCGCGTTGGCAGCATGTCGATGCGGCGTTTGAAACGTGGTTGGCAACCTTGTTGGAGGCCACACGGGCGGCTGGGCTCAGGGCGTGGCAGGTGTGTTGTGCGGTGTCTTCGCAAGAGGCATCAATTTCGCAGATTGGGCAATCCTTTGGGGTGGCGGTTTCCTTTTTGAATTTGAACGCCATCAGCGCAAACCCAGTGTTATTGGCTGAGGCATTTCTAGCGTGGGGGTTGGCGTTGCGGGGGTTGTCTTGCTGACGCTGCGCTTGAGATCAGTCAAATCAGAGCGAGTCAACCGAGAATGGTTGGTTGCTGGCGGGTGTGTGGTATTCGTTGTGGGCACACTGTTAACCGCGGGGGCGCTTTGGTTGCAGCGTCAGCAAGCGGCGTGTGAGGCGGTAACAGCGCGGGTGACAGAAGCCATCACAATGGCGCGGCAGCATCGTCCCGCTATGAATAATGTGGAAGATGTATTGCAAACACCAAATGGGTTGTTGGCGGTATTGGCTGCGATGGGCAGTGCGCCTGCACAAGGTGTTTGCTTTGATTCTATGCGTCATGTGGGTCAACGGCTGATATTACACGGCCGAGCAGCATCTGATATTCAGCTAAGTGCGTTTATGCAAATGTGGCGGGTGTCGCCGTGGTTTAGTAGTTTAACCTTAAGTAGTTTTACCCGGCAGGATGCGCTGGCAACGGTTCGGTTTGAATTTACAGCGAATGAGGCAACACGGGGCGTGGCATGAGAAAGCCGGTGATCTTATCCGCGGCATTGGCTGGGGTGTTGTTGAGCGTGCTGGGGGCGTTAATACTCTGGCTGCCTTTATATAATGACTGGCAAACGAGCGAAGCGGATTTGACCGATAGCGAAGCGAGGTTAGCGGCTTTATCAGCGGCTGCACCTAAGCCTCGGCTTGTTGCAGCGCCGAGCGCGGTGTATCACGCGCCTATCCATACGTTACTACTTCAGGCACAAGCAAGCGGAATTAAGGTGAGCGCGGTGGAAGTGCCCGAAGCGGCTGATTCAAGCTTAGGAATACATATCACGGGTGAAGCGAGCTTGCCAGCGTTTGAGGCATGGCTGCGTCATTCACAACAATGGCGTTTTAAACGTTTGACCTTAACCAGCTTGAATAACGGGCGTGTTTCATTTCAGTTTTATGCGCAGGCGGGGGTGGCTGAAGTGGCGAGTGCGCTTGTTGCTGCATCGATTATTAATCCGTTTTGTCAGCAGTTACCGTTGAGCGAAGCTGCTGCTGCCGCTGCAACGCCTTTGAGTCAACGCGTCTCGTGGCGAGCTTTGCAATTTGCAGGTAGTGCAAAACAGCACGGCTCAATGTTTGGGTTATTAACTTTGCCAACTGGCGCGTTAATTACAGTGCAAGTTGGCGATCTGATTGGGTTAGAGTTAGTACGCGTCACAAAAGTGACTCAACGCATGGTGGCTGTGTGCGATGCGCAAAATCAGGAGAAAATTATTGGGGAGGCAAATGCGTAAGGCTTGGTGGGTGATATTACTGTGTTGGTCGATGAAAATGTTTGCAGCGCCGCTGACATTGAATATTGAAGATGCGAATTTATCAGATGTGCTGCAATTTGTTGCAAAAGCGATTCCAGCGAATATTACTGTCAGCCCACGTGTGCAGGGGGTGGTGTCTGTGCATTGGAATAAGGTCGACCCGCAGTCTGGCTTTTATTTACTATTGCGAATGAATGGCTTGATGCGCACGTCTTACGGCGCGATGTGGTATATCGCGGCTGCTGATGAGTTTTTACAAGCGGCTGATCAGCAAGCTAAATGGCAGACGGCCGAAGCGGCTGCCTTGCCTTTGCAAACGCGTTTATTCCAAATTCACTACGCAAGTGCGAAAACACTGGCAGGGATGTTGGGAGAGCATAAAAGTAGTTTGTTATCCTCGCGTGGGTCGTGGGAGGTGGATGATCGCACCAATATTTTAATGGTGACTGATATTGCGCCTCGTCTTGCTGGCATTCGTCAAATGATTCAGCAACTCGATGTGCCGGTGAAACAAATTTTAATCGAGGCGCGTTTGGCAGCGGTTGATGAAGCGGGTGAGTCGGCGTTGGGGCTTGATTTTTCGACGATCAGTGCTGGTAAAGTGAAGACCGATGAGGGATATTATAGCTTGGCGGTCGCGCACCTTGCGGATGGTTCGCAGCTCGATATGAAGCTCGCTGCGCTGCAAAAAGACGGTAAGGCAGAGTTGATTTCAAGCCCAACCCTGTTTACAGTCAATCAACAGGCAGCTTCAATTGAGTCGGGTCAAGAAGTGCCGTATCAAGAAGAAAGTGAAAGTGGCGGCACCACGGTCGTGTTCAAGAAAGCCGTGTTGGGGCTGCAAGTCGTGCCACAGTTATTACCGGCAGGGCATGTGTTGCTGAAATTGAAGATTACGCAAGATCGACCAGACGTGGTGGAAGTGCAAGGGATGCCAGTGATTAGTACGCGAGCCATCACCACGCAAGTGTTAGCCCAAAATGGGCAAACAGTGGTCTTGGGCGGTATTTATGAGGACGATCATGAAACCAGCGTGCGTCGTTTACCCTATTTAAGCCGCTTGCCGTGGATAGGACGTTTGTTTGAAGTGAAAGCAGATAATCGCGATAAGCGAAAATTATTAATATTTGTCACCCCAAAATTAATAGCGCAGATAACATGACACAGAAAAAAGAAAATATATTTTTAGTAGGTCCCATGGGCGCGGGGAAGACCAGCGTTGCAAGACAGCTTGCGCGTCAATTGCATAAAACTTTTTATGACTCTGATGCTGAAATTGAAAATCAAATGGGTGTGAGTTTAAGCTGGATTTTTGATTTAGAAGGGATGCAAGGGTATCGTGAGCGTGAACGCCGTGTGATTGATGAATTAAGTCAGTATGAAAATATTGTCTTATCGACAGGCGGCGGTTGTGTTGAAACGCCAGAAGTGCGTACGTATTTAAAAGCGCGCGGAAAAGTCATTTATATGGAAGTGACACTTGAAGCACAATTGAATCGCTTGAAAAAAGATAAACGCCGCCCGCAACTACAAGGTGAAAACCCAAGTGAGGTGCTTATTCGTTTGTGGAATGAGCGCGAACCCATTTACGAAGAAATTGCAGATTTCACCATTGTGACAGACCATTACTCAGTGCGTGAAGTCACTGATGCCATTTTAAATTGGTTGAAATCAAACTGATCTTTTTTTGACTCCGAATACTGTGTTTTTTGTCCTTTACTTTCGAGAAATCGAGGATTAGAGTAGCTTTGATTTGTCGTTTGTCACGGCAGCATCATTATGGATAAATATTAAGTGAAGGAGTTATTTGTGAAAAAATTTCGTCAGAAACTAGCACTATCGAGCGCAGTGGTTTTAGCGGTGACAACACTTCCCGCATTAGCTGCTAAAAATATCAATTTAAATCATCAAAATGTTTCTATTTTGCAATCTATCGTTGCGATGCCTGGCTTAACGGCTGGCGCGAACATGCCTGAGTTAAAAGAAACCGCGCGTCACGCCGGTGTGAATGGCATGTTACACGTTCGCGTTCAAGAAATGTATCAAGGCTATCGAGTGATGGGTGCTGATGCTGTTGTGCATGTGCCCAATGCGGCGAATGCACGCATTGCACCGTCATTAACCACCTTAATGCAATCGAAAGATGCATCAATCACAATGAATGGTCATGTATATCAAAACATTGCAGCTGATTTAGCAAATACACGCACAGCGGCCTTTACTGCCAATGCACAAGATCAGGCTGTCACGCGCGCTGTGAGTGCATACGAAGGTAAGAATGCAACACAACATACTATCAGCCAACAAAAAGCAGAACGCATTGTGTTTATTGATGCAAACCAAAAAGCACATTACGCATTCTTAGTCAGCTTCTTTGTCAAACCGGCGCAAGAAAACATGCGTCCTTCACGCATGATGATGGTGGTTGATGCCGCGAACGGTCAAGTGTATCGTTCATGGGACAACATCATGACCGCTGAATCTGATATTGATTACAAAAAAAATATTGTTCACGCAGGCGGTAACGGCGGAAATAAAAAAATCGGCGAAATTAATTACGATGGTTTAGCGGGTGATTTGCATTTTCGCTCATTAATCGAGACGCGCAACGATGCAAGCGGTGTTTGCCGGCTTGAGAACCCAGATGTTGCGGTCGAATCTTATAAAAACGATCGTGTTGTTACTTTTAAGTGCCCGACAGTCGATGATTCACACGGCGGCATTTACTGGAGCGCCGAATTAGGTGCAGTCAACGGCGGTTATTCTCCTGATAACGACGCGCTGTTTGGCGGTAATGTTATTAAAGACCTTTACAAAACCTGGTATGGCTTAGATGTATTGGTGAATCCGAATGGATCCCCGATGAAGTTAATTATGGTTGTGCACGACCCCATTGACAACGCATTCTGGGACGGTTCTCAAATGACATTTGGTGACGGTGTAAGCGTATTCTATCCGTTAACCTCTATTGGTGTTGCCGCGCACGAAGTCAGCCACGGTTTCACTGAGCAAAACTCAAACTTAGTTTACGACGGCCAATCCGGCGGTATGAACGAGGCTTTCTCAGATATGGCAGCGCAAGCGGGTGAATATTTTGCTTATGGCAAAAACAGCTGGCAAATTGGCCCTGAAATTTTCAAACGTAAGGGTGAAGCATTGCGGTACATGGATCAGCCTAGCAAAGATTGTAACGGTAATGAGCCAGGCGATTATTGCTCCATTGATAATGCTAGCCAGTATAACGATAGCCTTGATGTTCACTTCAGCAGCGGCGTATTCAACCGTGCGTTCTATTTAATGGGAACCGCACCAGGTTGGAATGCGAAAAAAGCGTTTGACGTGATGGTACACGCTAACCGTAACTACTGGACCTCTGAGTCTACCTTCGAAGAAGGGGCTTGTGGTGTATTGAAAGCAGCCCAAGAACGCGGCGACGATGTTGACGTGATCAAAACCGCCTTCTCAACCGTGGGTGTTAGCCTAGACGATTGCGCAGCGTAAGCTTAGCGTTAATTGTTTGTTAAATAAAACGCCGAAGTCTGCTTAGCAGGGGTCGGCGTTTTTTTCATTGGTTTTTCATTCGGAAACTGCTGGTAATTTGGAGCGAGTCTTTATAGAATGGCCAAGCTGCGGGTGTAGTTCAATGGTAGAATAGGAGCTTCCCAAGCTCTTGGCGTGGGTTCGATTCCCATCACCCGCTGTATGATAAACTAGCACGGATTGCTACTTTTGCCCTAACGGAGACTTTTGTATGAAATTTATCCGAATTACCCTATCAATTTTGGCGCTTTTTGTTGTTGTCGTTGTTTTAGGCGTCGGCGCAATTATCTTTTTTGCAGACCCCAACCAACTCAAACCCATGATTGCACAAGCCGTAAAAACACAAACTGGCTACGATTTAGCCATGAACGGCAATCTTTCTTGGTCTTTCTACCCACGTTTTGGTGTGAAAATGCAGAGCATGGCCTTAAGTGCCCCGGGTTCTAAAACGCCATTTGTTGAATTAGACAATGTTAGTATGGCGGTTGATGTGGGTGCTTTCTTAAAAGGCCAGCATCAGTTAAATGGCAATTTATATATTGCTGATTTGCAGCTGATGAAAGCACATTTGAGTGCAGTAGATGCGGGTTTACATTTCAATCAAGGCATTTTGACCATTGATCCTTTTACTGCGCGTTTATACAACGGTCAGTTAACCGGTATTATCCACGGCGCAACCTTATCAACCACGCCTGCGTGGGATTGGGATGTGACAGTGAATCAAGTGGATATGAACCGCTTGCTCGCCGATGTGAATGGTGCAGATGCGCGCTTAACCATTGATGGTAACGGGAATTTGCGTTTCAAAGGCACTACGACAGGTAAAACCGGTGAAGCTTTGTTTAATAACATTAACGGTACTGGCGCTTATTCTTTATTGAACGGGAAAGTAAAAGCTGTTGATATTAATTATTTAATTCAAACAGCTGACGCTTTGTTGAATAAGCAAACCATTGCCGCTCCTATCAAAATTGATGAAACGGCGTTTGATCGTTTGTCTGGGACATTCACGGTGAAAAACGGTATTTTTACCTCGTCTGACCTCGACTTAATGGCCGCTGCGTTTACCACCAAAGGCGATGTGAATTTCCAATTATTAAGCCGCGATGTGAGCATGCATTTGAATGTGGCTTCCACGCAAAAATTAAAAACGCAATGGGATGTGCCGGTGCTCATTACGGGTAATGTGACCAAGCCTGATGTGCGCTTAGATATGGCAGCGGTTAATCGTGCAATTGCACAAAAACAAATTGATGCGGTGAAGGTCAAAATTCAACAAAAAGTGAAAGCGCTTTCCACTAAAGCGAGTGATTTTTTTAAGAAGATGATGGGTAGTTAAAAGCATGCGAGTGATTACGGCAAATGTGAATGGGATAAGGTCAGCAGCGCGCAAGGGCTTTTTTCAATGGCTCAGTGCGCAAGCGCCTGATGTGGTCTGTGTTCAAGAATTAAAAGCCCAAGATAAAGACTTGGGCGACCCTAACTTACATTTGCCGGGGTATCACTTTTACTATCATTGTGCTGAGAAAAAAGGTTATAGCGGTGTTGGTATCTATACGAAACACAAACCCGATGAGGTGGTCACGGGTTTAGGCTGGCCGGTTGCTGATACGGAAGGCCGCTACGTTGCTGCGCGTTTTGGCAAGGTGTGGGTGGCTTCTTTGTATTTACCCTCGGGCACGTCGAGTGAAGAGCGCCAAACCGTGAAATATGAATTTCTTGATCATTACGAAGCGTATTTAAAAACCTTAAACACAGGCACCACCGATTATATTTTATGTGGTGATTGGAATATTGCGCACAAGCCCATCGATTTAAAAAATTGGAAAACTAACCAGAAGAATTCAGGTTTTTTGCCAGCTGAGCGGGCTTGGTTAGACAAGCTGTTTGGTGAAATGGGGTTTGTAGATGCATTTCGTGAAGTGAACCAAGCGGCTGAAGAATATACGTGGTGGTCGCACCGGGGTCAGGCTTGGGCGAAGAACGTTGGTTGGAGAATTGATTATCAAATTGTCACCCCAGCCCTAAAAGACAAGATAAAAACTGCACATATTTATAAAGACGAGCGATTTTCTGATCACGCCCCATTAGTCATGGATTATGCTATTCTAATTTAAGGCTATCTTAAGCTTAAAGTCCTATGCTAAAAGCAAGGGGATAAGGATTATGGCATCTTCAACATTAACGTTTCCGTTTGAATACGATCTCGCGCCAGGGCCTGAGGCATTGATGCATTTGCTAGAATCGTATTTAACGGCAGTTGAGAAAGACCAGGCTTTTTCGGGCACCCCGCGGTATATTCTTTACAAAATGGGTGCACAAGAGTCTGTGATTAAAGTCGATACCAGCCAGCGTCCGTTTCAGTTTTGGTATTGCGACTTGCAAGGTCGGCCGATGACGATGTCTGTGAAAGCCGTGATTGCCGATTTCCTGTGGGAGAAGTGTGGTGGGAAAGAGCGTTATCCAGATCATGACGAATCTGAAGAAGGATGATTACGATGAAAATGACCAAAGAGCAAATGCTGAAAGATTGTGTTCATGATTTGTACCACGAGATGGGTCGTGATAAACAAATGCTGGATGCAACCTTGCGTGGTGAAGCGCCACCTGCCTTTGATCAACAGGCAGCCCTTAAAATATTGATGAAAGCAACGCTGACGAGTGCGCACGGGCTACATACGCACGGGCTGTTCAGCGGGCATAATAAAGCGGATGCCAAACAACCCGAGCATCATCACAAGCCTGGGCCTAAAGGGCGCTAATTTTTTCAACCGCTGCTTGTTGTGCTTCAACCAAACTTGCAATGCCAGACTTCGCTAGCATCAACATGCTGGCGAGGGTGGTTTCACCAAACGTGCCTTTTTCGGCCGTGCCTTGAATTTCAATAAATTCGCCGTGTTCAGTCATGACTACATTCATGTCAGTCTCTGCATTTGAATCTTCGGCATAGTCTAAATCTAATATTGGTTCGCCTTGAAACACGCCCACAGAGACGGAGGCCACGAACTGTTTAAACGGGTTGGCGATTAATTTTTTGGCTTCTCTGAGGCGCGATAAGGCTAAATAGAGCGCAACGCAGCCGCCGGTGATGGAGGCCGTGCGGGTGCCGCCATCGGCTTGAATGACGTCGCAATCAATGACCACCGTGTGTTCGCCCAATGCGGTTAAATCGACAGCGGTGCGTAAAGAACGGCCAATGAGGCGCTGAATTTCTTGGGTTCGGCCACTTTGCTTGCCTTTGGCGGCTTCTCGGGGCATGCGGTCGTGGGTGGAGCGCGGCAGCATGCCATATTCGGCAGTGACCCAGCCTTGACCGCTGTCTTTTAAAAATGGCGGTACGCCTGGGGTGACGCTGGCTGTACAAATCACTTTCGTGTCTCCGAATGCGACCAATACCGAGCCTTCGGCATGTTTGGTGAAATGAAGCGCAAGGTGAATATCGCGCAGTTGTTGAGCAGAACGTTGGCTGGGTCGCATAGCATTGACACTCTTATTAAAAAGGGAGTTAATTGTAACCCCGAAAGGCCTTGTAAAGTAAACAAGTGCCCACATATTCAGAAAGAGATTTATTGAGGAGTGACTGTTTTGATCGAAATGCACGGTACAACCATCGTCTCGGTGAGGCGCAATGGTCAAGTAGTAGTCGGCGGTGATGGACAAGTAACGCTTGGACATACCATTATGAAATCGAACACGCGTAAAGTGCGTCGGTTATATCAGAATAAAATTTTAGCAGGCTTTGCAGGCGGCACAGCCGATGCCTTTACTTTGTTTGAGCGATTTGAATCGAAATTAGAAACCCACCAAGGGAATTTGGTGCGCTCAGCCGTTGAGCTTGCAAAAGATTGGCGAACCGACCGTATGTTGCGTCGACTAGAGGCAATGTTGGTTGTAGCTGATGCAAAAGCATCTTTAATTATTTCGGGTAACGGAGATGTCATTGAGCCTGAAGACGGTTTAATTG
The DNA here is from genome assembly GCA_965653045.1 of uncultured Gammaproteobacteria bacterium. Taxonomy (GTDB): domain Bacteria; phylum Pseudomonadota; class Gammaproteobacteria; order DSM-16500; family DSM-16500; genus Aquicella. The sequence continues at coordinate 84,574 of CBFGYM010000008.1, forward strand.
CCATTGGTTCTGGCGGAGCTTATGCAAAATCAGGGGCCTTGGCTTTATTGCAAAACACTGATTTAACAGCGCGTGATATTACTGAGAAATCGCTAGAAATTGCGGCATCTATCTGCATTTATACGAATCGAAATTTCACCATTGAAACCTTGGATACTTAATTATGAATACGTTAATTACGCCAACACCGCGTGAAACCGTCGGTGAGTTAGATAAACACATTGTGGGTCAGGCAGAAGCAAAACGCGCGGTAGCTGTCGCTTTACGTAACCGTTGGCGTCGTATGCAATTATCTCCTGAATTGCGCGATGAAATTATGCCGAAAAATATTTTGATGATAGGGCCTACGGGCGTTGGGAAAACAGAAATTGCACGTCGTTTGGCGAAATTAGCCGATGCACCTTTCATTAAAGTAGAAGCAACGAAATTTACCGAAGTAGGGTATGTTGGCCGCGATGTGGAATCGATTATTCGCGACTTAGTCGATGTGTCTATTAAAATGATTCGTGAAAAAGCGGTACTCGATGTGCGTGTGGCCGCAGAAGATGCCGCCGAAGAGCGTATTTTGAATGCGTTATTACCACCGCCACGTGCAAGTTTTGTGGGTGAACCGCGCGAAATGACGAAAGACGACGGCGGTGCGCGTCAGTTATATCGTACGCGTTTGCGCGCAGGTGAGTTAGATGACACGGAAATTGAGCTTGAAGTGGCAGCAGGCCCTGTGGGTGTTGAAATTTTATCACCACCGGGCATGGAAGAAATGACAAATCAGTTAACATCAATGTTTCAAAGCATGCATCAAGACCGTAAAAAATCGCGCAAAATGAAAATTTCAGAAGCGCGAAAAATTTTACGCGAAGAAGAAGCCACGCGCTTGGTTGATCATGAAGAAATTAAAGCCCGTGCGATTGAGTGCGTTGAACAAAGCGGCATCGTGTTCGTGGATGAGATTGATAAGATCGCAAAACGTTCTGAATATGCAGGGGCTGATGTGTCTCGTGAAGGTGTGCAGCGTGATTTACTGCCATTAATTGAAGGTTCAACCGTTTCAACGAAACACGGCATGGTGAAAACCGACCACATTTTGTTTATTGCCTCAGGCGCGTTTCATTACGCAAAACCGTCCGATTTAATTCCTGAATTGCAAGGTCGTTTGCCAATTCGCGTTGAGTTAAAGTCGCTAACGACAGACGATTTTTATCGCATTTTGACCGAGCCACAGGCTTCGTTAACCGAACAATACACTGCGTTATTAGGTACAGAAGGTGTGAAGTTAGTTTTTAAAGAAGATGGTGTGCGCCGTATTGCTGAAATTGCGTTTCATGTGAATGAACGCGTTGAAAATATTGGGGCGCGTCGTTTGCATACCGTGCTTGAGCGTTTGTTGGAAGAAATTTCATTTACCGCGTCTGATCAGTCTGGCATGCTCATTGAAGTGAACGCTGATTTGGTTGATGAGCGTTTGAAACATTTGGTGAAAGACGAAGACTTAACCAGTTATATTTTATAAGGATGTGTTGAATGGATAAAGAAGCAGGAAAAAAAGCGGCGGCAGAAGCGGCTTTACGTTACGTGCAAGAAGATAGCGTGGTGGGCGTTGGCACGGGGTCAACCGTTGCTTACTTTATTCAGGCGCTTGCGGGCATGAAAGGGAAAATTGAAGGTGCAGTTGCAAGCTCTGTTGATTCAACGAATAAATTAAAAGCGCTGGGTATTCCGGTGCTTGATTTAAACAGCGTGCGTGATTTGCCTTTATATGTCGATGGCGCGGATGAAGTGAATGCTTCAAAGCAAATGATTAAAGGCGGTGGCGGCGCATTAACACGCGAGAAAATTATCGCAACCGTTGCGAAAAAATTTGTCTGTGTGGTTGATGCTTCTAAACGCGTGGACTTACTGGGTGAATTTCCCGTTGCGGTTGAAGTGTTGCCCATGGCGCGCAGTTACGTTGCAAGACAAATTGTGCAACTGGGCGGCGACCCGGTGTATCGTGACGGTTTAATCACCGATAACGGTAACGTCATTTTAGATGTTTACGGCTTAAAATTACTCGACCCACGCGTGATGGAAGATAAACTCAAACGCATCGTCGGCGTGATCGAAAGCGGCATCTTCGCCCACCGCCCCGCCGACGTGGTGCTTTTAAGCGACGGGTCTAGCGTTAACCAGTTGTAAGAATGGAAGTGTTGCAAAAGTCTCACTATTGTGCTATATTTATATGCATGGTAGGAGGTGAGTATGATGACATTGCAAGTGAGAAAACAAGGTGGGGCAGCGGTTATTACCCTGCCGGCCGATATTTTACGATTGTTGGATATTGAGGTGGGCGATACGCTGACGCTGGATGTTGCTGATAAAAAGCTTGTTTTTAGTCCCATGGCACAAACGCGTCAACGTTATACCTTGAACGCATTGTTAGAAGGCGCAACACCCGCCACAATGAAAAAACTTCAAGATGAAACAAAATGGTTTCGAGAAGATGAGGCAGTGGGGCGTGAATTAACATGAGCCGTCATCGTATTCCTGAGCGCGGTGATGTTTATCTTCTTAATCCAAACCCGCAATCGGGTCGTGAAATGAGAGATATGCACCGTTTTGTTGTTATCACCCCGAAAGAAATTAATCGCCTCGGTGTTGCAATGACTGTGCCTGTCACCACGGGCGGCGCATTTGCGCGCATTAAAGGTTTAACTGTTACTATCCTCGGACACGATACCACCGGTGTCGCTGTCTGTAATCAAGTCAGAACCTTCGACCTTGAAGAACGCATCAAACGCGGCCATGCACACTACATCGAAACCCTCTCCAAAGACATCAGCGACGAAATTGTTTTAAAAGTGATAAGCGTGATTGATCCGTCTGAGAATTAATAATTAAAGTAAATAATTTTTCTGCTTTAAAGAAAATAAAAATATGAAATTGAGACAAGCGCTTACAACATTTGCCACTATTTTAGAAAACGGCCCGTTAGGAACGCGATTGAAGTATGATTATGGCTTTGATTACTCTTTTGACTTTTCTGGCAACCCTGCATTAATACAAGCTTTAACCCATATTTATCGTAGCGATATAGAAGCAGCCAAGGCGCAACATCTTCCCATTATTATCAATGCGCCTACCTTCAGGGCAAGCATCAATCATATTCAAAAGGCGGGGTTTTCAAGTTTAGAAGATGTAAATCGCATTAATGTGTTGAGTGTAAAATTACTCAGTGATATTAAAAGACACAATCAGCCCCATTTATAGTGAGTCATGAAATGGGGGCTTGATTGCCCCTTTTTTCAAGCCAAAAAAACCATCGACGACCTTCACGCATTAAGAACCGCTTTAGTTTTAATATCGTCACTATATGTTTTATTCCACTTATCAACCATCAGTCAATTTACGGAATAAAATATATAGTTTATGGGGGTATTTGGGCTGAAGGGTAGACCCATCATTTAACGAAATGATGGGTTTTTACCGCTTCTCGTTTATTAGCACAAAGCGAAGAAGTGCTTGTAGCCGTTACTATTTTACGAGCATAAAGACGAGCGCCGAGACGTGAAGCTGAATCTGCCGGCGGTGCGCGGGAACGCACCGAGTGGTCGCCTCGCCGGGAGCGAGTCGGCCACGACGGCAGATTCAGCA